>JBCBDL010000003.1:0-86742 GCA_038529695.1 Pseudomonadota bacterium | reverse complement strand
GCCTAGTGCAGCTGGCTGCACTAGGCCTCGCTTGGTTTGGTGGCGCGTTTGATCCGTTTCTGACGCCACCGCTCCCGGTTGCCGACCCTTATGTGCTGGATCTGGTCATCGCGGACGGCACTCCTCCGGTCTTGACCGGCAACGCACCTGACGCCGACACCGCAAACACATTGCGCATATCTGTGACAAACAGCCTTGGGCAAACACCAACGGGTGAGATTGTTCTTGCCGCCGGTCTGCCCGACTCAAATTGGACGGGTGAGGCCCAAGCGCTGCTGCAACATGTCAGCGCGTTGGAGACCGCGCAACTGTCGATCAGTGATCGTAACGCGACACTGGCTGGACGGGCTGCAGATGCGGCGACCCGTTCATCCGTAACAGCGGTGATTGACAGCTTCGCCGCAGACCACGGCTGGCAGATCATTCGTGATCTTCAGGCCGGCCCATTGTCCATTTCGGCGCAGGCCATCGCAGATGCGATACGGAATGTTGAGGATTGCGGACCACTGACGATTGAGGGCGCAAATCAGGGGCAATTTGGCCTGCGCGACCCAATCAGGATCACCGGCAATATCGCCGAAAACGACACACGTGCCGCAATTGCAGGGCGTCTTGACCCGATGGTTGGCGACCGTCCGATAACGGTCGCGACGCAAACCCTGAACTCCGAGCTCTGCACGATACGTCGTACACTCGGCGCGGTGCCAACCAATATTGTCACTCTTGCGCTTTCAAATGGAGAAACCGGACAGCGTAATCTCTCTGGTGTCTTCACTGTGGGACAGAACCCGGTTGTCGATGTCTTGATCCCGCAACAGCACGGCAATGATGCGCTGTGGGTTTTGATTGTCGAACCGGATGGGTCGGTTTTCAACGTCATCCCCAATCGTATGGACGCGCGGACACAGATTGGCCAGCTATCAGAGCCACAAGACGGCTTTCACCGCATCCGAGCGTTACACACAATCGAAGAATTCCTGGCAGATAACGGCGATCTGGCCTTTCGCATCACTGACGGCAACTTTGGGAAAAGCGAAATCATCGCTATTTTGTCACGCGCACCATTGTTTGACGGGCGACGACCCACTTCCGAAAGCGTGGCGGCGACAGCTCAGGCCTTGGACGAATTACTGGCGACCGACGCTGATAACATCATCGGTTTTGCGGCCGCCATCATTGACGCGCGGCCATAATCACCCGACCATGGTAAAAGTTTGTGAGAATCAATTTGTTGTGTGACAGTCGTATTTATTGATGAAAAAAACTTAAGTTATGATGACAGAACTGGCCAGCTTCCGTGATGTGGTTGACCCTGCGGCTCCGTCGGGGATTGACCTGCGGAATGTGCCGGAATTCCACGCGATTGAACGTATGCTTGAACCGGCAGCACGCGACATGCGTGTTCAACCGGAAAATGATGCCCCCCCTAGCAGCGCTGATGTGGATTGGTCTGAGGTGCTTGATGCGGCCGCAGAACTGGCCAAACAGGGGCGCGATTTGCGGCTTTTGGTGATTGTAGCGAGGGCACTCGCTAACGAGAACGGGCTTTCGGGATTGGCCACAGGGTTATCGCTGATTACCGAAACGCTCAATGCGCATTGGGAAGACGTGCACCCCCTGCTGCGCGAGCGTGACGATCCGAAAGAGGCAGCTTTGCGGCGGATCAACAGCCTCAAACAGCTTGAGAACGATGACAATGGCCTTCTCGGCGATCTGGAACTGAACGCGATCATGACAATGCCAGGGCTGGGTATGATTACGGGCCAGAACCTCTTTGATGCCGCGCTTAGTGAATTTGACGCAATGAACAAAGCGCCGTCTGGCCTCAGCGCCGATGAACGTGAGAAACTGCGCAGCGGGTACGAGACGAACCGCAACCGTGTCACCGCCGCATGTCGGGCCGTCGCCACCGAGCAACCAGAACTAGCCGCCAAGTTGAAGCAGGATGTGGCCGATGCGCTTGCGGCCCTTGCCGATTTGCAAAGCGGTTTTAGCGAGAAGGCGGGGCTAAAGAACGGCGGTGGGATCAACTTTCCAGAGCTCACCGCCTTTTTGGAGAACGCAAAGGCGATGATGGATAAAGCTATGGTTGCCACAGATACCGCCACTCCGGAAGCGCAAGCAGACGTCCCGGCGATGCCTTCGAACGCCGCACCCGTTACGTCACCGGGCGCTGGCACAGGTACGGGTGAGATCAACTCGCGCGATGATGTTGAACGCGCCCTGGGAAAGATCATCGCATTTTACGAACGCACCGAACCATCCAGCCCGATCCCGCATTTGGCGCGGCGGGTCCAGCGTATGGTACATATGGATTTCCTGGAACTGATGTCAGAAGTCGCACCGAGTGGTATGAAAGAATTCCGCAATGCGGCCGGCGTGCAAGACGACAAAGGCAAGTAAACATGAAAGAAACAGATCATGGCAGATAGTAAGCAAAAGGTCATCGAGCGCAATCGCGCCCCCCGGGTGCAAATCGCCTATGATGTTGAACATTACGGCAGCCCTACCACCATTGAACTCCCTTTTGTGATGGGGGTTATGGCTGATCTTGCAGGCGCATCCGAAACGCCCGAAGCACAAAAACCGCTTGGTGAGCGTGAATTCGTCGAAACCGATGCGGGTCGCTTTCCCAAATTCATGGAGGCGCTGTCGCCTCGCGTGAAGGCCCGCGTACCTAACAAGTTGCCAAGTGCAGAAGGGGAAGAAGCTGAAGAGGAGCTGTTTGTCGATCTCTCATTCAAGTCGATGTCGGATTTCGCGCCCGACAAGGTAGCAGAACAGGTCCCTGCTCTCGCAGAGCTTTTGAAGATGCGTCAGCAACTTGAAGAATTGCTTGGCTACATGGATGGCAAGGTCGATGCAGAGAAACGCATCGCGCAGCTTTTGTCTAACGAACCATTGTTGGCCGAGGCGGCAGAGGCCGCCATGAAGGCGAATGAAGAAAAAGGGGAGGGCTGATCATGGCCGACACAGAAGCCCAAGACGCCGGCAAAGGAACCGAAACGCTAGATCTAGGGGAATTCTCATCGCTCCTCGAAAAGGATTTTCGTGTTAAGGAAAGCGAATCCGACAAACTGCAGACGCTCGTGCAAAACCTGGCCGTCGCAGCCAAAGAGCGGTCCGGGTCTGCGACCATATCCGGCAACGCCGTCAAATCGATCAAATCGCTGATCGCCGGCATCGACAGTATGCTGACCGAACAGGTCAATGAAATTATCCACGCGCCCGAAATACGCGAAATCGAAGGTACCTGGCGCGGATTGCATTATCTGGTCAACAACACCGAAACCGATCAAAAACTGAAAATCCGGGTCCTGAACGTCGCTAAGGACGAACTCGCCGACCATTTGGAAGACTTCGAAGGCCAGATGTGGGATCAGGCAGATATCTTCAAGCGGGTCTATACCGATGAATATTCTATGTTCGGCGGCGAACCGTTTGGCTGCATCGTCGGTGCTTATGAGTTTTCGCACAAACCCAAGGATGTCGCGATGTTGCGCAATCTGTCCGGGATCTGTGCGGCGGCTCATTCGCCCTTTATCGCCGCGGCGGCACCACAATTGTTCCGCATGGAAAGCTGGCAGGAACTGCCCAATCCGCAAGACCTTGAGCAGATCGTTTCATCGCCCGATTACGCCAGTTGGCAATCTCTGCGCGAAAGCGAAGATGCCCGCTACATCGGTCTGACCATGCCACGTGTGCTGGGACGTTTGCCCTATGGCGCCGAAACGGTGCCGGTCAAAGGCTTTAGCTTTGAAGAAGAAATCGACGGCAAGCATGATCACTACGTGTGGATGAATGCGGCGTTCGCGATGGGTGTGAACATCAACCGCAGTCATAAGCTTTATGGTTGGGGCACACAGATCCGTGGCGTGGAATCAGGCGGCACAGTGATGAACTTACCCGTACACACCTTTCCAACCGATGACGGATCGGTCGCGATGAAGTGCCCAACCGAAATTGCGATCGATGACCGGCGCGAGGCGGAATTGGCAAAACTTGGCATGATGCCCATCCTGCACCGCAAAAACACCGACACGGCTGCCTTCATCGGCGCCCATAGCCTGCAAGACGACGAAGCCCGCGCCGGGCGCCTGGTTGACCCGGATGCCCAGGCCAATGAACGGTTGTCCGCTAACCTGCCTTATCTTTTCCCCGTCAGCCGATTTGCCCACTACCTCAAGGCGATTGCGCGCGACAAGGTCGGGACGTTCAAGGAACGCGCCGACATGCAGGTCTGGCTCTCGGAATGGATCAACCGCTATGTACTGGCAAATACCGCGATGGCGGACGACAAGGCAAAGGCCAAGCGCCCCCTGGCAGCTGCAGAGGTACAGGTGGATAGCGTCGAAGGACGACCGGGCTATTACAATGCTCGTTTCTTTCTGCGTCCGCATTATCAGCTTGAGGGGATCAATGCGTCACTGCGCCTCGTCTCGGAATTACCATCGGTCAAAGGCTCCTGATCAGAGCCTTTGCCAACCCAACCACTGAAATTAAAAGGAAATTGATATGTCACTTACCGGTTATCTGCTCATCGATGACATCCCCGGTGAATCCAAACGTGCCGAGCATGAAGACGAAATCGATGTCCATGGTGTGCATTGGAACATCGAACAAATGAGCTCGGCCGCCCGTGGCAGCGGCCGCACACAGTCGCGCGCGCAGGTCGACAGCCTGACATGTTTCAAAGAAACGGATGCCTCATCGGTCTACCTGGCACTCGCCTGTATGCAGGGCAAATCCATTCCGTCAGCTAAGCTTGCGTTGCGCAAGGACTCCGGAGAAGCGCATCTCGACTATTTGATAATCACAATGGAAAACGTCGTTGTAACCAAGTTTGAAATGGCAAACGACGGCAGCGATGAAAATGACCAGGTTGTCACGGAAAAGCTGTCCCTGTCGTTTGAGTCGATCACGATGAAATACACGATTCAGGCGGATGACCATTCCGCCGGGGACGAGCACGAAATCGAATTCGATATCGTGGCTGGCGCCTAAACAATGAATCGCCGCACGGGACCGGATGTGACGCCAGTGGCCCGAAGCGAGGCAATCCAACCTTCGCTATGGGATCGTCTGGTCAACGACCTTCCGGGACTTGAGGCGGAAATCGAAAGCCAACGCCGCCAATTGGCCAAGGCACTTGGCGGCGCAGATGCGCTTCGCCAAGTGCTGGAAGACAGCAAGCGTGTCGATACCGGGGATGAAGAGAACAATCGGCTGCTTTATCTTTTGCGTATGAACATGCAACGCCGCGGCGTTTTGCAGACCAGTGGCATTGCCGTGACCCGCGATGTCCTGCGCGAGGCCGTGCGGCGCGACATAGAGACCTTGTTCAACATCGAGCGCATGGAGGCAGACACCTTGATGTCAGATCGCGAGGCGCGCGCGATCGAAACACCCGGCCAATTGCTCGCAGATTTCCCGCAAGTCCGCGCCAGTGTCATCAACTACGGCGTGCCATCGTTTGCCGGGCGCAGCGGTTCGGACTTTGATAAGCCCGCATTGTCGCGCGAACTACGCGAGGTACTGACCGTCTTTGAGCCGCGTTTAAAGCCCAACACGATTAACGTGGACATCAATTTGAACGACAAAACGGGTATGCAGATCACCGTTGATGCGGTGCTCATGCTGTCGCCGACGCCCGAAAGACTGAAACTTTCAACTACCATTGATCTTGATACCGGGGCTGCAGCCACTGTGCTGGAAGATGCCTGATGGATCGGACTTTCCTGCATTATTACGAAAGCGAGTTGGAACATATTCGCGATCTGGCGGGCGATTTTGCAGCGCTTCACCCGGCCGTTGCCACGAACTTGTCCCTCGATACCACGCCATGCCCTGACCCTTATGTGGAGCGCCTGCTAGAAGGTGTGGCCTATCTTGCCGCACGCACCCGGCTTAAGGTTGACGCCGAAAGCAGCCGTCATGTGCGCAACCTGCTGGACGCACTTTACCCCGATATGGTCGCACCTGCCCCGGCCATGTCGATGGCACAACTGACCCCCGGCGATCAGGTAGAGGGGATGGTTGACGGCTATACCGTCACACGCGGCACCCGGCTGATTTCGGGCCTGCGCGACGGACTGACGACCCGTGCGATCTATACAACAGCACAGGATGTCGCGCTCTGGCCCATACAGATTACGTCTGCTGATTATCTGCAAGACATCGGCGCCCTACGCGCCGCTGGTCTGCGCGACGGCGCAGATGTGCGACCGACCGCCGGGGTTCGTCTGACACTGCAAAGCGCAGGGCCAACACCGCTGAACGAGCTAAAACTCGACATGTTGGACCTTTATCTGGGTCACAAGGCCCGTGGTGGGCTGCTTTTCGATGCGATCCACGGGCATGCCGCTGGCGCGATGGCCCGCGCCGATGATGGACAATACCAGCCGCTTGGCGATTGCAGCATGGTCGGCATTAATGGCAACGAAACCCTGCTGCCCCAGGTCCGCCAGGCTTTTCAGGGCTATGGCCTGATCCGCGAATACTTCCTGATGCCGGAACGTTTCCATTACATCCGCCTGCATGATTTGCAGCAGGTCATCAACACCGCCGATAACCGCGTTGAAATCCTGATCCTGCTGGACAAGGCGCAGCCCAGCATCGCTGATATCTCGCCCAACGATGTCCAGCTTTTTGTGACACCCATCGTCAACCTATTTGAGCGGGAATGTAACGTGGTTGATCTTGATCCGGGCCGCGCATCACATGTGGTCCACCCGGATCGGACACGTCCGCTGGATTACGAGGTGTTCCGCCTGATCCGGGTCGAAGATCTTGAAAACGAAGGCCCAGACGCCCAGATTCCGCCGATCTTTGCGGCAGAGGGCGGCCATGCAAATCGTCTTTCCTACAGTATCGAACGGCAAGCTCGTCGCCCCAGCGCAGATGAGATCCGGCGCGGACAGATGCGCACCAGCTATGCCGGTGACAACGTTTTCATAGCACTTAGCCATGACGGATCAAAGCGGGCGGGCGGGCCGGTGCGCCGTCTCGATATCCGCGCACTTTGCACCAACCGCGATCTGCCAATCCTTGACGATAATCCACAACTAACCCCAGATTCCGGTGCCCCGATCAGCGCCATCAAACTGTTGCAGGCCATAAAGCGCCCGCGCAGCAGCCTGCCCGCTGTTCTGCCCTCAGCCGGACCCGACGACACGCGGCGGGACGAGTTGAACTGGCGCTGGATCAGTCAGCTTTCACTCAATCATCTGTCACTGGCCGAAGACGGCACTGACGCCGCCCCGCTGCGCGCATTGCTGGCGCTCTACGCAGATCGGGGTGACCCCGCACTGGTCCGCCACGCGCAGGCGCTGCGCACAGTGAGTTCTGGCCCGCTATTCGAACGGCTGCCGATCAAAGGCCCGATCTGTTTTGGCCATGGCACCGAAGTCACGCTGGATATCGACGAGGGCGTGCTGAGCGGGCACAGCCAATTGCTGCTCTCTGCCCTGCTCGCCCAGCTATTGCGCCGTCAGGCGGCAATCAACGCGGTGGTGCGCACCAAAACCCGCCTTTCCGGATCACAAGAGGAGGTGGCATGGCCGCTCACGCTCGGCAATCGCACGATGATCTGACAGCGCTCGCCGCAAAGGCCGGTCGCGCTGATTTCTTTGCGCTTTTGCGCGCAATCGAACAGATCGATGGCCGCCGTTTCGGACGTGAGGGGGGGCCGGCGGATGAACCGGCGCGTCTGGGCCAACATGTGCGCTTGTCTTTTGCGACCACGGATGTGGCTGACATGCAGACCGATCCCCAAGCCAAGGTGGCGGTGAACGTACTGGGTCTTCTGGGCCCTGAAGGCCCCATGCCCCTTTACCTGACCCGCTGGGTCATGGCCCGGCTTTCGAACCGCTGGTTTGCGGGCGATGCGGAGGGGGTGACGTCTGACACCGCATTCAAGGATTTCACAGATATACTGCAACACCGGCTGATCGCGCTTTATTGGCGCGCCTGGGCCGATGCCCGCGCCGAAATCCAGGTCAGCCACAAGGGCGGCGGGCCAAGCGTTGCGATCCTGAGGGCCTTGGCGGGGTTGGGCCTTGCAGGGGACAAGACCACGGCGCATGACACTGCGAAACTACGCCATGCCACAACGCTGGCACAGCACATCAATCATCCGCAGCAATTGACCAGCTACCTGACCGACGCCATCGGTGTGCCGGTATCTTTGCAGGAATTTATCGGGCAGTGGGATGTGATTCCGGCGCCACTTCAATCCCGGCTCGGCCACAGCTTTAGCGGTCTGGGCGATAGCGCCGTCATCGGCGCGCGCAGCTTTTCACGGCAGAACCGGGCAGAGCTGCGGCTTGGCCCGCTCACTTATGCACAATTTCTCGCGCTGCTCGACGACCCCGACACGCGCGACAAACTCCGCCACGCTATTCTATTTGGCGCGGGGCATGGTGTTTCGTTCCAAATCAGGCTGGTTCTTGCCGCCACAGAAATCCCGGCGGCACGTCTAGGTGAGTGCAGGCTGGGGGCCAATGCCTGGGTACAACCCCGCCGTGATCAGGATGCCGCCGATCTGACGCTCGCAGATGTCACTGCCGAAAGGTCTGCGGCATGACGGACAGTATGCTGATCCTTGAAAGCTCTCCCGGTCCGCAAACGCGGATGAGCTATCCGATCGGCGGGGCGTCTGTTGTGGTGGGGCGCGGCGATGATGCGGATTGGCAACTGGATGACCCCGACATGTATCTTAGCCGCAAACACTGCGTGATCGCAGCCTCTGACGGGCACCTTATTGCGACCGATACCAGCCGGGGCGGCACCTTTGTGGATGGATCCGAACAGCCCTTGGGCACTGGGAACGCCGTCACCCTGACCGATGGTATGCGGCTGCGCATGGGCGATTTTGTCTTTCGGGTTGATCTGGCCGCTGTACCCACCGCTCCGGAACCGCCAGAAAAGCTCAGCAGCAGTTTCACATTCGCCCCCGCCCCAGCGGCTGATCCTGCGCCGGCGGACCGACCCGAAAACCTGCCCCCGCCATTCGATCCATTTGCCGATAATACCGCCAAACAGACCGCAGCGGCACAAGACACCACACCGCCCAAACCGCTGGACATGGACGACCCATTCGGGCTGGACCTGCCCCCGCAAGAGGTGGACACGCCCGCACCTTCGGGCAATCGCTTTTTTGATACGGGGGTCTCGGCACCGCTGAAGACCGCAGAGCCTGTGCCGGAACCCACGCCGCCACCGGTCAAACCGCAACCCAAAGCGACCCCATCCACACCGCCGCCCGCGGCGTCCGATGACGCGCTGCGCGCGGCCCTTTTGCGCGGCATGGGCATTGATCCTGACCGCATGCAAACCAGCGACCCGGTTGCGCAGATGGAGGCGATCGGGACCCAATACCGCTATCTGATCGAAGGTGTTATGCATCTTTTGCGCGCGCGCGCGTCGGAAAAACAGCAGGTCCGCGTGGCGCAGACGCTGATCTCAAGCGCCGATGTAAACCCGCTGAAATTTCTGGCGACAGCGGATGACGCGATCACGACCATGCTGGACAATGACCGCCCCGGCTATCTGGACGGTCAGGCGGCAATCAACGGGGCCTATCGCGATCTGGCCGATCATCAGGTGCGGACCTGGAAGGCGCTGCAATCGGCGCTGCGGCGCATGATTGACCAGTTCGACCCCGAACAGATCGAGGCCACACTGGCCGATAGCGGCATGCTTGAGGCGCTTTTGGCAGGCGGGCGCAGCGCCCAGCTTTGGCGCGCTTACGAAGAACGGTATCAGGATATCGCCCGCGCCGCGGAAGAACGGTTTCTAGGCGAGGTGGGCGAAAACTTTCGCGACGCATATGAAGGCAATGAAGGGAAAGAGCGATGACCATCAACCGACGGACATTCATGATCTCTGGTGCAATCACAACCGGTCTGGTCGCCTGCGGCGATGCGGGACCTGGCACAATCATGGTCTCGGCCAATATGGCAGCCGGGGCCAATCCCGGCCCTGACGGCAGCGACCGGCCACTGACGCTCACCCTTCTTTCGCTGACCGCACAGGACGCGTTCGATGCCGCAGATGTTCTGGCCTTGCAGGACCCAGAAACAGCATTGGGGGCAACTTTGCTGCGCAAGGATCAATTGGCGCTGGCACCCGGTGGCAGTGGCAAATTGGACGTGCCGGTTGCGCCGGGTGCGACCACACTTGCGGTTGTCGCAGGCTTCCGCGACGTTGCTGGCAAGACATTCCGCGCGACGACGGCAATCCCGGCCACTGGCGATCTGGCCGTCACCATTGCTGTCACGCCCTCCGGATTGTCTGTTTCGTAATGATGACAAAGGCCTAATACATGAGCGACGCAAACAGAGTTGTCTGGTCAGAGGGGCTTTTCCTGCGCCCCCAGCACTTTCAGCAGCAGGATCGGCACACCGATGCGCTGATCCGGGGTGCCATGCTGGCCGCGTCGCATCAGAACTTTGGCTTCCGACATCTGACACTGGACAAGGCCGCGATTGAGGCGGGCCAGATCGGCATCGATGGCGCGCAAGGCATCTTTCCTGACGGCACACCATTTTCGCTGCCGGACATGACAACGGGGCTGCAGGCCGCAACGGTGTCTGCCAGCACGCATGCAGGGTTAGTGATGCTGGGTATCCCGGCCGTGCAAAGCGGGGCAGCGACAATTGATCCGGAAAGCACCGGTGCGGCAGGTGCGCGCTATACCGGGCAGATCGCCACGGTGCGCGACACGATCAAAGGTGGCGCCGATCCGACCGAGATTGAGGTGGCGCGCCTTGCCCCCAAGCTGTTCCTGCCAAAGGCCGCGACAGATGGTTATAGCTGCCTGCCCATTGCGCGGATCAACGGACTGCATGCTGATGGGTCCGTTGCGCTTGACCCGGCCTTTCTGCCACCTGCACTGGTGACGTCAGCCAGCCCCTGGTACGCGACCTTCCTGCAAGAGGTGCTGACAGGTCTTGACCGGATCAGGCAGGCGCATGGCGATATCGTGATGCGTGGGGCCGGAGCGTCAGTTGAAAACCTGCTGATCCTTGAGCTTGCGAATACCGCACATCCGCGCATCGCGCATATGATGACGCAAGACATGTTCCACCCGTCTGAGCTTTTCTTTGAGCTCGCCGGTCTTGCCGGGCGGATGGCAACATTCGGCAGTTCCTCGCGGCGGATGTCGGAATTGCCCGCCTATGCCCATGATGACCCGCAGGCAGGCTTTGCCGCTATCGCGGATACGTTGCGGTCGCTGATCCTGTCCTTGCGGCATGTGGAGGTCAAAAGTCAGACCCTGCAGGTCGCGACCCACGCCGAAAACGTCTGGACGGTACGGATCGACAATGCCGATATCATCAACAAAAGCAGGATCGTGCTGCGCGTGGGCGGTGAAATGTCCGAAGCGATGTTGCGCAAGATCTTTGTTGAACAGGCCACAATCGGGGCGGCAGATGAATTCGATGCGCTGTGGAAATCCAAGCTGACCGGTATCCCTCTTAAACCTTTGCATTCGCAACCGCGCGAAATTCCCTATGATGGGGACAGGTTGTGCCTCGAACTCGACCGAACGTCTGATCACTGGGAAAAACTGGCTGATGCGCCAGGCTTTGTGATCGGGGTGACAGGCAAGCTGGACAAGCCGCCGCTGATTGATTGCTATGCTGTGAAACGATGACAAAGGATGACCCCTTCGGTCTGGAAACAGACGCCGGGCGCACCCGGATCAGGCCCGCCAAGGCCAACCGACCTGCGCCCACAGCAACGCCACAGCAACATGCACAACCGGTCGCATTTGCGGATAGTTCAGCACGAATGCGCCAGACAAGGGCCAGCGACAACCCTTTGATCGCCGCGTTTTCGCTTCTTCTGGGCCTCGCGCCAGAACTGGAATCGGCAACCGTGGTCGAAGACCCCGAAACACTGCGCGCGCGCCTGCTCGACAACCTCACTTATGCGCGCGATCAGGCTGTGTCCTCTGGTGTGCCATTGTCGCGGGCTGACCAGGGTGCGTGGTTCGTCGCAGCCCTATTGGACGATATCGCACTGAACACGCCCTGGGGTGGCCAATCCGCCTGGCCAAGCCAGCCTCTGGTTGGTACGCTTTATGGCGACGTGGATGCCGGCGAACGTTTCTTTGCCCGCACGGATGAACTCCTGCGTTTTCCGGATCGGGAAAGCGATATGCTTGAGCTGGTCTTCATGTGTCTGTCATTCGGTTTTCGCGGGATGCACCGTGTTACCGGCAGCCGTGGAACCAGTGAGCTGAACAGCCTCCGTGCGCAGATCGCGCGATATGTGCGCAACCCCGCAGCCGATGAAAAACCGCTTTCCCCGCATTGGAAAGGGGTTGACGCCCCGCAGGAAAAACAGGCCTTCGCGGTGCCCTATTGGGCGATCGCGATCATCGCAGGCGTGGTGATGCTGGCGATCTATGTCGGTCTGTCGATGCGGCTGACCGGACAATCCGAACGGCTTTACGCGCTTGCCAGTGTCTTACCTCCGCCGGAACGCGCGGCGATTTTCAGACCCGTCCGCGACACCGAACCGGTGCCTGAGATTGAACTGGAGACCGTGTCGCTCGACATGTTGCCGCTTTTTGCCGAAGCAGCCCCGCCTGATGACCTGCCCGCACTGACAGGGCGCGAGGACGTGTCGCTCGTCGTCATTGCCGTCCAAGCGACGGAGCCAGAGGTTTTCCGGTCAGCCCAAGCCGAGATCAATGACGAATATCGCGATCTCATTGCATCAATCGCACGGGTCATCGTCGAAAACGGTGACTTCATCGGTGGTGTCTCTGTCGTCGGCCATACCGACAGCATCCCTGTGCAACGCAGCAACCCATTTGCGACGAACCAGGGGCTTAGCGAGGCGCGCGCGCAAACCATCGCCGACCTGCTCATCGCATCAGGCGTTGCGACCGACCTGATCACGGTATCAGGCAAAGCCGCGACCGAGCCCATTGGCGACAATGCCACGCGCGAAGGCCGTGCGCGTAACCGCCGGGTCGAAATCATCATCGCCAAAAGGATCTGATCCATGGGCTTTGTCAAAACGATCTTTGGCTTTCTGTTCTCCCGGCTTCTCTGGACGCTCATCGGGATTACGCTGTTGTGCCTGGTGATCTGGTTTTACGGCGCGCTGGTCCAATTCGGCACCGCCGTCCCTCTCGCCACGCCCATTGCGCGGATCATCCTGATCGGGCTGATCGTGATCGCGTGGCTTGTGTCGATGCTGTTACGGCAACTGCGCATGGCGCGAGCGAACCGGATGTTCGTGACCGAACTTGCAGGGCCATCCGAACCGGAACCGGCCGCCCCAGGCGAAGAGAACATAGCCGAGGTACAGGAAAAATTTCAGAACGTGCTGAGCCAGGTCAAACGCAGCAAACTGGGCGGGCGCAAATTTGTCCGCGACATGCCATGGTACGTGATCATCGGCCCGCCCGGCACCGGCAAGACCACCGCGCTCAAGCAATCGGGCCTGCATTTCCCGCTGGACCTGACCGATGACCTCAAGGGCATTGGCGGCACCCGCAATTGCGACTGGTTCTTTACCGAAGATGTCGTGCTGATCGATACGGCGGGGCGCTATGTCGAACAGAAAAGCGACCCGGATGTGGATTCCACCGAATGGTTTGGCTTTCTGAACGTGCTGAAAAAACATCGCGGGCGGCGGGCACTGAACGGCGTGATCCTGACGCTGTCGGTCCAGGAGCTGACCGAGAGCGAGGCAGAACTACGCGAACATGGCCGCCAGATTCGTAAACGCCTAGGCGAATTGCGTGATGAGCTGGGGATCGACCTGCCTGTCTATCTGCTGATCACCAAAGCTGATTTGATCGTGGGGTTCGAAGCGTTCTTTAACGATCTTTCCACCCGTGAACGCGAACAGGTTTGGGGCGCCACGCTGCCTGTTGGCGCCCGGATCCATGGCGATACGGTTGAGCAAGAAATGAAGGCGCTGCTCTCCGCTCTCGAACACCGCACCACCAACCGCGTGGCGGATGACATCCCTGTTGCCGACCGTGCAGCGGCGTTCCGCTTTCCTGCCCAGCTTGATGCGCTGACCCGCCCGCTCAAGCAGTTGATCGAAACGGTCTTTGGCGAAAGCCGCTTTGATGATGCCGGCAATCTGCGCGGCTTCTACTTTACGTCAGCCACGCAAGAAGGCTCGCCTGTTGATGTGCTGGTCGGTGGGATTGCTGCAAATTTCGGCCTACCGCAGCCCACGATCAGCGCCCGCCATATGGGTGAAAAGCGTTCGTTTTTTCTGCGCAACCTGCTGACCGATCTGATTTTCCCTGAGGCCGGGCTGGGCACCTTTGACGCCAAATCGGAAGAGCGGCGGCGCTGGATCTGGCGCGGCACATTGGCCACCGCCTGTGTGGCAACCCTTATTGCTGGTGGCGTCTTCCTCGCCTCTTTCATCCAGCAAAGTCGCGCGATCACGGCCTATGGCGAAACACTGACTGGCCTTAGCGCGCGTTTGTCAAACGTGGCCTCGCGGCAGGCACCGACCGACCCGCTGGATATGCCGCTGGCACTTGATGCAATGGGTGAACTCAGCCGCGCCAGCGCGGGCGCACCGGCGGGCTTTCTCGCCAAGATTGGACCAACGGCCATGGCAGAGCGGGCTTACGCCCAGAACATTGCCTATGATCGCGGGCTCGACCATATCTTGCGCCCGCGCATGGTCGCCTTGTTAGAGGCGACGATGTGGCGGCAAATCCGTGATCCCGAATATCTTCTTGGCGCGCTCAAGACCTATCAGATGATGACCGGCCTTGCACCATTCGACGCTGAATTCGTCACAGGCTGGTGGCAGGATCAATTGCCGCTTTTTGCCCCGCTTGATCCGTTCCCGGACAATGAGGCGCGTGACCATCAGATCGCGGCGATTGATGTAATGGCGCTGTCAACCGACTGGCCCGCCCCTGACCCGGCCCTTGTGACCGCCGCACTGGACAGCGTCTGCTCGATCCCGATCAGCCTGCGCGCCTACCGCGCCCTGCTCAGCGATCCGGCGGTTGCCGGCTTATCGGACTGGACGCCCGCCGCACATGTGGGGCCGAACGGGGCCGAGATATTCACCCGCCTGTCGGACAAAACGCTGCGCGTCGGACTGCCGGGTGCGTTCACCTATGCCGGATTTCACGAAACGGTTGCCCCGCGGATCGGGGCCGTTGCTGTTCAGGCAGCAGTGGACCGGACCGTCTTTGCCGGTGGATGCCCGGAAAGTGCTGATGCCTCGACCGACAGTATCGAAGCCGATATTGCAAAGCTTTATTATGACGACTTCATCGCACAATGGGACAGCCTGTTGCGTGACCTGCGCATCGCGCCCATTGAGGACCTGCAAACCGCCAGCCGGAACTTGCGCGATTTGTCATCGGCGGACTCCTCGCTTCAGCGGCTTTTGACGGCCGTTGTTGCTGAAACCGATCTCAGCCGCCCATCGGATGCCGAAGCAGCGACAGATGCCGCGACCGAGACGATGCTGGCCGCAGCCCAACGGCGTCTGGCCGGGCTGACGAAACTGGGAAAGACCACCGGCCTGACCAGCCAGTTGGGGGGCGACGAGGTGGCCACATTGCTAAGTGGAGCGCGCGTGGCGGACCATTTCAAACCACTCCGTGCGACAATCGCCGAGGTAGACGGACAGCCACCCCTGCTGACAGATACAACAGCGGCATTGGTCGCCCTGTCGAACGAGTTGCAGGTCGTCTCGGCCAGCCCCAATCCGCAGGCCGCCCTTTTATCATCGGGTGGATTGCCAGTGCTGACCGGTGCCATCGCGAATGAGGCCGCGATCCTGCCCGACCCCATTGACGATTGGATCACCGGCATCGCCGGGGACACGACCGCCGTCACACGCGATGCAATTGTCGCGCAGCTTAATGCCAAATGGCGATCGGACGTTTTGCCCTTTTGCACCTCGGCCACGCAAGGGCGCTATCCGTTCGATCAGTCCAGCCGGATTGACGTCAACATCCTCGACTTTTCTCGGCTTTTCGGGGCGGGCGGGCTGATCGACAGCTTTATCGAAAACAGTCTCGCGCAATATGTCGATACCAATACACGGCCTTGGACCTGGCGGGCCGATTTTGGGCTGTCGCCCGAAGCACTGGCACCCTTTGAAAACGCGCGCGCCATCCGCAACGCACTGTTTCCCGGCGGTGCCGGGCCGGTGATCGGGTTCATTCTGGTCCCCGAAGACCTCAGCCCGAACGCATCCCGCGTGACGCTGAATGTGGATGGGCAAACGCTGAGTTATTTCCATGCCAATGCGGCTGCCCAACCGATGACGTGGCCAGGCCCCAATGGGACCAACATGATCTCGCTCTCGTTTACGCCGCTTGAAGGCGGGGCAGAGGCCATCCGCACCGTGACCGGCGCCTGGGCAATCCTGCGGCTTATTGGTGAGGGCCAACTTAACGCCACGGCTTTGCCAGAAGTGTTCAACCTGCGCCTTGCCGGTGGTGGATACAGTGCAAGTTTTCAGTTGCAGGCCAATAGCGTCGTCAACCCGTTTGATCTGCAGATTTTTTCGGGCTTTCGTTGCACCGAAGGGTTCTGAACGTGGGGCCGGGCATTTTTGGCAAGCTGCCTGCGCATGGTGATTTCGTCAGCCGCGGCCTGCCCGCGGGGTTGCGCAAAGCACTTGATCACTGGGTGACACATCAGATCGGACAACGCACATTGCCTGCGGATGGATTACGCGCGCGGCTGACATTAGGCGGGATGCCGGTCATCGCCGTGATCCTGTCCAGCCATGACAAACCCGGACGCACCTTTCCCATCGTTGGTGTGGCAACCGATCCAGGTGCGTCACACGAAGAGATCGATGTTTGGTGCGACCAGATGACCGAAACGCTCGACCAGGCGGTCAACGGGGTCATGGATGCTGATGCGGTCATGACGGCCCTGCCACCAGCACCTATGGGGCCAGGCTGCAACGCTGCGCAACACGGCACCTTCTGGCAAAAGGGCCAAGCACCGCGATCAACGCTTGAATTGCGCGCCACGCTTAGTTCTGATTGATCTTACTGCCCTTGAGCGTGATTTCACCATCCGCCTTTATATTGAACTTGCCAGACGCATCAAAGCTGATGTCTTTGCCCTCGACAGCGATTGTGCCGTCTTTCTTCAACGTCATGACGGCAGAGCCGCATTTCAGAACGATGCTGTCCGCCGCCTCCAATAGCATCGCCTTGCCGGCCTTGATCCAGACATCCTCGGCGACATCATGGGTCTGGCCTTTGCCCACCTTGACCAGACGCCCACCCTGACCGGTCCAGCTTTGATCACCTTTCAGGGTGATCGTCTCTTTGCCACCCACATCCTCGGTACGGTCGCCGCCGATGGTCTGGGTCTCTTTCCCGGCAATAGTCCATGAATTGTCGGAGCCAATCGTGTGGCTTTGCTTCGCACCCACCGTGACGGTCCGTCCGGCCCCCACGGCTTGTGACTGTGCGGCACCCACAACGCGGCTTTCCGCACCGCCCACATTGTCAGAACGTGCGACGGTCACCGTGATGGTTTGATTGGCACCAACGGTCTGGCTGTGGTTTGCCCCGATGTTTTCGCTGCTATTCGCGCCAACATCAATCGTCTCATCAACACCGACGGTCAGCGCGCGATTGGCACCGACGGTTTCAGTATCATTGCTACCAATATTGACGGTCCGGTCCACGCCGATATCCGTGGTCTTGTTGTTGCCCACATCCTCTGCCCGATCGACACCGATGGACTGCGTCGCGTTGTTGTCGACACGTTCGGAAAAGTCGTTCTGGATCAGACGGCTTTCGTTATTTTTGATCAGCTCGTTGTGGTCTTTCTGGGCTTGGAAATAGACCTCTTCCGATCCGGCCTTGTCCTCAAACCGCAATTCGTTAAAGCCGCCACCGCCGGGGGAGCTATCAGATTTCCAGCCCGATTGTGTCGCGCTGCCAGGAAGGCCATAGGGGGCCATCTGGGCGGCATTATAGACACGGCCCGTAATAATCGGCTGATCGGGATCGCCTTCTAGAAAATCAACAATCACCTCCTGCCCGATGCGGGGGATCTGGATGAAGCCATAGCTTGACCCGGCCCAGGCCGAACTAACCCGCACAAAGCATGACGAATTTTCGTCCTTCTGCCCTTCCCGGTCCCAGTGAAACTGCACCTTTACGCGGGCATATTCATCGGTGAAAATCTCTTCCCCTGCCGGGCCCACGACCACAGCGGTCTGCGGGCCACGCATTACCGGTTTTGGGGTGACGCGTGGGGGGCGGTATTCTTCGGTGGTGGGGGTCAGCGCAAGATTGATCTGGAAACCTTCGTCAATATCGCGGGCATCTGCTGTGTATTGCCCATCCCAGATATCATATTCGGTCCGCAGAACCGCATATTCCGCATTCTCCGCCTCGCGCCAGAAATCGGTCAGCGAAAACAGGTGCCCGCAATGTACACCGCGTGCCGTGGCCGTCGCAAAGGCACGCGCGCAGGGTGATTTGAGCGTCTGCATCCGCACGAGCGCCAAGGCATCGCCGCGGTCCAACTCCGTATAGGTACCAGGATAATGATAGGCCTCCAGGTCACCCAGATCGTGGCTGCCGGGATTGACCGATTTTCCCATCAGGTCAGCGGCGGGTTTCGTGAAATCGTAATCGGTATGGGTGAATTCACCCGTTGTCACCTCTGCATCCCAGCTCCAGCGGGTGACGAAATCGCGGTTTTCAAATGTTGGTGGCAGATCGGGCGAAAACGGGATTTCATCATGGCCGTCTGCCGGGGCCAGCGCACTGAGCGTATCGACAAGGATCAGCGTATGTGCGCCGTCGTCAAACTCGAAGAACGTGAAAATCCCCTCATGCTCCATCCAACGCATCAGGAAATCCAGGTCGCTTTCGCCGTACTGCACGCAGTAGGGGATCGGGTCGTATGTGTTTTGCAGCCGGTTTTCGAATTTTGCTGCGGGATAAGCCGCAAAGACCTGTTCAATGATTTCGACGATCGACAGGTTCTGAAAAATGCGGTTATCGGTGGATTTCGACAAAAACCATAGCCATGGGCGCAACTGTGCCCGGTAACCGGCCTGCTTGTCGGTCACCTCTGTCATGCTCAGCCGGTCGACCAAACCATGCAGAAACACGGGCTCTGCATCTTCGTGGCCAATCCGCAGCGTGATGCCCTGGCCCAAAAGATCAGCCGCCGCGATATCAAGATCCTCACTGATCATATCAAGATCAAAGGCGAAGCATTCGCCAATCGCGTCATAGCCGCGCATTCGTGAAAACAAGAGCGTGTCAGAGCCGAGCGGGGTCTTGATCGTAAATTCGCGTCCTTTGGGCATCGGTCAGATCGCTTTCCTGAAAAGTACTTCGAGACGTCAGTAATTCTACCAATATCTTTCTAGCATAGCGAAATCCGGATATGGCGAAAGCCGTCTCATCACAGTTGGTCGGGACATTGCAGCGTTGGCATCAGCGGGCGGACCGAGACCGGGTTAACCGGATCGTCAAACCGCAGCTCAACAAAAAGCCGCCCCGTCGCATCGCGCATATCGACCAGAAAACGCCGCCCCTCATCGCGTGGACGCAGCCGCAGGTCATCCAGTAACCGCAAAAGCCCCCATGGCCCCGTCCGGGTCAGCGCCGGACTGGGGTCAGCGCCCTCGAACTGCAGCGCAATTCCCTGTGCTGCTGCAGGGCCGGGCCAGTCGAGCGACGCGGGCGCCGCACGCGCTTGCATTGGCACCTCAACACCACCGACCGACAGTGTTGCAGTCCCACGTTCGGCCAGCGTGGTTACGGTTACATCGGCCCCCAATGTCCCACCTTCAAACATCCCAGCACTGACGGTCATCGCCTGCTCCAGAAAAGCTGCCGTGTCAGGTGACAAGCCGGCAAAGCGGGCTTCGGTTTTCCAGCGCCAGGGGCTCATTTCCATATCCAGATTGGGTGCTGCGAATTGGCGAAAGAACAGCGGGATCGCACCGGTTGGTCCCAGCATCTGTTCAACGGCGGCGGGTGTCACAGGCGGGCCATCGCCAAAGGGGAAACGCCCCGACAGCGATTGCGCGCATTGCGCTTGGACCCGGACCCAGGCGCGGGCCAGCGGTGTATCTGCCGCATTGCCGCCGCTGATCTGGGCCAGCGTATCTTCAACCAAAAGTGCAACAACACGCGGGGCGGCGCGCAGCGATTGGATCGACTGGGCACGGGTTGCCACGCTCATGACCGCATCATCGCCTCGCGCCTGGTCCAGATCGCGGGTGCTCAGCGCCACATTGACGCTGGCAAAAAGCGCTGCAATCTCTTCCATCCGGCCCTGTTCGACATATTGGATCGTCGGTCCGAACGTGCGGGCGATTTCTTGCAGCAAGGGCCGCGGGCGGGTTCGGTCCGTGCCACCAACCTGATGCCAAACCTCCTTTAGCAACGCTGGCAAGGGCGATTGTGCTTGCGACAGCGTGCCTGACACGATGATCGCCGTTTCCGGCTCATCAAAGGGGATCACACGCAAATCCGCCAGCCAGTCCTGCCAGACGCGGATCGTTTCGGCCTGCTGCCGGGCAAGGACAAGATCAGGGGTGTCGTTCATGCGCGGCAAATCCTGACCGAAAAGCGGGGCAGCCAGATCGCGGGTCTTCTGCACCGCGACACCCGCCGCCACGTCGCGGGCCGCGGCCCACCCTTCGACGGTGTAAAGCCCAGGCACCTGCAATGGCGCGCCGGACCTGCGCTGCGCCACCTGGGCCAAACGTGGCACCACATCGTCAGCATCCCAATCCGGCAAATTCGCGATGTCCGGCGCGCGCAGCATCTCAAGCCAGGCGCGATCCGCCTCTGCCGTCTCGGCCGCAAAACCGCGCGCTTGCTCCATAATCAGCGGATCCGGGGGCGGTAGGTCAGTTACGGGGCCTGGGATCAACGCAATATGCGCAGCAAAGCCATCCAGCTCAAACGCCTCTTCGCGGGCCGCGACCCAACCGGCCAAAAAATGCGGCTCCCAATCCGTCAACCCAGTCAGAATGCCGTGCGCACGGATCGTGTCATATAGTGCCAGCCCCTGCCCTTCAGTGGCAAGCGCCAACCCAATTGCCTCGGCCAATAATGGAGTCGCCGTATCACGCACAGCAGCTTGATACCGCGCCTGCGCACGGCCCACCGCATCGGCAAAGGGTAAGGTGATCACGCCGCGCAAGGGTGCCTGCGTCACCGCTGAATTGACATGGACCAGATCGTCCGACAATGCATTCAGCGTCCGAACGACCTGTACGCTTTGTCCGCTCAACCCCCGCAGCAGATCAGTTTCAAGTGTGACATACGCATCAAGCGCCTGACGATGAAATCGGGCCTCAAGATAGGTGACATAGCCCGCCATCCCGACAATCAGCAGCACGACCGTCGCGGCCACTGCGCGCAGTCCCCCCCGCCCGCCTCGCTGCGACGGCAACTTGCGTCTCTCGGCCATGCGGTGCTGACAATCGTCCAGAAATGCCGCGAGATCGGCGAATGCAGGCCCCTGCGCCCCGGCCACTTCGGCAAAACGGGCAATGTCGGCCTGCCCAATGTCGCGGCCATCAAATAAGTGTTGCCGGGCAAGGCCGGACCAGGCCGTCAGGTCAACGCTCGCTTGTCGACGGACTGTCCGATCGGCGACCGTTGCCAGGGCATATCGGGCAGGTGCGATTTGGACCTCTGGCACCCCAGCTGCAGCACTTTCTTCCGCAAACTGGCCCAACCGCGCCGACAATTCGTCCGCCAAGCGCCGTAAATCAACCACATCACGCGCACCCAAATGGACCAGAAAATCCTCAAGCGCGGCCGCCTGTCTGTGAAAAACAGTATCTGTTCCGCCAGACCCCACTAGATCTCGCCTGCGTCGGCCCAACGGCGCAGCGTTTCAACGCCCACCTCAAAATGCATCGAATCTTCGCGTGAATAGGTGGCACCCCAATACCAGCCTTCCTCATTGAACAATTCCGCGATCAAAAGCAGGCCGAATTGCGTGCTGCCATCGGCAAAATCGTCCAGATTGTTTTCCAGCGTGATGTCCACGGCCGTGCCCCACGAATGGTTGGAAATCGACGAGCTTGAGCCACGGATCAACCGAACACACAGCGCCCCGGCAGTGCCGACAGCCGCGTAAATGTCCGGCTCTGTCTCTTGCAGTTTGCCCATGATGCGCTCAAGTGAATCCAAGGCGGGTTTGATCATCGTGACACGGATCGGCCCAATCTGGCGGGTTTCCAGCAGAGACCGCAGATTCGGATTGGTCACACTACGACACTCCTGATCATATTGCGCGCGCGGCTGGCCCAACAGTTGGAGCATCACGCGATTGCCCGGCTGGGTCACGCCTTGGTTAAAGCGATCGCGCGCCAACGTCATCTCTTCGGTCATCTCAATTGTGTGGTCATGTTCGTCCAAATCACCAACTGTATCGGAAAAACCTGCCCCGGTGCTTTGCACCACCGGGGCGCTTGATGCCGTGTCAAGCGCCGCACGCAAGCGGGCAATCTCTTGCTTTGCATCTTCAAGTGCCGATTCCGCGGCAGCCTGGTCTGCGCGCGCGGCGCGCAACTCAACCTCGGCCCGGTTAAGTCTGACCAGCGCGCCGCCATCCTCTGTCTGCAAAAGGGCAGTCAGCACCGCAAAGACCAGACCGCCTACTGCCAGACCAATCGCGACAATCAATGGGCCAACAAATCCTGAACGTTGCATGATCCTAATGCTCCGTTGCGGCGATTACGATGACAGAAACATTGTCGGGGGCACCGGCATCAAGTGCTGCACGCATCAGCGCGGCGGCTGTATCTTCGGGTAACTGATGTGCATTCATGATTTGTGCAATCGTGTTGTCCGAGACGCATGTCGTCAGACCATCGCTGCACAACATGATCCGATCGTCAGCCTGCATAGGCAATGTTGCGCTGTCGATGTCGACCGTCGGTTCGACCCCCATAGCGCGCGTGATCACATTGCGTTCGGCATGGGTTGCCGCCTCTTTCGCGGTCAGCAGACCCGCATCGACCATTTCCTGCACGCGTGAATGATCGTGCGACAATTGCCGCAACCGACCCGCACGCAACAAGTAAATGCGGCTGTCCCCGACCCAAGCCAAGTATGACACGTTGTCCTGCAAAAAGGCGACAACCAGTGTCGCGCCAATGGTGCGGCCGCGGCGGATCATCATCGCGTGTATATCGCTGTTGATGCGTGTGATTTGCTCAGACAGCATCACCTCTGGTTCTGCCCCGTCTTCCAGATCAGCCAAACCGTCAACGACCATGTCTGCAGCCACATCCCCATGGCCATGCCCACCCATCCCGTCGGCAACGACCCAAAGCTGACCTGTTGGATCAAGCAATATTGCGTCCTCGTTTCGGTCGCGTACATGGCCAACATGGGTATAGCCGGCGCCGGAAAATCGCAGGGATAAGGATGTCATCTGGCGATGGCCAAAAGAGGTTTCGAAATGCAGCAGCCTGGATGGTTGAAATAGGCCATTCTCTACCGAGCAAACGTTGCAATACATGCAGATTACCGCAATACTATCCGTGGTCCTAATCCTTTTTCGAATGGGGATTGTTATGCGAAGACTACATTTTGTAACGGCTTTATTTTTAGTTTCGGGTGTTATGCCCGCGCAAGCCCAAGACATTGACGAAAGTGAGATTCTATCGTTATTCGAGGCCCAGCGCAGCGCCTTTACCGAATTGCGCGAAGGCGGGCAAATGCGTACCCGCGGCTTGACGCTGGTCACCGTCGAAGATGCCGAACCATCAAGTATGGCGCAGGTCGAAACACCCGAAAATCCCAGTGTCGGAGCTGAGCTAGCACCCCTGGAAACCGCACCGGACACAACTATCGCGCAAACGGCGCCGACCGCACCGGTAGCGCCCAATGTCGATGCGGTGACCTTTGGGCGGCTTGATCCGAATTTGCAGGTCAATCTTTTCGTGAAGTTCGGGTTTGACTCTGCGGCGATTGCAGATGACCAAAAATCGACGCTTGACCAGATGTGCACCGTCATGCGCGACAGCGACATCAATGTCTTTCAGATTGTCGGTCACACCGACACTGCCGGTTCGGATGACTACAACGAACGGCTTTCGCGTTTGCGTGCCGAAGAGGTCGCACGGTATTTGGTTGGCAGTTGCGGTATTGCGGCTGAACGACTGACCACGCTCGGCATGGGTGAGCGCTTCCCGATTAACGCAAACGATACGCGCGCTGACGAAAACCGCCGGGTCGAATTCCAAGCGCTGAGCTGATCGAACCGACGCCATCCTGTTGCAACCTTCGGCGGTAGGGGTCGCACCAATGCCGCCACTGACACAGTGCCACCGTTGCACGATCGATTTTAGCCGACATGCAATCAGTTTGGGATGGTCAGAGGCATTTATCCTCTAAGACCATGACGACAGACTGAACGGGCTGGAAATGGGATGCAATCGCCGACCCTCCGCCAGACACAATGTGCTCTTCCCGGCTACAAACGCTCTGCCACGCGGCTATTTGATGACGAGCAGGTTTGCACATCTATCCATCAACGGGTGGAAACCACGTCAATGACGAATGATGCAGCGAGATTAGCGTACGCCCATCCAGCTTGTGATAGGCAAAGGTATAGTCAGCGCGCGTCGCGTTGCCATCGCCGTCCACAAATGTGTAATGCCCCATGTCCTTATAGCCCAGCCCACCGGCCTTCAGGATGGGGCCAACGGCACTTTGAAATTCAACGGTTTTCCAACCCCGTTTCAAAAAACCCTGATCTTGCGGATAGTTCACGTCGCCACCCACAAAATAGGCGCGTGCGCCTGCCCGGTCGAGGCGGATAACATCGGCCAAAGTCGGTTTGAATAGAACAGGCGCGTCAGGGTCGCCAAAATCGTATAGGTTGAGCAACCCATCAATGTCTTGTTCGGTCACGCATTTCGCCCAGGCACGTTGTGCTGCAACGACCTCTGCTTTGGTCATCGGTTCAAAAATCCGCTCGGACATCGTCTTTTCCTTTTCTTCGGTCGCGTTCAGATGCCGCACCAGACCCGGATCTGGGTAGAACAACGGCCTTGGCAAAACAAGGTCGGTGCCGGCATTTGTATTGACGCATCTTAGCAATCAGTTTCAAAAGTGCTGCGGCAGATTGAACACGCGATGGACAACAAGGGGTCGCTATGCAGCAATTCAATATGGGGCGGGTGCCGCCGGTGACATTTGGCGCAGGGCGGATCACCAAGGTGCCAAAGATCGTCGCAGGTCTGGGTGGTGGCCCTGTGATGATCATCGCCGATACGATCCTTGCTGACCTGGGTGTTACAGATAAGCTGGAGTCCAGCTTGTCCGCCGAAGGAATGCCGACCGATGTCGCAGCCGTCATATCCGGTGAGCCGAAGCAGGCCCTTGTGGATGAGCTATGCGTACGGGCGCGTGACTTTGGTGCAAAAATCATCGTTGGTTTGGGTGGCGGTGCTGCTATGGATGCGGCCAAACTGGTTGCTACGATTGCACCCTCAGGCCAGCCTTCCGACGATTTCGCGTTGGCTGCACAACCATTGCCCACCAATGGCATGCCTGCACTTGCAATCCCGACAACCGCAGGCACCGGATCAGAAGTCACCCGCACGTCGGTGATCTCTACGGCAGATGGATCAAAGACCTGGTTCTGGGGCGAAGAACTGATGTTCGACCAGGCTGTGCTGGATCCCGAACTGACGCTCAGCCTGCCGCCGCACCTGACGGCCTGGACCGGTATCGATGCCGTCGCTCATGCGTTAGAGGGTGCAACGGCCCGCACGACCAGTCCCGCAGGCCAGCTTTACGGCCTTGAAGCGTTGCGAACATTGTCAGACGCGCTGCCCAAGGCCGTGGCCAACGGGACGGACATAGAGGCGCGCGGGCGTGTGCTTTGGGCCAGTACCGTTGCTGGGTTGGCTTTACACAACTGCAACACGCATATGGGTCACAATATCAGCCATGCGATGGGTTCGCTTGTACGCATTCATCATGGTCTGGCCACCGGATTGGCGCTTGAGGTCAGCCTGCCATGGCTTGTGGACCGGCCTGAAGGTGCGACCAATTACGCGCGCGCAGCGCAGGCCATGGGAGGTGCCGAACGTCCAGAGGCGCTGCCATCGGCCTTATCGAAGCTGATGCGGGCCTGCCAAATCCCCGCGGAATTGCCCTCCGTTTGCAGCGATGTGACGGCCGCTGCACTGGCCGGCGAAATGAGGAACGCGGCCAATATCGGCATGGCACAGAATGCTGCCTGCGTCGTTGATGATACTGATCTGGATGAAATGGCCAGGATGATGATGGGCTTGCCAATCGCATCTGCGGCGGCATGATCATTGCAATGGCGCCTACTGGGCATCAAATGTGAAACGCCTGGTATTAATCACCATTGGACGCGGCATTGGGGATGCAGCGAGACTTTTGGCGTACCGGTGTAGCAGAGCCGGCTATGTGATTTGACGAATGGCAGTGGCGCGGTAGTCTATGCCAAACATGCGCAGGGTGCTGGCGGCCCTTGCCGCCGGATTGTTGTGATGCAAAGCTGTTGTTGTTGGCAGCGATAGCGCAGTCAGCACGAGAAGGGCATTACCATGACGGGCAAGCTTCCGCTTTGGCAGTGGCGCGCGGTTGACGTTGCTGCGGCCACGCATGACGGGTCGCTGACAGTACTTGAGGTCACCGAAGCCGCAATCGCCCGCATGAATGCGGCCAACGCTGACCTTAACGCTGTCGTTGAAGACCTTGCCGACGAAGCGCGCGCAGAGGCCGAGGCGCTTGACGCCAGCGACGCACCTAAGGGCCCGCTGCACGGGGTTCCGGTGACGATCAAGATCAATGTGGATCAAAAGGGGCATGCCACATCAAACGGGGTTGTGGCGTTCAACGACATCATCGCACCAGATGACGCACCTGTTGTCCGCAACCTGAAGGCGGCGGGTGCGATCGTCATTGGGCGTACCAATACACCCGAATTCTCGTTTCGTGCAGACACGGATAACCCACTATTTGGGCGCACACATAATCCTTGGGGTCGGCATGTCTCTGCCGGTGGTTCGTCCGGTGGCGCGGGATCGGCGGTGATGGCCGGGATCGGGGCCTTGGCCCACGGTAACGATATCGGTGGATCACTGCGCTTCCCCGCAGCGGCCAACGGCGCTGTGACCGTCAAACCAGGTTTGGGCCGCGTGCCTGCCTTCAACCCAAGTCAAGTGGCAGAACGGGGTCTTCTGGCGCAATCGATGTCGGTCCAGGGGCTGATTGCACGCAATGCAGCCGATCTGCATCTATCAATGCCCGCGCTGATTGCGGCCGATCCAAGGGATCCATTCCATGTGCCTGTGCCATGGCGTGGCCCGCAATCAAGCGAACCGATCCGAGTTGCCGTTTGCTTGGATGACTTTGGGTTTGGCCTACATCGGGAGGTTGCGACGGCGCTTGACAGAGCAGCGTCAGCCCTGTCCGACGCAGGCTATGCCGTAGAGGAAGCGGCGCCACCATTGGCGCAAGAAACCGGAGAGGTCGGATATCGGGCGTTGCTGGGGGAGGTTAAGGAACTGCTCGGACCCGACATTCGGCGTTACGGCTCGACCGAGCTCAACATGATCTTTGATGAATATTACCGTCAGTTCCCGCCTTATGAAGGCACCGAACTGCTCAGCATGTTGGCCCAACGCAGCTATTATGCCCGGCAATGGTCGCTTTTTCTGGAACAATACCCGCTGGTTCTGACGCCATTCATGCTCAAGCCCTTTTTCGCTCCGGGGCGCGATACAGAAGGACCAGAAGGCGTCAAGGACGTTCTGGGCTGTTCGCATTGGTCTTTCATCATGAATTTCACAGGCCTGCCGGCTGGGAATCTCCCGACGCATGTTGCCGAATTGCCAGATGGACAACAGCCCATTGGTGTGCAGATTGCCGGTCGCCGATGGCGAGAGGACCAAATCGTCGCGGCAATGGAGGCGATTGAAGCGCGTATTCCGCCAGCCTGTGAAGTGCTATGGGATCAGTCAATGTAATGCCTTGCACTTCTGTGTTGTTGCCCTCTACACGTGCCGGCCAGCACCACTGCCATTTCGTACGACGCTTGCGCAGCGGTATCTGCTTACGATTTGCATTTTTTACCATGCACTGCTTATCCCATGATCACAGTAGCGATGGCGGGTGAACGAGGTGCATGGCCCATCCAAAAGATGCAATTCTGTTGGCAAGGTCGATGATGTTTGCGCCAAAGCTCAGTCATTGTGGTCTGGATGGCTGCACGATACCTCATCCGGACAAAGCAGGTTAACTACGGATCTGGCACATGGTCGCGAGCCGAGTTGTCCTGACACCAACAGGACGATGAATAAGCTCACGTTTGATCGCAGAAGCTCTGCCGGCACAAAGGTTGTCACACGCAAAGGATAATCCATGTCACTCAATTATGTCATGCTCGGGTCCAATGATGTCGAGAAAGCCCGCGGCTTCTTTGATGCAGTGCTTTCGAGCATCGGGGGGAAACTGATTGCGGAGTACATGCCACACGCATTTTGCTACCAAATGCGCGGCGGCGGGCGCATCTGGGTTGCATCACCGTTCAATCAGCAGGTTGCCGTTCCCGGAAATGGCAACATGGTCGGCCTGGAATGTAAGAGCAAGGCAGAGGTCCAAACTGCCCACCGGATCTGTTTGTCCAAGGGCGGAACGAACGAGGGCGATCCTGGCCCACGACCACAATACGGCCCCGATTTCTATGGCGCCTACATTCGCGACCTTGACGGAAACAAGATGAGTTTCGTCTACTTTGGATGACATTCGTTGGCTGGGCTGATTTGATGGGCCTGTTTACGTCAATCATCGCTTGCGAAGACGGCAGTTATGGCAGCATGGGACATTCGCGTCGGATTGCAGGGTCCTCCTACAGAACGGTTTACAAATGGCGCATCTCTTCATCGCCGCGGATCAAAGCATTGGGATGCTACGGCATTTGTCCGATGCGCGATCCGCTGCGTGAAATCACAACCAGCATGATGATTGTCACGATGTAGGGCAGGCTAGACAAAACTTGCGACGGGATTGCAACGCCAATCGCCTGTGCCGTCAGTTCACCTAGTGACAAGATCCCAAACAGCAATGCACCAAATGCGACGCGCCCCGTCTGCCATGTACCAAAGACCACCAGCGCCAGCGCAATCCAGCCTCGACCCGCAATCATCCCGTCGGCCCAAAGCGGCGTATAGACTGTCGAGGCATAGGCCCCGGCCAAGCCGCACATGGCCCCCCCAAATGCAACCGCCGCGCACCGGATCCTGCCCACCGGATAGCCGATCGCGCGGGCGGCTTCGGCGTTCTCACCAACGGCTGAGATAATCAACCCCAGCTTGGTTTTGTTCAGAACGTACCACAAGCCTACAGTGCCAGTAATCGTGAGCCACACGATGATATCCTGGGTCAACAAGGTAGGCCCGATGACAGGAATGTCTGCCAAAAGCGGCAACCCGTAGTCTGGCAACCCGGTGATCGTCAGGCTTTCATAGGTTTTGCCAAAAAGCGCCGACAGCCCCAGCCCCAGAACCCCAATGGCGAGCCCCGTTGCGACCTGATTGGCCCGCACCACGATCACCAGAAACGCAAAAACCATTGCCAGGATTGTGCTGACAAATGCCGCAGCCAAAAAGCCAAGGCCATGTGCGCCTGTATGATAGACACAAATGAATGCGATGGCCGCACCGATGGCCATCATGCCTTCAAGCCCCAGATTGATCAGCCCGGTCTTTTCGACAACCATTTCGCCCAATGCAGCCAGCAAAAGTGGCAAAGCAGCTGCCAGCGTCCCGGCAAGCAGGAATTCAAGCGCGCTCATACGGTCGCACCGCGCGCAATTTGCAGTCGGAACCGGATCAGCGTGAAGGTCATCAGGTAAAAGCATAAGAGCATACCCTGAAACACCTCAACGGCAGCAACAGGTAATCCGGCGGACACCGTTGCGCTGTCACCGCCGATATAGAGGACCGAGATCAGAAAACTTGAGGCGACAATTCCGATAGGGTGTAGACCGCCCACATAGGCCACGATGATCGCGGCATAGCCATAGCCAGTCGCGACAGAGCGTTGGAGTTGGCCCAAGGGACCCGCAACCTCGCTTGCGCCCGCAATTCCCGCCGCCAAACCGCCCAGCGCCAGGCTCAGCCAGATCATGCGCGGCGCACTGAAACCGGCATATAATGCGGCTTTTGGGGCCAGCCCCGCCGTGCGCAACTGATAGCCGCGGAAATGGTGCTGCATCATCAGGTAGGCAAAAAGGCTCGCCAATAGGGCAAAGATCAGCGAGATATTGGGGCGCACATTCTCAAAAAGCAGCGGCAGCATGGCCGCGTCCGGGAACATCACTGTCTGCGGAAAATTAAAGCCGCGCGGGTCTTTCCATGGGCCTAACAGCAAGTAGTTCAGGATCTGCACAGCGATAAGGCTTAGCATCAGCGTCACCAGGATTTCCGAGGCGCCGAACCGCGTGCGCAAGCCTGCCGCCAGTGCCGCATAGGCCATCCCGCCCAGCCCACCGGCGACGATCATCGGTGGCAGCATCAGCGGCAGATCGCCATCGGGGTAATAGACCGGAAAGGCCGAGGCGCAGACGGCCCCGATGATAAACTGCCCTTCAGCCCCGATGTTGAACACATTCGCGCGGAACCCGATGGCCAACCCTTGCGCGATCAGCAAAAGCGGGGCCATTTTCAGCAGCACTTCGGAAAAGCTGTACCAGCTGAGGAATGGTTGCAGCAGCAATGCATAAAGCGCCTTGCCCGCCGGAATGCCTAGGACGGCAAATAGGACAAGGCTGGTCAGACAGGTTAGTAGCAATGCAAGTAATGGCGCACCAAACATCGCGATACGAGATGCGCCATCGCGGCGGATCAAGCTCACTTTCATGAGGCAGCGCCGATCATATAGGCCCCGATATCCTCGGGCGAGGTGTCAGCGGCGTTGAGTGCATCGGACAGATGCCCCTCATGCAGCACATGGAGGATGTCGCAGATTTCAAACAACTCTTCGAGTTCTTCCGAAATCACCAAAATAGCCGCGCCATTGTCACGCATTTCGATCAGCTTGCGCCGGATTGATGTGGCGGCACCGACATCAACACCCCATGTGGGTTGCGCCACCAGCATCACATCCGGCTGCAACATCATCTCGCGCCCCAGGATGAACTTTTGCAAATTGCCGCCCGACATTGCGCCAGCCTCGGCATCTGGGCCAGGGGTGCGTACGTCAAAATCGGCGATGCAGCGGCGGGTAAATGCCTTTTCGGCACGCCGCCTGATAAAGCCACGCGCCAGCATGCCCTGCCGGTGCGCTGTCAACAGACTGTTGTCAGCCAGAGACATTTCGGGCACCGCACCACGACCGAGCCTTTCTTCAGGAACAAAGGTAAAGCCAAGTTTCCGGCGTCCCATCGGGCCAAGATGCCCCACGGGCCGGCCCATGATATGGACCATATCAGCGCTTTGCGCGCGCCTTTCACCAGATATCAGGGCTGCCAATTCCTGTTGCCCATTCCCTGAGATACCCGCGACACCGATGATTTGCCCTGCGCGCAGTTCAAGATTCACGTCAGTCAAAGACGTGCCAAACCGCGTCGCGCGCGGCTGGCTAAGGTTTTTCAGTTGCAACCGGACCGCGCCGGGCTTTGCGACATTGTTGGCCGCAAGATGCGGCATGTCCCGGCCAATCATCATTTGCGCCAAGCTGCGCGCATCGTGATCGCGCGGGTCAACGCGGCCGGTGACAGCCCCATCGCGGAGCACCGTGGCCTCATCACACAATTCCCGAATTTCTTCGAGCTTGTGCGAGATAAACAGGATCGCAGTGCCGTCTGCCTGAAGCTTGCGCAGTGTTTCAAACAGCAATTGCACGCTTTGCGGTGGCAGCACGGATGTGGGTTCGTCCAGGATCAACAGCTTGGGGTTCAGCAACAGACAGCGGATAATCTCAACCCGCTGACGCTCACCAACAGACAGGCTGTGCACCATCGCATCGGGATCAACCGTCAGGCCAAACCGTTGCCCAAGGTCATCGATACGGCGGGCCAGTTCGGCAGGCTTGCCCGGCACCATGAGCGACACGTTCTGCACGACGCTCAGCGTTTCAAACAACGAAAAATGCTGAAACACCATCCCGATGCCCAGCGCCTGTGCATCGGACGGGCGGTCCAGCTGCACCACTTGTCCGTTCCATGCAATCGTGCCTTCATCAGGTTTTTCCACGCCATAGATTAGCTTCATCAACGTGGATTTCCCTGCGCCGTTTTCGCCCAGAACGGCGTGGATTGATCCGGCGCGGACATCCAGATCAATCGCCTTGTTCGCCTGCACAGTGCCATACCGTTTTGATAGGGCAGTAAGGCTCAGGAGTGGGCTCGTGGTCATGAAGGCAGAGGTGTCGTGACGCCCACAACATGCCAGTCCATGCCAAGGATTTCGCCGTCCGTCATAACGACATCCGCCGCGAACCGTTCCGTGCCCGCCTGATCGACGAGCGGCCCCTTGAAGACGTCGAACGTACCCGCCTTGATCTCGGCCTGGCGTGCCTCAATCGCGGCCACAACATCTGCCGGGATGTCAGGGTTCCAATCGGCGGTAAAGACGATGTCATCCTCCATCCCCAGCCAGAAATTCTCACCCGGGAACTCTCCGGCGACATGCGCATCCACCAGCCGTTTGAAATGCGGCCCCCAATCGGTACCCACGACGCCCAGATATTTTGTCGGCGCGTATGTCTTCATGGATGAATTCAGGTTCCAAGCATAAACCCCCTCTTCCTCGGCCACGGCAATAACAGAAGGTGTGTCCTGCGCATTCGAGAAGATGACATCGACATCCTGCGAAATCAGCGCCTTTGCGGCCTCTTGTTCCGATGCGGGGTCAAACCAGCTATTGACCCACACAACGCTCATCTCGATCTCAGGATCAACCGATTGCGCGCCTAACATGAACGCATTGATCGACGTGATCAGTTCCGGGATGGCGAACGCGCCAACGCAACCCAATTTCTTGGTCTGGGTGAGGGATGCCGCAGCCATGCCCATCAGATAGGTGCCCTGCCAGTATTTGGCCGTAAACGGCGCAAAGTTCGGTTCGGTCAGGAAACCGGATGCATGGATGATCGATACATCGCGCCGCCGCTTGGCAATCTGGATACCGCCGTTTTGGTAGCCGAATGACCCGAGCAGCAGAACGGTATTGCCTTCGGCGACCAAGCCATTGGCGATCCGGTCGGCATCCGGCCCTTCGGCGATGTTTTCCAGAACGGTAACCTCAATCCCGTCGCCATAGGCCTCTTGCACGGTGCGGACGCCATCCATCAATGTGTGCGACCAACCAACATCAGCCTCTGGCGATGGTAGAACCACGCCCATTTTCAGAACGTCCTGCGCCATGGCGCGCATCGGCAGTGCAATGGCCGTTGTCGCGGCGAGCGAGCCTTTCAGGAATGAGCGGCGTTTGAAGTTGTCAGACATCTATAGTCCCCCTGTTTTTGGTAGAATGGTATGCAATGTGTCTTCTGCAGCGGCGAACAACGCCGCCTCATCAAGATGCGGGAATGCGCCGTTGCGCCAGACGATGCGCCCGTTGATCATGGTCAGATCGACTGGCGCGCCGATCCCGACTTTGGCGATCAGGCTGATGGGGTCGTGACGCGTGCCGACGTAATCCAGTTTGCGCGTATCAATGGCAAATAGGTCTGCCGCCATGCCGACACGCAACGCGCCAATATCATCGCGGCCTAGCAGCGATGCCCCGCCTTCGGTGGCGTAGGACAAGAAGCGCGCAGGTTCGGGAACTGGATCAGCACGGGTGCCAGCGACCAGACATTGCAGCATGTAGGATGAATGCACGCAATGCATCAGGTTGGAATTATCGTTCGACGCCGCGCCATCGCAGCCGAGCCCAACCCGCACGCCCAGCGCATTCATCGCCGGGATATCCGTGACCCCTGCCCCGACGAGATAGACGGGTTCCGAACAATGAGAAATGCCGGTGCCGGACGCAGCGAGTTTCGTCAGTTCGTCCCGCGACAGCTCCCACCCATGGGCATAGAATGTGTCGGCTCCGGCAAAGCCCAAAGCTTCGCAATAGTCGACGGTCCGCATGCCGTGGACCTGTTCGATGACCGGGCTTTCCCCTTCGCCCACATGGCTGTGCAGGATCACGCCCTTGTCACGGGCCAGGGCGACCGATTGTTCAAAACTCTCACGGTAGCAATTCACTGGCTGGCACGGGGCGACCGCCACCTGCCGCATCGACAGCGGCGCAGGGTCGTGAAAGGCATCAATTACACGTTCGCAATCGGCAATGAAGGCATCGGTGGTTTCCAGCATCGCGTCGGGAATGGTGCTGCCCGCGGATTTCGGCAGCGTGTTCCCGCCGCGCCCCGCGTGAAAGCGGATACCCATCAGTTCCGCCGCCTCAAACTGGCGGTCGATGATCCGCGACCCGGCATGTTGCGGAAAGCAATATTGGTGATCAAAGGCTGTTGTGCAGCCGTGTTTGATCAGCTCGGCCATTGCGACGACGGAACTGTGGTAAAAACAATCCTCGGTCAGCTGGGAAAAGATCGGGTAAATCCGGTCGAGCCATTCGATGACGCTGTAGCGGGTCCAATCCAGTTCCGCGCGGTTTCGCACGAAACACTGAAAAAAGTGGTGATGCGTGTTGATCAGACCAGGATACACAAACAGGCCTGTACCGTTGATGATTTCAGCACCATCGCAGGTTAAGCCTGACCCAATTTCGGTGATCGCGCCCCCTTCGCATAGGATGTCTTGGCCCCAAAGCACGGGGTCATTGGCGCTTGTCACGATCGCCGCGCAATCTTTGATCAGCACAGCGCTCATTTGCCGACTTCCAATTCATGCAGGCGGTGAATGCCCGGCATTTCGATGAAGCCCGGTAGCGACCGGATCGCGCGCATCCACAGGCGGATCGACGGGTAGATATCCAGACTGACACCGCCATCAGGAGCAAGCGCGACATTGGGAAAACAGGCGATATCGGCAATCGTTGGCCGGTCGCCTGTCAGGAAGATCAGACCGTCAAAGCGCTGTTCGGTCAGGTGCTCTTCCAGCTTGCGAAGGTTCCGAACGCCTGCGCGGCGAGCAGCGTCAATATCGACATCGTAGTTCAGAATGTCATGCAGTCGCGCCATGCCGAGGCTTGTGTTCAGGTCCTGCGCAAAGGACAGCCATGCATCATCGTCACCCTGCCAATCCGGCGCATTTTGCGTCAGGTGCCGCAGGATATCGACGCTCTCGGTCAGGATCAGATCGCCATCCTGCAAGATCGGCAGCGTCCCGTTTGGGTTTAACACCAGCATCTCTGGCGATTGATGCGCGCGGGCGGGATGAAAATTCACTGCGCGCAGTTCCAGCGGCACACCCAGCAAGGCCGCCATCAGGCGCACCTTGTAACAACTGGCGCTGAGCACGTAGTCATAAAGGATCATGCGGCCACCAATTGCGCCCCATAGGTGTAGCCAATCCGTTTCAGCCAGCGCCGATACGCGACTGAGGTCATATCGGCCTGCGTCGGCACCTCCATCCCTGGATCAAGGGGCAGCTTGCGTGGGATCTGGTTTTCCAGGATCGACCTGTCCTGCATAAAGATCAGTTGCTGGAAGCTGATCATCTCGGCCATGGTCGACACATCGTCATAAAGCGCCATCCAAGGCCACACTTCGCACCATTCCTCGGTCAGGGGCTGCACAAACAGTGTAATGATGTCCCATTCGCCGGGCTTTGGTGGGCAGGTTTTGTACAGCACTGCACAGGTGGGTGCGGGCACCCGGTACATGTATTCTGTGGTGATCCCGCCATCGGCAGATTTGGCGGCCTGAGGTTGGTAGAATTTGACCTTTGTTGCCCAAACCTCATCCACCTCTTCGCGGATATCCACCTCGTACCGGTCCACTTCCGTATGGGGTTCTGCGCCCAGAATATCGGTATGCACGAAAGGGAAATGGGCGATATCGAGGAAGTTTTCGACCGCGCGCAAGGGTGAGCATTTGACCCGGACAGAACCAACATCAATCAATTGGCGGCCTGGGCTGCCGGCCTCCGGGATTGTGAACAGGTCGCGGTTCGGCTGACCTGGACTAGTCCAAAGATGACCGAACCTTTCGATCACAGGCAATGTGCGGCCTGCGGCGTCTTTGACCCAATAGCCTGCGTCGTCACGGCCAATTTCGATGTCCTCGCCCAAAAGAAGCGTTTTGCGCGGCGTATCGATGCCGGACAAAAGCCCAACCGGATACCAGTGATCAGTGGTTGCGTTGCTCATCCTGCCGCCTCCCATTCGCGGCGCAGGTTTTCGACATGGCGCGAGACTTCCTTGCGGTCATGGTCTGGTGCGGCGCAAATATGGGCCAGACAAAGATGCGCATTGCAGGGTTGCAGCGCGATAGCCATGTCATAAGTACCGCCGAGAACGATGACCGGCCAAAGTGGCTGACCAAGCAGCCCGGCCACGGTTTCCGCCGATAATGCGATATCGATGGTGCGGGTTGGTTTGCGCATTCCGATATCCGGCGGGTTTGCGCCTGTGTGTTTTTGAGAAAGCCAGACAATCTCATCCTGCACCGCGCAATTGTGGGTTTGCGCGCAGATTGTTTTGGGCGGTGTCAGATTGGGATGCGCGGGGGTATAGCTGCAGGTCCCGTCGCTGTCATACTGCCAGCCATGATAGATGCAGGCGAGCGTATCGCCCCGGACAAATCCATGTGAAAGACGCATGCCACGATGCGGGCAGCGGTCACCCCAGATATGATAGTCGCCGCTTGCACTGCACCAGAGCGCCAGATCAACGCCTTGCACCTGCCGCGGAACAACCGTTCCATTTGGCACATCAGCGCAAAGTCCAACAGCAACCCAGTCCAAGAAAGCCCCTATACATTCACCTTCCACCCTAGAAAGGGGTATTCTGCAAGATCAAGGAGGCCAAATGCAGGATGGGCCGTTTCCATTCAGGGTTGCGCCGCACCACCCCGAATGCCCATTTTTTCATCACTGGATGACAAAACAGCCGCGTCAGTGAACGACAGCTTTTCGACATAAACCTTTTGCGGGCCAAGGCTGCAGGCCAATGCGAAGGCATTCACCATCTCTTGCTCTCCAACAGCGCGCAAACGAAGAAATCGCGGTGATTTTTCGAGTATCGTGAAACGCACGTCCAACTTGCTGGCATGTCTTTGCATCCAGGGCAAAAAGTCTGCCGCAGCAACCTGCCCGGACAGGCTGAAGTCAATCGCGCTGCGCTGGTCTATGCCAATCATTGTGGTTCTTTCCCCATGAGCAAGCACGTTGGCACCAGGTCATTTGCCTCAGCCGGAGCCATTTATCATGTCCCGTCAAGCCCCGTGATAGTCGTACGACGAAGGTTCAATATCACCATCACGACGTTTTCGCGAATATTCAACATGGATCAGTCCAGGCGGCTGCGTGGGCGCAGATGATCTCAATTGGGAAATGGGAGGAACCAGATATGAAACGGTTCGCATTCGCCGTGGCCGCGGCAATTGCAGCAGCAAGCACTGCGCAAGCGCAGGTCACAGAAGAGATGTTGCTGAACGACACCGCAACAACCGGAGACGTTTTGACCAACGGGATGGGGCGGCATCTGCAACGCTATTCTCCCCTTGATATTCTGAACCGTGACAACGTGGAAAATCTGGTGCCTGCCTGGGCATTTTCGCTGGGCGGCGAAAAGCAGCGCGGTCAGGAGACTCAGCCGCTGGTCCATGAGGGGGTGATGTATATCACCGGCTCATACAGCAGGCTTTACGCGATTGATGTCAAAACGGGGCGCGAGATCTGGCAATATGATGCGCGCCTGCCCGAAGGGATTCTACCATGCTGCGATGTGGTGAACCGGGGCGCGGCGATCTTTGGCGACAACGTCTATTTCGGCACGCTCGATGCGCGGATCGTGGCGCTGAACAAAGATACCGGCGATGTCGTCTGGAACAAGAAGATCGCGGATTACAAAGCGGGCTACAGCTATACGGCTGCGCCGCTAATCGTAAACGGCTTGGTCATCACCGGCAATTCAGGCGGCGAATTTGGCATTGTTGGCGAGGTGCAGGCCCGTGACGCTGAAACCGGTGATCTGGTCTGGACCCGGCCCGTGATCGAAGGGCATATGGGTACGCTGAACGGCGAAGAAAGCACCATGACCGGCACGCTGAACGCGACCTGGCCGGGCGACATGTGGAAGACCGGTGGCGGGGCGACCTGGCTGGGCGGGTCGTACGATGTTGACACGGACACGCTGGTCTTTGGTACAGGCAATCCCGCGCCTTGGAACAGCCACTTGCGGAATGCTGGTACGCCAGTTGAAGGGAATGCGGGTGATAACCTTTATGCAGCCTCCCGCCTTGGCATTGATCCTGCCAATGGTGAGATCAAGTGGCATTTCCAAACGACTCCTCGCGAAGGCTGGGACTATGACGGTGTGAACGAGGTCGTCGCCTATACCGACCGCGAGGGCAATGACCGTTTTGCCACTGCCGACCGGAACGGGTTCTTCTACGTCCTGAACCGCGAGGATGGCGCTTTCGTCAACGCATATCCGTTCGTCAAGGATATCAGCTGGGCTGAAGGGATTGATGAAAACGGGCGCCCGATCTTCGTCGAAGAAAACCGGCCCGGCGATCCGGCTGAGGCGGCTGATGGCAACCGCGGAGAGGTTGTCTTTGCCTCACCGTCTTTCCTTGGTGGCAAGAACTGGATGCCGATGGCGCATTCGCCTGACACTGGTCTGTTCTATGTCCCCTCCAACGAATGGGGCATGGATATCTGGAACGAGCCCATCACCTACAAACAAGGTGCAGCCTATCTGGGATCGGGCTTTACCATCAAGCCAAACTATGAAGACCATATCGGCAGTCTGAAGGCGATTGACCCTGACACGGGCGAGATTGCGTGGGAATTCAAAAACCCCGCCCCACTTTGGGGCGGCGTGATGACAACCGCTGGCGGTCTGGTCTTCACCGGTACGCCCGAAGGTGAGTTCATCGCCTTTGACGACACGACTGGCGAAGTGCTGTGGTCCTTCCAGACCGGATCGGGCATCGTGGGTCAGCCCATCACCTGGGAACAGGATGGTGAGCAATATGTGACTGTGATTTCAGGTTGGGGTGGTGCCGTTCCGCTTTGGGGTGGCGAGGTCGCAAGTGCGGTCAACTATCTCAATCAGGGTGGTCTCCTCTGGACCTTCCGCCTGCCACAACAACTGGCCGCGAACTGAGTTCTCCCGATAGACGGCCAAAGGGCGCATTCCCGAAAGGGGATGCGCCTTTTTCGTTGGATTTCTCTTTGTAGGATTCCTGCGCGGACTTTCATGCCATTGCGATACTGCGAATAACGGCTTTCAGGATATATTGGGACCGTCTTTTGTCCTCGTCGGTCTTTCGCTTGCTCTATTTCAAGCCTTTTGCAGATTGATCCCAAGCTTCTGGCTTTGCCCTGCGATCAAAACCTGTGATCGCTTTATCGCGCTCTGATGACTTGCGCGGTCACAGTACTGCTATGACAAATTTGTTCCACAGCGCCGTCTTCCATTCAAACAGAAGGATCGCCCACTGTGATCTGGCGCACATACGCCAAAGCTGTATGCCCGCAGACTGACGTTACTTTAACCAGAAAATATTTTTAAGGAGACGAGTAATGCCAACGGCAACAATGAATGTGAATGGTAAAGTTGATTTGAATACCTTTGTCGATCAGGCCGCCAAACTGGCCAAAAGCTTGGATGCCAATACCGCCCTCATTTACAATCACAGCGGGCACACTGTGAAGTTTTATTGCTATAATGGCGGCGATTTCATCAAGGCGATCGCCTATTCCAAGCCGAATATTGCATCCGGCTATGCCGGTGAGATTGCAGCGGGTGGCTCCGTGTTTAAGGTACATCCCAATAATGAAGGCAAGCATGAGTTTCTGGTGAAACCCAATCGTGCTTACATCTATCGCGGCCCCGGCAAGATCGAACAGGTCTAGGACCGCGCAGGGCTGCTTTCCTCAGGGCCTGCCGCCGGTTTTGCGAGCACTGCGCATGCGTGTCCGTGAAGCCGGCAAATTGCATTTCTGCCAGCGGACGTGGTGGCTGGCACCTGCGCTACAGTTTCGCCGTGTAACGGGAATACTCTTCACCGCGAAAGTTATGGTGGTTGCTCTGAAACCATCCTCAACCCAGCCTTAGACCTTTGGCGAATTGTCAGCGCATTATTTGCGCCATTATAGTCGGATTATGGACAGTGTCGGTACACAGACCAAAGAGGTGCAGGGTCACAAAAAGCCGCAAGGCTGGGCGCTGATTGTTGATGATCACCCATTGTTTTGTGACGCGCTTGAGTTGACCCTGCGCGCCTTGGGTGAATTCAGTGAAGTCGTCACCGCCGATTGCATGGAGGCGGGTCTGCGCATTCTGGAAGGTGCGCCCGCCCCTGCGCTGATCCTGCTGGATCTCAACCTGCCGGATGTCAGCGGCCTGGACGGGCTGATCCGCATCAAAAGGTGCGCTGAAAAATCACCGGTCGTGATCGTGTCTTCGATGACAGACAATGCCGTCATCCATGGGGCAATTGCCGCCGGTGCCTCTGGCTTTGTCCCCAAACATTCCGGCCGCGCCGTGTTCAAAGAGGCGCTGGCGGAAATCGCCAATCAAGGCGTCTATAAACCAACGGGTTTCGTTGAAGCCGAAAGTGGCAGCGAACACGCACAAATCCTTGCGCGGCTGTCTTCATTGACCAACCAACAGGGCCGCATCCTGGAACTGATTTGCGAGGGCAAACTGAACAAGCAGATTGCCTATGATCTGTCTATCGCTGAAGGCACAGTGAAGGCCCATGTGACCGCTATCATGCGCAAACTTGGCGTCCAGCGTCGTACCCAGGCGGTACTCGTCGCGCAAGAGGCGCGTTACTTTAACACCTTGCCAAACTCAAATTAGCCACTCTATCCTCTCGCAGTGGGAGGACTTAGTTAAATGAAGACGACGGTAACGTCGCCTGGCAGTTTGCTTTGCAAGGCCCAGGTGCGGTGCGGGACAACGGCGCCCGTGGTTGCGTTGCATGCACAACTGGGCGATGTGCCCTTAAGCCTGCTGGTCTTATTCGTTACCACACAGACGGATTTTTCAGCCGTTGTCGCCGAGGCAGAAGCGCTTTACCCCGACACAGACGTGGTCGCATGTACGACTGCGGGTGAAATCGGTGACGCGGGGTACGACGACGGGCTGATCGTTGCCGTTGGCTTTCCCAAATCAGATTTTGTAGCGACATCGCTGGCAATCACTGATCTTGACCGCTTTCAGCCGAATGTGGAAATGGACCGGATCGCGCAGGAACGCGTGGCGCTTCAGGATCGCAACCCAACTATGGAGCACGGCTTTGCCTTTCTGATAGTTGATGGGCTGTCCTTGCGCGAAGACACGTTGACGGCATCAATTTCGCCCGCTTTGCGTGACATGCCATTGTTTGGGGCATCGGCTGGCGATGGTACGGATTTTCAGACGACGATGGTGTCGCTGAATGGCCAGATCATGCTAAACGGTGCGGTGTTGAACCTGGTGCGCAGTATGCACAAAGCACAGGTTTTCAGCCTTGATCATCTGGTGCCCACAGATATCAAAATGGTAGTGACCGGTGCCGACCCCGAACGTCGGATCGTCAAATCCATCAACGCAGCCCCCGCGGCGCGCGAATATGCGCGGCTGGTGGGCAAGGATCCCGACCAGTTGGACCGTTTCACTTTCGCCTCGCACCCTGTTGTGGTGCGCATTGGCGGCGATCACCACGTTCGCGCAATCCAGCAGGTCAATGATGCAGGCGAACTTGTGTTCTTTTCGGCCATTGACGAAGGCATGGTGCTGACAGTCGCAGAGCCGGCCAATATGGCCACTCATCTGCGCGAAAAACTGGACATGTTGGCCCAAAAGGCAAGCCTTGCAGATATCATCGCTTGCGACTGCATCTTGCGCCGGATCGAGGCCGAACAGATGCAGATGACACGCGAGTTATCCGACGTGCTTGCCCACTACAACGTCACCGGCTTTTCGACCTATGGCGAACAAATTGGACCCTTGCATGTCAACCAGACGATGACAGGCGTTGCCTTTTATCGCAAGGATGCGGGGTAACCACCTATGTCGATCATCAACCCGCATGATCCGATCGAGCGCCAAAACGAAAAGCTCGTGCAAATTGCGCAATCACTGATGCGCAGGGTTGAACAGAAAAATGATCAGTCCGGTCTTGCCTATCAGCAGTTTGAGCGCGCTGCATTGCTCGAAACACAGGTTCGCGAACGCACACGCGAATTGGAACGTACGCTTGATCTGCTTCAGGAATCCAACGCCCAGCTGGAACGGGCAAATGTTGAAACCGAGCGTGCGCGCCTGAATATCACCGAGGCGATTGAAACCATCGACGAAGGCTTTGCCCTTTTCGATGACAACGAACGGCTTGTACAGTTCAACAGCCGCTTTTGCCGCGATATTGCGGATATTCGCGATCATCTGGTCGAGGGGCTCCATTTTTCCGAATATGTCGGGCTGGTGTCGCGCAGCCAGCATTTGGCAATCCCGGAGGGCCAGACACCAGGCGACTGGGCTGCGAAACGGATGTCGCGGCACAGCAGCGATCACGTCGTTTTCAATGTCAGCCTGATATGGGACCGCTGGCTGCAAATCAGTGAACACCGCACAGCCCGCGGTGGTACCGTCATCTTGCAAACCGATGTCACCGACATGATGCTGTCGGAGCGCGAAGAGCGGGACAAAATACTCGACCAGCAAGCACGGATTTTACAGGCAACGCTGGATCATCTGAACCAGGGCGTCTGCATTTTTGACCGCAACATTCGTTTGGTCGGCTGGAACAAGACCATGAACCGTATCCTGGCTTTTTCACCGGACCGTCCGATAAAGGGGCTACCGTTTTCGGAACTGCTGGAAAAACTGCAAAATGAGCTGACATTCCACGGTGATTTCGATCGTAAACGCCTGTTGAGATGGGCAAATCGGCGGTCTCGGCGCAATCGCATTGCGTTTGAAGTAACACGCAGCAATACCCAGACGCTCAGCGTGTTCGGGCAGGAAATGCCGGATCGGGGCTTTGTGATCAGCTTCACCGATGTCACGTCAGAACGGGACGCGGCCCGCGCGTTGGCGCGGATGAATGAAACACTAGAGCGCGGCGTGATCGCGCGTACCGAAGAGTTGGGTGAAGCGCTGGCCGAGGCAGAGCGCGCCAACGCGTCAAAGTCTAGATTTGTGGCCGCGGCAAGTCATGACCTTCTGCAGCCATTGTCGGCCGCGAAACTGTTCATGTCGTCATTGTCTGATCAGTTGCAGGACCCATCAGCGCTTGTAATGCTTGGCAAAGCTGAAAATGCCCTGATCGGTGTGGAAAACATCATTGAGGCGCTGCTTGATATATCCAAACTTGATGCCGGCAAGGCCGTCTTTGACATACAGGCCGTACCGCTTGCTGCCATCCTGACGCCCTTGCGCGATGAACTGACGCCAGTGGCTCGCGATAAGGGGCTGGATCTGACCATCATCGACAGCAGTTTGGCTGTGATCAGTGACCCCGGCTATCTGCGCCGTATTCTGCAAAACCTGATCGGGAATGCGGTGAAATACACGCGGCAGGGCCGGGTCATTGTCGGTGTGCGTCGCAATGGCGGTTCGGCCCGGGTGGAGGTTTGGGACACCGGCCCCGGTATTTCGGAAAGTGACCGCGATACCATCTTTCAGGAATTTGCCCGTCTTGATCAGCCGACAAGCAGTGATGGTCTGGGATTGGGACTCGCGATCGTGGATCGCGCGGCAAAGGGTCTGAGACATGACCTAAGCCTTTGGTCGACTGTCGGTCGCGGCTCTTGTTTCTCAATCAACATGCCGATTGCGGTGGCGCGCAAGACAGATGACCGCAATTCTCCGAAAGCGGCGCTGGATTGGGGCAATGCCCTGGACGGGATGATCGTTCTTTTGGCTGAAAACGACGTGCCATTGGCCAATGCGATGACAATGATGATCGAAAGCCACGGCGCAGAGGTTTTGACGGCACACAGTGCGCAGGACGCGATTGACCTGCTTGGTGAAATTCAGTTGGTGCCGGATGTCTTGCTACTGGATTACCAATTGGGATCAGGCGCCTCAGGACTGGATTTGTATAGTGACCTCTGCCTTCGCCATGGTGCTGTACCAGCGGCCATCATCTCAGCCGATCGCAGCAGAGAGTTGCAGCACGCATGCAATAATCTGTCGTTGCGTCTACTGACCAAACCCGTGGACAAAGAGAAGCTGTTTGGTTTTCTGTCGCCCATTAACCGGTCCCAACGGCTCAGCTTGATGCCTCCGGACCGACGCGTCAGCTAGGGACGGACTGCTTGTAGCCGCCATTTCGTTGCGCGTCGTTCAAACAGCATCACGATGCTCCACTCCAGCGCGAGGATGAACACAACAAAACTGAACGCATAGGCCATCACATAGCCGATTTCGAACAACTGAAAGTATAGATGGATCTGAAATCCTATTCCGTTGCTGCGCCCCAGAAACTCAACCACAAGTACAATTTTCCAGATGATCGCCAGACCGTTGCGCGTGCTTGCGGCGATAAAGGGCCAGAGCTGCGGCAACACGACATGTCGGAAATGGGTCGCTCGGCCCATTTGAAATGATTGCGCCATGTCTTCTAGCTTAGGATCAAGCGCACGGGTCCCTTCGCGGATCGTGACGGCAACCATCGCGGTCTTGTTCAGGGCGACTGCAGTGATTGCGGCCATCTCGTTCAGGCCGATCCAAAGATAGCACAGCACGATCACCACCAGTGCCGGAATGTTCAGGAATACCAATAGCCAGGCGCCAAACCAGCGGTCTAGCGTGGCGTTCCGCCCCATGACAAAGCCGATGATCAAGCCAAGCGACATGGCCAGGGCAAAAGCCGCCGCGACCCGTCCAATCGTGGCCATCATATGCTCCCACAATGCGCCAGATGCCGCCTCTTGACGTGCGATCCCCCAGACCTCCAAGGGGCCGGGCAAGATCGTTGGGTCACCGCGCAGCCAAGCCAAAAATGTCCAGAAGACAACCAAACCAAGCAGGGACAACGCGGTAATTGCACCGTTCATCTGCGGATTGGTTAATGTCATGTCGGCATCTTGTCATGAAACGCTTTTCGGCCCAATCGCAAATGCACCGTCTGATACCTAAGTCGCATAGGCCGTATCGCTGTGCATGCGTAACATCCCCGCATGCGCGGTCTGACGATGTGTTTGGGGTTCATGTGGCTTTGGCTTCAGGCGGCGGCCAGCCTTGCTGCGCCGCTTGACCGCGATCAGCTGGCCCCATTTATTGTGCCACCGATGTCGCTGGGTGAACGCCTGAATGATCAGGGCGTCTGGCAGCTCTTGAATTCCGGCGGGGCCGAGGTCGGGTTTGTTTTTGAAACAGAGCCCATGGCCCCCCTGCCAGGATTTTCCGGCGCTGCAATCAATGTCCTGGTTGTGCTTGATCTGGATGGCCGGTTTCTGGATGTGAAGCTGATTTCGCATAACGAACCGATTTTCGTTTCTGGCTTGGGCGAGGCCCCGTTTCACAAGTTCTTCGAACAATACCGAGGGCACTCAATCTCGGACACATTGGTTGTGGGTACGCCCTACGGCAGCGGTGGGGATGGATCATCGCTGGTTTATCTTGACGGGGTTACCAAGGCGACAGCCTCCGTCCGTATCGCCCATGAAAGCATCCTTGCGGCAACACTGAAAGTTGCTCGCGAAAAAATGAGCGGGATCGCAACCGGCCCCCCAGCCTTTCCTGATTTGAGCTATTGGGAGGATCTGACGTGGTCTGATCTGGTCGATCAGGGCCTCGCCGTGCACCGGACAGTCACCAATGCCCAGATGGACGCCGAGTTTGCCGGCACAATCTGGGAATATGACGACCCCGGAGCGAGGGCTGACCCTGACGGCAAATATCTGGATCTATGGGTGGTGGACATTGGCCCGCCATCCATTGCCCAAGCGGTTCTGTCCTCATCAACCTATGAAGAACTGCAAGACTTCATGGCCATCGCCACAACAGATGAACCAGTCTTGTTGATCGAAACCGCCCGGCATGGGCTCGTAACCGATGATTTCGTACGCAATACCTCGCCCGACCTCATCAGCGCTGAGCAAGGAGGTTTTCCCATCGCGTTGCGCGATGCAGACATTTACATCCAGTTGCATCCTGATTTGCCTGACGACTTGCATGATGGAGCGGCAATGATCCTGCGGACAGACCGGCGTCTGGGGTTCGACCCGACATCAGAATGGACTTTGAATGTGGCAGGGCTCCGCGAACATGGGGTTTTTCAACCGGAGATCGGATCGGTTGTGATTAGTACGACACTGGCGACCGATCCAAGGTTCTTTGCCAGGCCAGATATTGTGAAACCGCGCCCTCCATGGCTGGAAGCATTGGTGAACAGGTCAACTGACCTGATTGTGCTGACAGGGTTCTTGTTTGGGTTAATCGCCCTTCTGGGCTGGCGATTGAACCGTTTCGCAGGGCATGCGTATTTTACACCCATGCGGCTGGGGATCTTGGCTTTTGTCACAGGCTTTATCGGCTGGTGGGGGCAAGGGCAGTTATCAATCGCGACCCCGCTCGCAGTGGTCCGCACTGCAATTGACGGGGGCAGCTTTGCTTTCCTGCTCTATGATCCGTTTTCGCTGATTTTATGGGTCGCGACACTTATCGGTTTCGTGCTCTGGGGGCGTGGTCTTTTCTGCGGTTGGCTGTGTCCCTTTGGTGCGTTGCAGGAATTTGCCCACCATCTAGGGCGGGTCCTGCGCCTTCGCCAAATTGAACCAAGCGAGGCATGGGACAGTCGTCTGAAGTGGCTGAAATACGTCGTTCTCGCAGGACTCCTTGCTTTAGTTTTTACAGCACCCGCCAGATTGGACCAAGCGATCGAAATAGAGCCTTTCAAAACGGCGATCACCACGTTTTTTGTCCGCGAATGGTATTATGTCGCATATGCGGTTGGGTTATTGGTATCATCCATGGTCTTGTTCAAAGGCTTTTGCCGCTATCTCTGCCCTCTGGGTGCCGTGATGGTGATCGGCGGGCTACTGCGCGGACGTGACTGGATTGCGCGGCGGGCAGAATGCGGATCGCCCTGCCAGTTATGCAAGGTCAAATGCAGTTACGGTGCCATCAAGAAAACGGGCGAGATTCAGTATGCCGAGTGCTTTCAATGCCTCGATTGCGTCTCGATCCATGATGACACACGCCAATGCGTGCCGTTGATATTGGCCACCAAAAATGGGCGGTCATTGCAAAAGGTGGCGGCCTGATGCCTATGAACCGGCGGCGTTTTCTGACGATCAGCGCGGCCATGGCGGTCACACCCGTTTGGGCCGGGACGCAATCATGGCAGGGCCGTGCGTTGGGCGCAGATGTCAGCCTGACAATTCGCGGAGCACCGGGTGCATCAACCGCGGTACTCGCGCAAATGCGCGCAATATTGGCCGAGGTTGAGATACTGTTCAGCCTCTATGATCCAACATCCGCATTGGTCAAGCTAAATGACACCGGTCTGCTGAGCGATCCGGCTGATGAGTTCATTGCATTAATGGCCGCATCTGACAGAGCTTACAGGATCACAAACGGTCTATTCGACCCGACCGTGCAACCGCTTTGGCGCGCCATGGCGAAGGGCAGCGACATAAGTGCAGCCCGTTCAGCGATTGGCTGGGATCGGGTGCGATGGGACGATCGGCACGTTCAGCTTGGCCCAGGTCAGGCGCTGACCTTCAACGGGATCGCACAGGGCTTTGCGACTGATCTGGTGGCTGAACGATTATCTGCGCTAGGGCTCAGGGATGTTTTGGTGAATATCGGCGAATACCGTGCGATCGGCGGCTTATGGCGTTTGGGCATCCGCGATCCTGCGCATGGACAATTGGGCATGCGTACACTTGACGGTGGTGCAATCGCGACATCCAGTCCGGGGGCGATGGCATTAGGTGATCACGCGCATATCTTGCACGCTTACGCGCAGCCGCGTTGGTCTACCGTTTCGGTGGAGGCTGAGACAGCGACACTGGCAGATTGCCTGTCAACCGCGCTTTGCCTTGCCCCACGCGATCTGATTGACGCAGTGCGCAATTATGATGACGTGCGCCGGATTACATTGGTCGACTTTGCGGGGAACCTGACCAGCCTGTAAGCTCGCGTCGAGGTGCAAAAAGGGCCGGGCAAACATGGCCGCACCGCATTTGTCTGGGAAAATCGCGGCGCTTTTGGGTCGGGTTGTGTTTTACGAAGCGCATGCATTGGGGGGATACATCAACCGAAGCCTGCCAAAGACTTGCCCAGTATCGCTATAGAATTCCTGGCATCAACGCCCATATGGCAGCGCCGGCCAATCCAAAATTGCACAACAATCCAGCAACAAAGGCCATCGTTCGCGGTCCACCAGCAGGTTTGCCGATGCCCGAATAGTAAAGCACCCAAAAGGCGATCCGACTTGCAAAGTAACCCAAGGCCAACCAGTTCACCAGTGTCGGCGACGCACCAGCGATGATCGCCATCAGCAATGCCCAGCCAAAAGCGGGAAAAGTCTCTGCGGAGTTTGAATAGGTTCGCAACGCACGAAAACTCAGTTTGGAGTGGTCAAACCGTACAGGCATGCCGGGAACTTGCTCTTCGTTAACGAAGGCCAGCGGGGCCGTTGCAAAATTCTGTATCAACGTGATCAGGGAAATTCCCGCCAGCGTCAGGAAGGAAATATGATAAGCGCTCAGATAGGGTACAGCTTCAAAAATTGAGTTCATTTTTCAATCCACCCTAAACGTCCAGCTTTGTCGGCGCAGTTATCTTGACTGTGCCGGTTCTGCCTAGGTCAAGGCACCCTTCTGCAGGTGGTGGTATGTCGCCATTTGTATTGGCCAGAAGGGTCATGTCGCCATCTGCAAAGTTGGCAGTGCCATCCTCATAGACACCATTCGGGTCGCCTAGATTTTGAACGCCGGTTTGCGCATGAAAAATGGGCGGAGATGTCGGCATGATCTGGTTCCTTTCGATATCAGCATACCTACTTCATGGCAGAGATCTATTTATGTTAAAGAACATATTATATTTGGCGCTACAGTGTCGGTAGAAAGGAAACGCTATGCCCTATTCCGCCAGCCACCGTGATGCCACACGCGCCAAGATAGTCGAAACGGCGCGGATCTTGTTCAACAAGCACGGCTTTCAGAATGTGACCATTGATCAGGTGATGCAGCATGCCGGCCTCACCAGGGGCGGGTTTTACAACCACTTTCGCAATAAAGAGGCACTCTTTAGCGAAGCCGTGTCCAGTTTCTTGATGGGGCGTGGGGCAGAATGGCGTAGCGATGCCGGAATTGACCCAAGCAACCTCAAACCCGAAATGGCTCAGCAGATGATTGACGCATATTTGTCGGCCAAGCATCTTGGAGACATCGAGGGGCAGTGCCCGATGATTGCACTTCCTTCGGATGTTGCGCGGGCCGATCCCGAAACGCAGGAAGCATTTCAACAATTGCTTGTTGCGATGGTTTGGCTGTTAGAGACGGCGGTGTCGGACGATCAAACCGACCGCCGCCAGACGGCTCTCGCCTCCGCTGCACTATGCGTCGGCGGCATGGTGTTGGCGCGGACCTTGCCCAACTCCACGCTCGCCGAAGAAGTGAGATCGGCAGCCCATCACGCCGCAACACAAATGATTTCCTCGCCAGAACGCGCATAGTGTTCCTTTATGCACGATGCGCAATTGGCAAGACACTTTGATCATTTACGCGGATGCGGCAACGGCCCGTCCAGTCATCACCTTGACCAAATGTGCGCGGTAATCTGCGCTGCCATGCAGGTCGTTGATGAGATCATCAGCAGGCACGCTAAGCCCCGCAACCGCATCGGCAGAGAAGTCTGCCGCGAGCGCCTCCTCCGCCGCATGCCAGCGATGCACACCGTCATTTGATGCACCTGTCACGGCCACGCGCACCCCGTCGTTGTATTTGGCAACAAAGACACCAACCAGCGCAAAGCGCGAGGCGGGTTGTACGAATTTCTGGTAACTCGCCTTTTCTGGGATAGGCAAAGAGACAGCGGTAATGATTTCACCTTCTTGAAGGGCTGTTGTGAACATGCCTTGGAAGAAATCATCAGCTGCAATCTGCCTTGTGTTGGTGATGATCGTGGCACCGGACCCAAGCGCCGCTGCCGGGTAACAGGCAGCGGGGTCATTGTTGGCCAGCGAGCCGCCGATCGTGCCGCGATTGCGCACGGCCGGGTCGCCGATATTGGCCGCCAATTCTGCCAGGGCAGGGTAGGTGCCGCCAACCTGTGCGGCCACCGTGGCGTGGGTCGTGGCCCCGCCGATGCGGATGTTGCCACCTTCCGACGCAACACCCTGCATGTCGGTTACGCTAGCCAACGAGACCAGTTTCGACGGCGCTGCAAGCCGCTGTTTCAGCGTTGGGATCAGGGTCTGCCCGCCCCCCAGGGCCTGTGCGTCCTCGGACCCCAACGCAGCAACGGCATCGGCAACTGATGTGGGTCGTTCGATATCAAATGCATACATATCCGTTCCTCCTTACGCGTTGTTCATGGCTGACCACACGCGGTGCGGGGTCATCGGCATGTCGATATGGCTGACGTTCTTGCCGCCTGATTGCAGGGCATCGATAACGGCGTTGACGACTGTTGGCGGGGAGCCGATGGCCCCGGCCTCACCACAACCTTTCACACCCAAGGGATTGTGCGTGCAGGGATTTCCCTTGCTGTGATCGACGATGTAGAAAGGCAAATCGTCAGCGCGCGGCATGGTATAGTCCATGTAGCTGGCCGACAGAAGCTGACCGTTTTCATCATATGTGGTGTTCTCAACCAACGCCTGACCGATCCCCTGGCCAAGCCCGCCATGGACCTGACCGGTCACAACCATCGGGTTGATCACGTTGCCGAAATCATCGACGGCGGTCATCCGGTCCACGCGGACCTTGCCGGTTTCGGGATCTACTTCAACCTCGCAGCAATAGGCACCCGACGGGTAGGTGAAGTTGGCGGGATCGTAGAACGCCGTTTCCTCCAGCCCCGGTTCGATATCTTCGAGCGGGAATTCGTGGGGGATGTAGGCCTTGAGCGCGACCTCACCAAAGCTGACCGATTTGTCGGTGCCCGCGACGCTGAAGACGCCATCTTTGAGGGTGATATCCTCGTCCGAGGCTTCCAGCATATGCGCCGCGATCTTCTTGGCCTTGTTGATGATCTTTTCGGTCGCCCGCACCACGGCAGAGCCGCAGACTGCCAGCGAGCGGGACCCGTAGGTGCCCATTCCGAAGGGGATCTTCGACGTGTCGCCATGCACGATGTCGACGCTGTCGGCCTCAATCCCCAACATCTCTGCCACGACCTGTGGGAAGACCGTCTCGTGGCCCTGCCCATGGCTGTGCGCACCGACCATAACGCTGAGGTTGCCGGTCGCGTTCACGCGTACCGTTGCGGCATCGTAAAGGCCCACCCGGGAGCCGAGCACACCGACAAGGTTCGAGGGCGCGATGCCGCAAGCTTCAATGTAGGCGTTTACACCAAAGCCGCGCAGCAGGCCCTTGGCCTCGGATTCCTTGCGCCGCGCTTCAAAGCCGGCCTTGTCGGCGACCTTCTCCATCTGGTCCATCAGCGCATCGTAATTGCCGCTGTCATATTCGAGACCGGCGGCGGAGGCGAAGGGATACTGATCCGGCTTCACAAAGTTCTTCCGGCGCAGTTCGATCGGATCCATCCCGATTTCACGCGCGGCCTTGTCGATGACCCGTTCGAGAGAGAATGTCGCCTCTGGTCGACCCGCGCCGCGATAGGCGTCGACAGGGGCTGTGTTGGTAAAGACCGCCTTCACGTTAACATAAACCAGCGGCACCGTGTAGTTGCCCGCCATCAACGTGCCGTGCAGGAAGGTGGGCGTCGCGGTCGAGAAGTTCGACAGATACGCCCCCAAATTCGCCATGGTTTCCGTGCGGAACGCGAGGAAGTTGCCCTCTTCATCCAGTGCGAGTTCGATCTTGGTCACGTGGTCGCGGCCATGGGCATCGGTCAGGAATGCCTCTGTCCGGTCAGCGGTCCATTTGACGGTGCGGCCCAGTTTCTTGGCCGCAGCGAGCACCAGTGCCTCTTCCCCATAGTGATAGATTTTGGAGCCGAAACCACCCCCAACATCAGGTGCAATCACGGTCAGCTTATTCTCGGGGATGCCCATCACGAAAGCGCTGATCAAAAGCCGCGTCAGATGCGGGTTCTGGCTGGTTGTGTGCAGCGTGTATTCGTCCGTGCCGGGGTTGTAATGGCCAATGGAGCAGCGAGGCTCCATTGCATTGGGGACCAGACGGTTGTTCACCAGTTCCAACGTGGTCACGTGATGAGCGTTCTTGATCGCCTCATCCGTGGCGGCGCGATTGTCTTCGATCCAACCCCAGTCGAAACATTGGTTGGTGCCGATTTCATCATGCACATAATGATCAGTGGCCAGCGCGTCTTTCATATCCACAATGGCGGGCAGTTCTTCGATATCGGCCTCAATAGCCTCAACCGCATCACGTGCCTGCTGCACCGTTTCGGCGATCACGGCGGCATAGGCATCGCCGACATGGCGGACCTTGCCATGCGCCAGCACAGGGCGCTTGGGCTCGTGCATCGGTGTGCCGTCGCGGCTGTTGATCAGCCAGCCTGCGGGGTTGCCGCCCACCTCGGCGAAGTCTTCACCGGTGAAAATCGCCAGCACGCCGGGCATGGCGGCCGCGGCACTTGTGTCGATGGATTTGATCCTGCCGTTCGCGATGGTTGAACGGGCAAAGACCGCAGCGCATTCGCCCTGCGTCTGGATGTCATCTGTGTACTGGCCGCGGCCAGTCAGAAAGCGGACATCTTCGCGGCGCGTTGTGGCCGCACCAATTCCGGTATCTTTGGGCATTTTTTCCTCCCTTCGGGGCACAGTTTTTCTGGAAAATTGTTAGGCCCCAAAATTTTCTAGAAAATTTTGTTACTCAGCAGCGATGGCACTCACGTCCTGACCGGACGCCGCCATGATCGCCTTGACGATGTTGTGGTATCCGGTGCAGCGGCAGATATTGCCTTCAAGATATTCGCGAATTTCGCCCTCACTCGGCTTTGGATTATCCTTCAACAGGGCCGCCGCTGACATGACCATGCCCGGCGTGCAGAACCCGCATTGCAACCCATGATGATCCTGAAACGCCTGCTGGATCACGTTGAGCGAGCCGTCGGCATTTGCCTGCCCCTCAATCGTGCCGACCTCGGCACCGTCGGCCTCAATCGCGAACATCGCGCAGGCCTTCACGGCCTCTCCATTCACATGGACAACGCACGCCCCGCATTGTGATGTGTCACAGCCAATATGCGTGCCGGTCAGACGCAAATCCTCGCGCAGGAAAGACGACAGCAAAGTCCGCCCCTCCACGTCACCGGAAACTGATTTTCCGTTGACCGTCATTGTTACCTTAGTCATCCCATCCTCCCTCTGAATATCGTGTTTGGCGGTTCAGGCACGCCGTAGCTTGCTGAACCAACCTTTTTTCTTTGTTTCTTCGCCGTCGACGTCATCCTCTTCGCCGGGCGGCTCCACTGCCTCTTGAAAGTTTGCGAAGAACTGATCGGCCATCTTCTTGGCAAACCCGTCGATGATGCGCGAGCCAAGCTGGGCGAGCTTGCCGCCAACCTTCGCCTCAACATCATATTCCAGGATCGTTGTGTCGCCTTCAGCTGTCAGCCGCACATCGGCGCCACCTTTGGCAAAGCCTGCGGGGCCGCCTTTGCCCTCGCCCGTGATGGTCAGACTTTCGTGATCGACGCGGTCGCTGATGACGACGCCGCCTTTGAACGTCGCCTTCACAGGACCAACCTTTTGGACGACCGTCGCCTCAAACCCGTCATCCGCTGAACCTGACATTTCGGTGCATCCTGGCACACAGGCCTTGAGCACCTCAGCATCCAGCAACCCGGCCCAAACCGTGGCAACGTCAGCATTGATCGTGCGGCTTCCACTTAAATTCATGGTCTCTTCCGTTTCATGTCTTCACCCACACTAGGGGCCAGCGCCGCATCGCACTATGCGACCAAGGGCCTAGTTGGTTGGTTATCTTTCCGGCTCTTGAAAGCTGAGCCCGTAATCGGCGTAGATTGCGGCAATGCGCCCGTCTTGCAAAGCATAATTGACCGCGTCATCGACAGCATAGGACAGTGGCCGATATCGAAAATTCACCGCCACCCCAAGTGTCCATTTGCTCACTGCAAAACCCGCCAGCGGGGGCTGGTGGACATCGCTGCTGTCGGACAGCCCGTATTCGATCTGGCCCAGCGGACCCATGGCCGCCATCACCTGTCCCGCATTCAGCGCGCTCATTGCGTCGGCCATCGTCGTGAAGTGCTGTACATTGCCTGCCATCTGCCCACCAGCAAAGGATGAGAGGTAGAAATCAGCGATAGAGTCGTTTTCGACACCCACGCTGTCATACCGGAAATAGGCGGGTATCGGTTTTTCTTCCGGATAGCTGGCCTTGTCATAGGCGATGGCGATAGACTCGGCGGCGTACTGCCCGGTAAAGACGACCTGTTCGACCCGGCATTTAAAGCTGGAATCGTAAGGCACCCGCATCATCACATTTGACACGCGCCCCCCGATGATCGGCCCTTTCCAGATGTTGTTGCGCAGATCGGCCTCAAGCGTTTCGCCCGCATCAACAAAGTTGAACCGCGCCTCAACCCCAAGATCCTCGGCGATTAGTCGCGCGATCTCAACGTCGACACCACGGGGCTGTCCGCCTTCCTCCCATGAATAGGGCGGGAAGTCTTCGTAGACGGCAAACAGCATATGTCCCTGGTCCTGGATCTGATCCAGTTCATGACCCACGATATCGCGGCCCACATTCTGCGGGCGCTGCTGTGGTGTGTAATCGGCACAAGGATCATTGGCATGGGCCTGTCCGGCAGCGAACAGGCCCAACGTCAGGAAGAAAGACCGTATGATCAATGGCGCCCCCTATTGCGCGGCAGACAGACCGATGGTCAGCGTCTCGGCCGCGGCGGCATATGCGGCCGGTGTGCCATCAATCAGGTTGGCCGCGCGGAAGGCCACGCTGTCAGCGACCGGCGCGCCAGAGATGGTCGGGATTTCAGCGGCAATCTCAGCCAAACGCGCTTTGAGCGCATCAAGATCAGCGCCTGATGCATCCTTTGCATACATCTCCATCTGGTCGCGCATCGCAGCAAGCTCACCGACAAACTGACCCATCACCTCATCATCGGGACGGGTCTCGATATAGGTGCGGATGGCCCAGCCAGCATCTTGACCCAATAGATCGCCAAAGGCTGGCATTTTTGTAATGCCGTTCTGGGTAAAGCCATGGCGATACCGCTCAACATACCATTCGTCGTCATAGTCAGCGGCTTGCAACAGCCGCAAATCCGGGGCCAACCCGCCCGAGACAACCTCAAGCCCATGACAGCGCGCGCAATTCTGGTTGTACCCGGATGCACCAATCTCAAGCGCCTTCAACCAAACCTCTTCCCCCGCGGTTTCGGCGCGATAGGGGTTTTCGGCCAACCATTCGTCACCGCTTTCGGGCAGGCCGGTGGTATCGACCGCCTGCGGCGCCACGTCGCCATGTGCATTCACAAAGGTCGCTGTTGCCAGGATGGCAGCGACGGTCAGGCCGTATCGTATGGTTGTCTGTTGCATCTGTCTTGTCTCCATACCGGGGCAGTTCATGTTCGCCGCGATCTTAGGCAGGTGTTGACTGCCGGTCATATTGGACCTTGGTTGAATGTCAGCGTGAACCAAGACCAAGGTCCTATTCAGTCGCATGTCGCAGGTTTGTTAGCGTCCATGATATGGGGAGGAATTTCATCATCGCAGTTGTGATGGGCATGTGCGTCGGGTCGACAGCACAGGCGGAGATCACATTGAATATTGGCTACTTGTCGGTGTTCGAACCGCAGCCACCAACATTGTCGAACCTCGATCCAGAACCTGCGGATATCGGCTTGGCCGGTGCTATGACGGGTCTGGATGACAACGCGACGACCGGGCGGTTTCTCGGACATACATACACGTTAAAGGACGTCATTCTGAACGAGGGCGATGACCCATTGCAGGCCGCCCGTGATCTGTTGGCCGAAACGTCATTTGTGATCGTGGATGCCCCTGCCGAGACTTTATTGGCGATCGCTGACCTAGCGGAGGCGCAGGACGCGTTATTATTTAACGCCGCTGCGGGTGATCTTGATCTGCGCCGCGATGGGTGCCGCGCAAATGTCCTGCACACCATGCCATCCGATGCGATGCGCACTGATGCGCTGGCACAATTCTTTGTCCAGCGCCGCTGGGATGATCTGGTGATGATCGCGGGCACTCATCCGCAGGATCTGGCCTATGCCGATGCCTTGCGCACAAGTCTGACGAAGTTTGGCCTGGAATTGGCAGGTGAAAAGACATGGGCCTTTGATGCGGATATGCGCCGGGCTGCGGCGCAAGAGGTACCGTTGTTTACGCAAGAACTGGGCGATTACGACGTAATGGTCGTGGCCGATGAGCTGCATGATTTCGGGCGCTACGTGCTGTATAATACTTGGCAAGCGCGCCCCGTCGCCGGGTCCGAAGGGCTGACCGCCGTTGCATGGTCCTCTGTGATCGAGCAATGGGGTGCGGCGCAATTGCAAAACCGGTTTGAAGAGGCACACGGTCGCGACATGACCAGCCAGGATTATGCAGCCTGGGCGGCTGTGCGCACACTGGGAGAAGCGGTGACGCGCACCAATGCCGCCGATCTGACAACGCTGCATGACTACATCCTGTCCGATGAATTCGAGCTGGCGGGGTTCAAGGGCCGTCCGCTGACATATCGCGACTGGAACGGGCAGTTGCGCCAGCCCATCGCCATAGCGCATCCGCGCGCATTGGTGGCCCAAGCCCCGTTGGAAGGGTTCCTTCACCAGACCAACGAACTCGACACCCTTGGGCTTGATCGCCCCGAAAGCAATTGTGAGGCCTTTGAATGATCCGATCTGCAACCTTGATCTGTGGTTTTCTGGCAGCCCCGGTTTGGGCTGGCGAAATCTGGGTGACGAATGAAAAGGACGACACAGTCTCGATCATTTCCACCGAAACGCTAGAGGTGATCCGGACCTACCCGACAGGCGAACGGCCCCGCGGGATCACCTTTTCCAAAGACTACAGCGTGGTCTATATCTGTGCGTCAGACAGCGATGCAGTGCAGGTGATGGATCCGAATACCGGTGAAATCCTGCATGATCTGCCATCCGGGGAGGACCCCGAACAATTCGTCCTGCACCCCAATGACCGGCATCTTTACATCGCTAATGAAGACGACGCGATCACCACAGTGGTCGATACCGAAACCCGCAGGGTGATCGCCCAAATTGATGTCGGCGTAGAACCGGAAGGGATGGCGGTGTCGCCTGACGGCAAGATCGCTATTACGACGTCTGAGACCACCAACATGGCGCATTGGATCGACACCGAAACACAAGAGCTGTTCGCCAATACCCTGGTCGACAGCCGCCCACGCCATGCAGAATTCGTGGCCGGTGGCACGCAAATGTGGGTGAGTTCTGAAATCGGCGGGACGATCACCGTGTTCAATGTGGCTGACCAGTCCGAGATCGCGAAGATTGATTTCGAAGTGCAAGGCGTGCACCCTGACCGCGTGCAGCCCGTAGGGTTCGAGTTCACAGCGGATGAAAAGACCGCCTTTGTGGCCCTTGGCCCGTCAAACCACGTGGCCGTTGTGAATGCCGAAACCTTTGAGGTTGAGGACTACATCCTTGTCGGGCGTCGTGTCTGGCATATGGATTTTAACGGCGACAAAACCCAGCTTTTTACCACGAACGGTGTGTCCGGCGATGTGACCGTCATTGATGTGGCGTCACGCACAGCACTGAAAACAATCAAAGTTGGCCGCTTCCCTTGGGGCGCCGCCTATCGTCCGACAGAGTAAGGAAAATACGATGAAACTGACTGCAATTGCTGCCATGCTGGCGCTCGCCATGACACCTGCTTTGGCGGATGACGACGATGATGTTGACGGCTTTGGCGCTGCTGGCATCCTGTCGGGCAGCAACAAGGAAAACCTGCCGCCCATTTTTCTGTCTGCGGGTGAACCGCTTTCTGACGCCCCTTGGGTGCTGAAATCCGGCACCTATTACGAGTTCGAAATTCAGGGCGATGGCAGCCAGGAACTCGCCCTTGTCGGCCCCGAATTCTTCCGGGCTATCTGGATCGATGAGATGGTCGTCGAAGGTCTGGAGATCCGCCCGCTGGGCCTCGACAGCGTCGAGTTTGACGAGGCGGGCGAGATGGAAATCGGCTTTGTCGCAATCAAACCCGGCGCTTACTACATGAAAATCCCCGGCACATCTGGTGAGACCCAAAGGATCGAGATCACCATCGAATGAGCGGCATCCGCATCGCAAATCTGACCTATCGATACGGCGCGAAAACCGCGCTCGACAATGTCAGTTTTGCGGTGGACCAAGGGGATTTCTGCGCATTGCTCGGCCCAAACGGTGCGGGCAAATCCACGTTGTTCAACCTGCTGACACGATTGTTCGTGGCTGCGAATGGGCGGATCGAAATATCGGGTCATGACTTGAACGCGGCGCCGCGCGCAGCACTTGCGAAAATAGGGATCGTGTTCCAGCAACCCACGCTTGATCTGGATCTGAGCGTGCGCCAGAACCTAAGCTACTTCGCGGCACTGCACGGGCTGTCAGGGCGCTTTCGCACGCAGCGGATCGACGCGGTGCTTGCGCGTCTTGATATCACAGATCGGGCAAAAGAGAAGGCGCGCAACCTCAATGGCGGTCACCGGCGGCGCACCGAGATTGCCCGCGCGCTGCTGCACGATCCGGATGTGCTTTTGCTGGATGAGCCGACTGTGGGCCTTGATGCGGCCGCCCGCGCGGCGATCACTGATCATGTGCATAGGCTGGCGGCGGATGGAACGACGGTTCTGTGGGCCACTCATCTCGCGGACGAGGTACGCCCCGATGATCGTCTGGTCATCTTGCACCAAGCCCGTGTTCTGGCGGATGGTATCGCGCGCGACATTCAAGGGACGCGCCCGTTGCAAGACGCGTTCCTTAACATGACCAAAGCCCCCGCATGACCGGTTATCTGCCCGCCCTGGTCGCGATTGTCGCGCGTGAGGCGTTGCGTTTTGTCCACCAACGCGAACGTTTCGTCGCCGCACTGGTCCGGCCGCTGGTCTGGCTGCTGGTCTTTGCCGCGGGGTTTCGGGCCGCGTTGGGCCTGTCGATCATCCCACCGTATCAGACATACATCACCTACGAGACTTACATCGTCCCCGGCCTTTGCGGGATGATCCTGCTGTTTAATGGCATGCAATCATCGCTGAGCCTGATTTATGACCGGGAAATGGGGTCGATGAAGTTGCTGCTGACCAGCCCCTTGCCGCGCTGGTGGCTATTGATGTGCAAATTGCTGGGCGCGACGGCGATCTCGATCCTGCAGGTTTATGCCTTTCTGGTCATCGCGGCTGCTTTTGGCATCACCATGCCGGCATTTGGCTATCTGGCCGTACTGCCCGCATTAATCGTTGCAGGGCTAATGCTGGGCGCGCTGGGGCTACTGTTATCCAGCTTTATCAAGCAATTGGAAAATTTCGCAGGTGTCATGAATTTCGTCATCTTCCCGATGTTTTTCATGTCTTCCGCGCTCTACCCGCTTTGGAAAATGGCAGAGTCATCCGAACTGCTTCACGATATCTGCGCGGTGAACCCGTTTACCCATGCCGTCGAACTGATCCGCTTTGCGCTTTATACTCAGCTGAACATGGCAGCGCTGGGATGGACGGTTCTTGCCGCGGTTCTTTTCACCACCGCAGCGCTTTGGGGCTACAGCCCGGAAGGCGCCGGAATACGTCGCAAAGGCTGACATAAACTACGACCATTGCTTGGCTGATTATTTGTCTGGCGCATGCTAGGCTTGCAGGTATGAAACAAATGATCCTCCCGTTGATGCTGACCGCAACCCCCATCTGGGCGGAGGATTTGTCACAATATGGCACGACCAACCCCGACGAAATGACGTGGCAACGCTTTGTCGAAGAAGCCGAAGATGGCAAGACAGGCATGGTCTTGTGTTCCATGGGGTATGCGCTGACGAAATCAGGCGACCATGATGCCGCCCGTACGCTGTTTCTGAACTGTGCTGAGGATGGTTACACCGGTGCGATGACGTGGATGAGCCAGTTGGATAACAACGGGCTTGGGCGCGCATATGACCCGGATGCAGCGGCCGTATGGGACAGGCGTGCTGCAGAACTGGGTGATCCGGTGGGCAAGTTCAATTACGGCATCAACCTGATGCGCGGGCATGGTGTCGACCGGGATGAAGCCCTTGGGCGCCAATTGGTCGATGAAGCGGCTGAGGAAGGCTTGCCAATTGCCCAGCGACTCGCGGCGGCAGATTATGATTTGGATGAAGTGACACCGGACGCAGATAACTGGAAATATGCGCCGCTGTTCTGAAAAGCATTACTGCAGATCAGACTTTATGAACGATTGTAGCGGGTTTGCCTGTTAGTCGTACAACACGGTCTGCCATTCGCTGGGCCTCTGCCTCTACATGGGTGACAAGAACGGTTGCGACGCCACGCGAATCCCGCAGCCGCATAAACAGTCTCATCATCTCGTCTGCCAGCATCGGGTCGAGCGACACAAACGGTTCGTCCAGCAATAACAGATCGGGCTGCACCGCAAATGCGCGGGCCAGCGACAAGCGCCGTTGCTGGCCAAGCGACAAGCGATTGGGGAACGTCTCTGCCACATCGCGTAAACCCACATCAGCCAATACACCATCCGCCGCTGCATCGGACACAGCAGTTGGGATCGTAATATTGGCCCTGACACTTCGCCACGGTAGCAATGTCGGTTCTTGAAACACCGTGGCCACTTTGCCATCGACACGGCAATGACCATCATAGGATGTTTCAAGCCCCGCAAAGATACGCAGCAGCGATGACTTTCCGATGCCTGACGGGCCGACAAGGGCCAGTGTCTCGCCCACAGGAACTGTCAATGCGATGTCGCGCAAAATCGGCGTGCCAGCATAGCTGAAAGATCTCAGATGCAGGTCAAGAACCGCCGCGCGCACGCCCGTTGCCATATCCGGCCGGGCCATTGCCACGCTAACTGCCATTTTGCAAAAACGTGCCCTCTGGCAAGGCGGTTGCATCGCCCAGCAATTCGGCACCACCTAACGAATACATCAGTTCCAGCATGCGACCGGCGGCGGCTTCATCAATCGGCCCGGATGCCGGGATGCCGGCCCTGAACCCCGCAACAAGTGCGCTAAACTGCGCGTCGTTGTCCGCGTTCATGCGCGGGCGTAGGCGTGCCCATTCGACATCATCACTGGCAAGCATGTCTTTGGCCGCACGCGAGGCCGCGGCGAATCCATTAACCAGATCAGGGTTCTCGCGCATCAGCTCTCCCCGAACGACGTAGCCTAACAGCGGTGTTTCCGGATCAAGTCCCAGATCAGCTGAAGCGGCAGCCACATCGATCAGCGTGCGCATGCCACCTGCATGCATCTTGGCCCCAAAATGCCAGAAATTAATTGCGGCCCCGACCTCACCGGACATGGCTGCACCAAATATCAGCGGTGGCGCGCCGAATACCTGCTTGGTCTCAGCGGTCAAATCCATATCGTGGTTCTTGGCGGCGTAGGCCTGCAAGATCAGCCAGCTTTTGTCCAATGGTCCGCCTGCGATGCCGATCTGTATGTCGGCAAGGTCGGTGAGGTCTTGCGCTGCACTATCGTGTGGTACCATGATGCCGCCCACGGCCTTGGAATAGGGGATAAAGACATAATCCTTGCCCGCTGCGCGCTGTCGCGCAACCCACAGCCAATCTGACACGATCACATCTGCCTCGCCACCTTGAAAGGCGACCTTGGCCGCAGAACCACCAGCCACCCCTTGCACGACCAGATCGAAGCCGTGTTCGGTATCAAGGCCATGGTGCTGAATGGTGTCCAGCTCCCAGTTGACGGTACCAAATTTCAGCACAGCGGCCCGCAACGTTGGTGTGTCCGATAATCCCATCGTTGCAATGCAAACGGCAATGGCGGCGCCACCGAAATGTTTTAAGAATGTCATCGAAGCCTCCCTGGTTCATGCCAGAGTAACAGCATCACGCGGAGCCGAAATTGGACCAAAGGCAGGGGCGGGTTGAGACTAAGCCACACAGACTTGCGCGTGGTTGGCGCGTGCAGCCTGGGTATGCGGGTGGTTGGGACCCAACTGTGAAGCAAAAATTTGTGCGGCCTGCTCAAACAACCTTGCAGCTTCATCGGGGTCGGTCTTTTCCTGCAACTTGCCGAGATTGTTCAGCGCAGATCCAACCAAAACATGCCCCTGCGGCCATATGCGATTGCCGCGATCAATCACCTCGTGATTTAGCGTAACAGCCTTTGCCGCGTCGCCAGTTTGCGTAGAGACTGCGGCTAGATTGACGATTGCGCCCAATAGATCGGGATGATCTCGATCACGATGCAGTCTGCGTTGCAAATCCAGGTTTGCCCGCAACAGGACCAATGCGCGCTTAGGGCAGCCGCGCTGCAACAGCGCATGACCCAGATTGTTCATCGCAAGCGCGGTTAGTGCATCATCGGCAGGTGAAAGGCGCCGCGCCAAAAGCAGTGCTTTGCGGGCATGACCCATCGCACCAGCGACCTGTCCTGCGGCCAACTCATGACGCGCAAGATCGGCGTAGGCCTGTATCGTCTGACGATGGTCATCGCCCTCGGCCAACTGGCAAATCCGCAATGCCTCTGCCTGAGCAAGCACGGCATCATCAAACGCGCCGATCATGCTGCGCAGATTGGCCTGCAACATTAGGCTGGTGGCAACATCTGTATGCGCGTTGCCCAAAATCTCCCTGCGAATGTCAAGAGCGCACGCACAGTCGGCTTGCGCCCTGTCTGTCTGCCCCAGCAGCATCAGGGTGCCCGCGCGGTTGTGCAAGGCTGTGGCATAATCACGATGCCGCCCGCCGACACTTTTGGCAAAGATCGCACAAGCCGTTTCTAATGCAGCGGCGGCTGCCTGCAGTTCGTCACGACCTACCAGAACTGTGCCGAGGTTGTTCCAACTCTGTGCCAGATCGGGATGATCAGCACCCAATGCGGTTTCAGCCGTTGCAATTGCCCTGCGATAACGCGTTTCGGCAAGAGGTAAGTTACCCTGGTCTGCAGCCAATCCACCCAAATGGTCCATGAGCGTGGCAAATTCCGGATGCGTCTCGTCAAACACGCGGACAAAGCGGTCATGCACCTCGTCGTAGAGTATTTCCGCTTCTTCGAGGTTGCCGCATTTTTGTTCAGCGCGCGCCAGATCAGTCGTTGCGCGCAACCAGTCGGGATGATTGGCCGGTAACGTCTCTGCCTGCAGCTTGCGCGCCTTTTTCAAGGTGTCGCGGGCCGTAGTCCATTTACCTTGCTCTAGATAGAGGCGGCCGAGCGTATGTGTTACATGTGCCAGCTCGCGATTGGCGGGGCCGGCCAGCAACCTGTCCAACACTCTTTCGACCATGCCTAACCTGCCCTGATCCAACAATAATCCGGCACGATCCACATCAAGTGTCAGCCGCATATCCGGCGCGGCAAGTTTGCGTGCCTGCCGCAAGGCCCTCGCCGCCGCAGTGTAAGACCCCGCATCCCGCATAGCCCGGGACTGGCTATGGAAAATACGACCCTTTAACACCTCATCATCGGGTGCAGCGATATCTAACGCATCCTGCGCCGCGGCAATCGCTTCAACTAAGTGACCCGCATAGCGCAGTGCATCACACCGCTTGATATGGTAGGTGGCGGCGTAGTGATCCGTGTCCACCAATGCCGCGACGGCCTGGGCATAATTCTCGGCTGCATCCATATAGTCCAGATCAACCATCGACATATCCGCGCAAATCGCCGGTATCTCGGCCTCCTCGCGTTGCGCCATCAGCTTGGCGGCGGCCGCGTTGGCTGCCCGTTGCATCCGGTAGACGGCCATCAACTGCCGCGCCTCATCCCGCCGTCCGGCCTCAAACGCGGAGGCAATCCGCTTTTGCAGTTCACCAGTCTCTGCGTGCGGACGCAGCGCGTTCAATGAAGCACGCGCAGCCAAATGATGCGTCGCAATTTCGGTGAGCTTTGCCTCAACCTGATCTAGGGGCACATTTTCAGTAGCAAGCGTATCAAAAAAGCTTTCAACCGCTTCTTTGCGAATGTCGTTTTCCCTGGCGAAGGCGTAAAACGCATCCAGATCGACGGCGATGCCAATTGAGACCCTCAGATCCCCATCGCCACCGTGGGCTATCGCTGTGCCCGTCGATGCATTGGCCACCGCCATCGGTTATGACGCCGCATCAAATTGGGCGGCGATGCGCGTCACTATGGCAGCGGCGGGTCCTTCCTGTCCCCGCTCAAGCGCTGCAATCAATGCGGACCGTAGCTGTCCGATGGCCGACGTGTCGTCGGCCTCAGCAAGGCTGGTCACAATCGCCCGGCCCTGCACCGGATCGATCCCCGCATGGGAAAGTGCCTGCATCAGAATTGCAGTTTGTGACAGCGAAATGCCCAGACGATTTTGCATGTCCTCAATGGTAGCTTTGTCAACCGTATCATTGATCCGCACGTCCATGTCCCCCTGCCCGCCATGGGCAATGGCGTTGCCATCACCATTGACGTTCGCCGACACATTGGGCGCTGAAGATGCCCCCGACTTCTTGCTGCCCAGCACCTTGGTCAGGACAATCGCCCCAACCCCACCAGCCCCGAATATGGCGACAAGCAATTGCTGGTTGGCAGTGATCCACTCTAACATCAGAAAACCCTCTCAAAACGCAGGTTGAGGCTGTGCTGTTCGATCAGGTCGTGCCCCAGCACTGTTTCGTAGTCCGCACGCAACGCACCGCTCTGCAACGGTATGGCGAGGCCCAGACCAAGTGTGAAAAAGTCGCGATCAGGTTCTTCGGTTTCGATTGAGAAGTCCGCAGGTTCCTGATCAGCAATTGGGTCAAATGCGCGAAAATTGATCGTTCGGGGATCTGCAGCAAATTCATGATGCCAAGCCAGACGGGCGGAAGGTGTTACAGGCGCGGCACCTGGTAACGGCGCGCGGGCCAACGAAATAGCCAGGCGCGACTGCGCCGATTGCCGCACGTCCTCCTCGAACCGGAAGAGTGGTTCACCATCACCTGAACTTTCCATGTATTCAGCGACGGTTTCCTGCCAAAGATCAAAGGACGCTGTAATGGTCATGCTGATGCGGCCGGTTACATTCCGACTGTTTTGCAATCCGGCACCGACGCTGGCGGACCAGCCGTCTGTTTCGCCGCTACCTGAAATCCGGGCATTGATGATATCGGTGCCCGGTATCGGCAGGGAATCGACCGCTTCGAGGCCGAAAACCTCTCGTTGGGTATCAAGCGCGATACGTCCTGCTTGACCTCGTACAAATCCGGCCATTGCGGGCGAGAACGGCAAACGTGCTATCCCGGCAACCCCGATCTCACGGCGATCGATTTCAGCGCTTGGTACCGGCAGCGCGACATTTACGCGGTTTATATAGTCAAACTCTGCGATATCCGTATTTGCCGCACCGACATACAAAGCAAATGCGCCCAAACCCGAACCTAACGGGAACGCAGCGCCCACCGCGGTTTGCGCGCGCAACTCTTCAAGACCAGGGCGCCCATCGGATGTTTCGCGTTCTTCATAGATGAACGTTCCGTCAGTAAACCAGGCTACCAATCCTGAACCTTGCGTCGTATCTCCGCCGCCGCCTTGCTGCGTCACAAGTTCAGCGAATTCATCGTCGTCTTCCACACGTGAAAGCGGCGCAGCGGATCGATCGGGGCCAAGGATAATGACCGATCCCGGAGAATAGATTTGGGATGTTGTGCCACCGTTGAAACCGCAAATGACGACGCGATCATCGCCAAGACCTTCGCACATGACCTGCTGCTGCGCGTCTACAATGTCTGGCAATAAAAACGACAAACCAATCGCAAGTGAAAAATTGCGCATAATTCACCTCAAAAATAATGATCGTCAACAATTTCGAGACAATATCACAACCTGAAGTTTTCACCAAATGGTCAATGCGTCCAAACAGCGGGATTGAATCGTCCCGCCCAAGATGTAGGTTTTTTTTGGCCAATCATCGCAATGCTTACTAAACAGTTAATATCGAGTTGACGATTCGTCCCTTGGTTGTCTAAGCCAGTTTACAACGCTCATAATAGACTGGCTCTGACATGCGATCTTTTCCTACCGTATCTTTTTGTTTTGCCGCTGCTTTGTGGACCATTCCGGCATATGCGGACGTCGAAACAGGTGTCGCACTCTTGAATGCGGGGGATGTATCAGGCGCGGCGACAGAATTCGCGGCAGCTTACGAAGCGGGCGATGGCGAAGGCGCATTTTACCTTGGTCGCTTGTTTGAGCTGGGTCTCGGCACAGAGCAGGATGAGATGCGCGCGGCCAATCTTTACAGTGCGGCTGCCGAAAGTGGTTCAGCCAAAGCGCAAGTGCGTCTTGGTTTGATGTACCATGAGGGCCGGGTACTGCTGCGTGACTACGTAGAGGGCACGCGCCTTCTTTGTGCGGCGGCGGATGCGGGTGACCCAGATGGGCAGTTGAATTGCGGCCTTGCCTATCGTGCGGGCCGTGGGGTGGAGCAGGATGATGTGCTGGCTGTGTCCTATTGGCAGCAAGCGGCAGGCCAAGGGAACATCCTGGCAATGAATGTGCTTGGTCAGACATCACTGGATGCTGGCAATCTAGAACAAGCAGCGGAGTATCTGAAGCAATCTGCGGATTTGGGCAATGCGGGTGGCATGTACGAATATGCCAAGCTTCTGATGATTGGCGCGTCACCCGATCCGGTGACAGCATATTCCTATGCCAATCTTGCGGTTGTGCGTGGCCTTACCGATGCAGGCGTCTTGCGCGATGAGATTGAGGCGCAATTGACCGCTGAACAGATTGCCGAAGGTCAGGCCCTGGCCCGCGCATGGACCGAAGAGCGCATCCTGCAAGAGGAAACGGCGGACGGGAACTGATCCGCACTGTGGTGTATCGCGTTCAAAGGTGTGCGCTTGTGGGCGCAATGACGTTGGGGGCTGGCGCTGTCCAGGCACAGGTAAACTGCATTCCGATTGATACAATCGACGTCACCGGGATCACATTATTGTCTTCCGCCGAGGTTGATGAGGCGCTCGCGCCGTTTCGCGGCGAATGCCTCGACATCGCAGGGATCAATGGCGCGCTTGAAGCGGTAACTTTCCTTTATGTCGACAAAGGTTATGTGACTGCACGCGCCTATCTGCCCGAACAGAACATCGCAGACCGGTCGCTTGATATCACCGTTGTCGAGGGTGAATTGGCAGCCGTGCGCTTTAACGGGGAAGAACGCCCAATTTGGCAAGAGATCGTGTTCCCCAGCCTCGTCGGGAAATCCGCCAATCTGCGCGAGATCGAGCAGGGATTGGAGATTATCCGCGGCATGCCAGCCTATAACGCCACCATGGAAATCAGTGCGGGCGAAGAGGAAGGACAGTCGGTTCTAGAGGTAACTGCCACGGCCGAGCGTCCATGGACCGCGCGGATTGCGGCTGACAATCAGGGCACGCCGGGCAGTGGCCAATATCAGGGAACAATCAACCTGACTTATGATCACCTGCTGGGACTGAATGAAAGCTGGGCACTGAACTTGTCGCGCGGCACCGAGGAATATCCCTTTTCATCCGATACGGGTGGCGCCGTGTCAGAAAACATCGGGGCTTCGGTTCGTTTCCCTTATGGACGATGGGCTTTTGAAACAAGCTACCAGTATTCAGGTTATGAGACAGACACTCTGGGTCCGATTGATGAAATCGGGACGGATGGCTGGACGGAAACGGCCAGTTTCACACTTTCCCGCGTGATGCACCGCAATCAGATTAGCAAGACGATCCTGTCAAGCACGATTGAGCGGCGGGAGAATGAAAACCGCATTGCGGGCATCACGATCGACGCGTCAAGCCGTACATTGGCCAGCGCCCGGATTGATCTGGAGCATGAGCGAGAGTTTCTGGGTGGCAGCCTGACCGCAGAGATCGGCTATGAACAAGGGTTGGATGCGTTCGGGGCTGAAAAGGCACCTGACCCGCTCGTCGGACCAGATGCGCAGTTTCAACTCGTCGATTTCGGCGTGAACTTCTTCCGACCTTGGCAGACAGGCATTGGGCAAATCAGCTATTCAGGAACGCTGCGCGGGCAGTATTCCGAGGATGATCTGTATGGAAATTATCAATTCTCTGTCGGCGGCTTTTCGACAGTGCGCGGCATCGCGGTGAACAATGACGACGAAGATGATCGTGGTGAGTTGTCGAGCGATGACCCAACCTTCGATGGACGCGGCAACTTTACCGGTAACTCTGGTGCCTATCTGCGCAACGATTTGATCTGGGGTCCGGATGTGGAACTACCTGACGACTTTGGCCGCATTCAAGCCTATGCTGGACTGGATTTCGGGATATCAGACCTACCCGAAACGGATTTTTCGCCGACGCTGATCGGCTCGGCCATCGGTCTGCGTCTCGCAGGCGGCAACTTTTCGGCTGATTTTAGCTGGCAGCAATTGCTGCGTGGGCCGGATGACGTCACCTTACCCGATGGTATTTTTGCAGCCTCGATTTCTGCACGATTTTGATGAAGGATGATTGAGATGACACGCAAGATTAAAAAATATCTCAACAATGCGGTCTCCGTTCTGTGTGCGGCCTTGATCAGCGCGCAGCCTTTGATGGCGCAATCCATCGTCTCGGACGGCAGTGGTCCGCAAGTCATCGAAAGCAATAACGGCACCACGATGGTCATGATCAACACGCCAGATGCCAATGGCGTGTCGCATAACACATACACCGAATTTGGTGTCAGCCCGGACGGCGCGATCCTCAACAACGCCGATACAAACACGGCGACAACACAGCTTGGCGGCATTATTCAAGGCAACAGCAACCTGCGCGGCGGTGCGGCGGGGATCATCCTGAACGAGGTAACATCCACCAATCCATCAGACCTGAACGGATTTCTTGAGGTCGGCGGCCAGCGCGCCGATGTGATCGTGGCGAACCCTAACGGCATCAGTTGCGATGGTTGCGGATTCATCAACACGAACCGCCTGACGATCACGACCGGTACGCCGAGCTTTGAAGGTGAACGCTTTACAGGGTTCTCGGTCGACAATGGCGCTGTACGGATCGGCCAGGGCGGTTTGGATGCGTCGGACACAACCACGTTTGACCTGCTGTCGCGCGAAGTCCGCGTTGGCGGTGTCATCAGTGGGCAGCGTATTCGTATTCTCGCAGGCCGCAACGATGTTGTTTATGCCACGCGCGAATTTACGGCGAAAGCCGACGATGGGTCGGAAAAGCCGGGATTAGCCATCGACTCCACCGCTTTGGGCGGCATGTTTGCCAATTCTATCACCATCACCTCCACCGAAGAGGGTGTCGGCGTCCGCGCACCGCAAAACATGGCTGCCAATGCGGGTGGCATGACGATTACCGCTGATGGTCGGTTGGTCATGGGCAATGCCAGTGCCACCCAGAACGTGACTGTACAGGCTGATCGTGTCGAGGTGACCGGGAATGTCGTTGCCCAACAAGATGTGAACGTGACAAGCGCCGAAGATCTTGTGATTGAGGCCAATAACCAGCTGGTCGCCGATAGTGCGGCGATTTTAAATGTGGGTGGCGACCTGAATGTCGGAGCAAACGCTGAACTGACCGCGACCCGGTTTGACCTGGACGTAGCAGGCGCGTTCCGCATCGGTGGCGGCGCTGATGTGGTGTCAGCCGAAACGGCGAGCGTCGATGCAGGTAGCCTGATGAATTTCGGCACGCTTGCTTCAACCGATGGGGGGCTTCTGGTCACGACCAGCCTTGATCTGACGAATGAAGGGCTGATGTTCGGTGACACGTCGGTGGTGTTGCGCAGCGACGAAACGATCACCAATCGCGGCGGCAGCATCGTGGCCAATGGCAGCGTGACCATTGCAGGCAACGACAACACGCGGGCCAACGCCTTTATCAACCAGTTTGGTGGTGTGGTTGAGACGATCAGTGGGAATATCAGCATTTCCGCCGTCAGTTTCCGCAACGAACGTGACGGGCCGGAACTGGCTGCGGGCGTCACGACAGCCGGTGATCAGGGGGAGGCCGATTGTGACCGGGATACCTGTTACGAAGATATCCGTGCCAACAACGATATCACCTTTGATGAGGATCCGTCCCGCATCATTTCTGCGGGCAGTATTGCGATCAATGCTGGCGATGCGGTCAATGCGTTCAGCACCATCTCGGCCTTTGGCAATATCAACATCAATGCCGGTACGCTCACAAATGTCGGCCAAAACTTTTACCGCGACAACGGTGGTGCATTAGAGTTTATCGGCGCTGATTTTGGCGTGATCGAGGCCGGTGGCAACATCACCGGCACATTGCCCACCGGATATGTTTTCAATGGCGCAGCGACAGCCATCACCAACGATCGTGAAGGGTCCGCCAATGTCGATCTGAGCGAGGTCGATGTCAGTTCCATTGGCAACCCAGACCTTCTGGTCGAGACCCGTGATCCGGACGCTGAATTCCTCGTTGAGACAAGGACCGAATTTGTCGATCTGGGAGAGTTCCTGTCATCGGATTATTTCCTTGAAGCGATTGAATATGATCCCGAATTGCGGCGATTTGGCGATGCCTATGCCGAGGCGCTGCTGATCCGTAAACAGCTGCAGGAACTGCTTGGCCAACTGATCCTCATCACTGGCGTTGATGAACGCGCCCAGATCGAGGCGATGTACAACAACGCCATCAACCAGCTCGAAAACCTGGACCTGACCCCGGGTGTCGCCCTGACCCCTGACCAGATTGGCGCGCTGACCAGTGACATTATCTGGCTCGAAGAAACAGTGATTGACGGGCAGCGGGTGCTGGCACCCAAAGTCTATCTGGCAAACCCCGAAATCCGCCTTGCCGGACTGAGCGGCGCAATGATCACCGGGCGAAACGTTGATTTCCGCACAAACAATTTCGACAACGCGGGCAATATCCGCGCAACAGATACGATCAGTATCGCGGTCAGCGATACGTTCCGATCAACCGGCGGGACGGTATCCGCTGAAAACATCGCTGTCGTGGGAAACAATATCGAGATCATAACAGATGCGAGGACGGTCGTGACAGACCGCGGCATCCGCCTGATCCGGCTACCGATCTTCCGTGATGCCGGCTGGACGGACCTGCAAGATCGCGCGCTGCAGCGCGCCCGTTTTGAGGCTGGCAGCACTATTGTTCTGACAGCGCGGGACGCAATCACGACAGCTGGTGCGCAGATTAGCGCAGGTGATTATGTATCGCTGATTGCCGGTGGTGATATCACCATTGGCGCGCTGGCACTCGCATCTGAGACAGGCAAGACATCTGGTTCCAATCGCAACCGGATTGAACGTTTTGACCACCTGACCAGCAGTATCACAGCTGGCGGCGATATTGTTATCCTATCGTCCGGTAACAGTACCGGCCAGAATGATATCGTGCTGGAAGGGGCGAACCTGACAGCCGGTGGCAATGTGGGGCTGATCGCGCAAGACGGCGATCTTGTCCTTGCGGCCGTGACTGATGTTTATTACCGCGATTACGCCCGCAAAAGCGGTAATTTCTTCCGCAAGAAAATTCGCAGGTCCCAGACGTTGAATGTTACCAATCGGGTGACATCGATCACTGGTGCCTCGATCACCGGTGTTGCTGACAATAACATCTATGTCGAAGGCAGCCGGTTCACGATCCCCGGCGTCGCAAATACCGATATTGCACCGGGCCAGCTTTCGCTTGTGTCGGTGAACGGCAGTTCCGTCTTTACGGCACCAACTGACGTGCGCGCGCGATCGAGTTACAAAAGCACCCGCTATCTGGGCGGTTTGATCACGAATTCACGCGATAAACGCTCACTGATCACCTCGTCCGTTGGAGCGGTCGCGGACGCGGCAGGCGACATCCGGTTGAACACTGCCGGTGACCTGACCCTGACAGCCGTGGACTTCAACGCAGGTGGTGAATTTGTCACGCAGGTCAGCGGGACGACGTATCTCTTGGCTGCCATCGACGTGGAGTATGACTTCCTGGTCGAGCACAAGGACAACGGCATCATCATGACCGATATCCGCGCTGAGGATATCACCGAGAATGTCACCTTCAACGCGATCGAAGCCGCAGGTGGCGTGAATTTCGACATCAACTCGCAAATCGTACTTGCCGGTGTCCGTAACCCGCTTATCGACAGCACGCAGCCAGGTGGCTGGGTCGCCGAGAACCAGGATACCGGACGGTTCAACATTGCGGATGCCTATCTGGGTGGTTCGCAGGAGCGGAGCACCAAAGACGGTGATGCAAGCACCGACCCCCATTGGCGCGAAGGCGGCGACTGGTCCGAAGAGGGCGAATTCCTTGTGCGGCAGGTGGCCCTGCCAACTGGTGCCGATGGCGCTGAATACGCCTATCTTGAGGGGGTGTTGGGCCGCGATGACACGATCAATGACACCATTGCGCTGGTCAGCTACAGCTTTTACGAGAAAGAACGCGCACTCAGCCCGGCCTTCAAGGCACTGGCCACGATCATCATCACGCAAGGCATGGCTGCTGGGCTTGAGGCGGCGCAGTTTACGCAGGCGCTCCAGAACGCCGCAAGCATCAGCGCCAATACCGCGAGCGCAATCACGACAGGTACCGCGAGCTTCGGTGCGACTTTTGTTGTGGAAGGCGCCGACGGCGTTGTTTCGGGTGATTTCGATATCGCCGACGTCGTAGGCGCCGCGGGCCGCGCAGGCATTACCGCAGGTGTGACGTCTGGGATCAACGCCGATACGTTCGGGGCGGATTTCGAAGGGATCGCATGGGCAAATACGTCGCCGTTCCGGGTTGTGGGCTTTGGCGAGAAGCTGACCATCGCCCAACTGGTTGAAAGTGGTATTGATGCATCTTTGTCATCTGGCCTGACGATCGCCTTTGATGACGATCTGGACGGATCTGATTTTCTGGGTCTGTTCGCAGACAATATGCAGTCGAGCGCCATCAACCTGACCATGGCCGACCTTCAAGTCGGGATCGGAGACCTAGAGCTGGGCGAAGGCAGCTTTGAACACGCCGCCCTGCACGGCCTGGTTGGTTGTGCAGCGGGTGAGGCGCTGGGCGGGTCCTGCGAGTCTGGGGCCGCGGCTGGCATCGCGCAGTCGATCTTTGCGGGACTGCAGGATGGCGAGCCGCGGCGTGGTGATTTTTCGTCAGACGATGCGTATTTGAACGCACACAGCATATGGAAAAACGACGTCGCAGGACAGGCCAACCTGCTGGGTGCGGCTGTCGGGTATGCGACATCTGGCGGGCGAGCGGTCAATGTCTCAAACGCAGCGAATGTCGCGCAGTCGGGGGCAGTGAATAATTATCTTAGCCATACGCAACTTGATGAATATCAAGAAGCCTGGCGCGAATGTGGTGATGACACAAACTGTATCAGTTCTGTCATTGAACGCTTTACAGAAACCTCTTTAGCCCAACAGCACGAATTGGCCATGTGCGGCAATGATCTGGCTTGTCTGGCCCCACATTTGCAGGCCATGGCGGCTGCGCGCGATCATCCACTTTGGCAGCCGATGGTTGATGCGCTGTGGGGACCATACGGCTTAGCGCTCGGAGAGTTAGAGTACCAAGCACATCAGGTTTACCTCAGTTACGACCATGACGTCGGCAATCCGTTTCCATTAAACCTGTTCAGTGGCTGGTTGGTTCGTGAGCATGGTGAAGCATACGGCAGCTATGCGGGTTGGGCGGCAGACAATTGCGGTGGCATGTCGGGTGCCGCTTGCATGGACGATTTTCAGAAAATCCGGACGGTCAGCGCGCATTGGGAAGGGTATAGAGCTGGATCTGAAGCTTTTCTGACCAGCGCTACGATCGGCCTTGGCAGTGGCTTGACGATTGCTGTTGCTCCAAGTGCTGCTGCGACAATGCGGCTTTGTGCGGCCAATCCACTATGCTGGGCCGAGGTCGCGGGCTTTGGCGGCGAGGTTGGATTGGGTCTAACGGGTGCAACTGCGGGCCAGACGTTCTTTACTGTGGCGAGCCAGACATCCGTTGTTGCCGGCCACGTTGTTCTGCAACATGGCGATGACATTGTCCGCGTGATCGATGATTTGGGGCGTGCATTTACACCTGTCTCGCAAAGCGTCGACGATGCCGGACGGTTTATCGTGCGCAACGCAGACGGCGCGACCGGCTATCTTGACGATGGCGGGCGGTTTGTGCCGACAGGGGCGGCGCCAAATACGGGAGCGGGTTATCCGGCACTTGCGCGTCCCACGGCAAATTCGCAGGGGAATGTGATCCTTGGGGACTTGGATGATCTGGGCCGTCCGACAGGTGTTACATCGACGATCACCAGCGATATGATCGGCACAGGGACTTCGGCAAGTTCGACTATCCGGCCTCCGGGGTTTGCAGGCGGTGCTAACAACCATTCACGAGGACATTTGCTTGCGAACATCCTTGGTGGTTCTGGAACTGATGCAAGAAATCTTGTTACGCTGTTTCAACGACATGCCAACTCACCAAACATGAGGCACTTCGAAACGCAGGTGCGGATTGCAGTTGACGGTGGCCAGGTGGTAAATTTCAGAGCTGTTCCCATCTATCGTGGCGATAACCCTGTACCTGTCGGTGTTACTATGACAGCTCGTGGTTCTGATGGTTTTGATCTCGATGTTTCAATTCAGAATATCAACGGTTTAGCCCAATGACGTTAAGCCGAATAATTGAACTGCTTCCGGTTCCACCCAACGCATCAGAACAAGGAGGCGGTGATTGGGGAGCCTTACCTGAGGATTTTGGGGGACGCTTCCCTGAGGCCTATGTTGATTTTGTGTCAACGTACGGCACTGGTTCGATTGGTGGCTTCTTGTGGGTTCTGAATCCATTCTCGCAGAACCCTAGTCTTAGCTTAGACCAAGCTCGTTACTTTAGGGATGCGTACCAGAGTCTGAGAGACGATTTTCCGCAGTATTACCTCAGAAACGCGGATGACTTTTTGCCTTGGGCTTTTACTGACAACGGTGATGCGATTGTTTGGATTACAAATGAAGACAACCCAAACGAGTGGTCCGTGTGTATACAGTCGTCCGATCCAGCACAGGAAGAAATGACGAGTCTGAACACACAGGCATTTTTGGAGGCTTTGCTGGACAGAACGTTGGTGTCGTCAACTTTGCCGTCTGATTTTTTAGATGCAGAGAAGACTTTTGAACCTCAGTGATTTTGCTAACGTTTCCTCTGATTACTCCCCGTCTGCCTGCTCCGCCCTCTAATACTGTGTCGCGCTCCTGAATTCAGGCATTGGGGTGTGCCGATGGACGAAATTCAAAGACTTAGAACGCTTACTGATGAGCTGACATGGACCCATCCTGATACTGGCGTCCGTGGTGGACATGGTGCTGATGGATCGGGCCAATTTCACAACGAGCTGCGGGACATCATTGATAATAGCACGTCGTTGGAGGAGTTTAACACAGGTGTAACGGCCCTGCGAGATCGCTGGCAGATTCATCCATCCCTCCTTCCCGAACTTCCTAGGACCGGTAGCCCATGACGTCATTAATAGAAGATTGGAAACGTTTCTGCAGCGGTCAGAGTGATTACGATAAATCTCATTTTCTGACGCTTTTCCATGAAGACTACGACGATTTTGAGCTTCTTCAAATATTTGAGCATTTTCCGGATGCTGACAAACTGACGGCTAATGTCCGGCGTTTTCGTGAGGCTTGGCACCACAGGAACCGAAAGGAGAAGCGGCTGTCCGAGGTTGGTGCTTGTGAAATAGCGATGCTTGATCTGCAAGAGAAAGCTATAGCTTTCGTTGAGTTTGGAGAAGGCGAGCTGACGGCAATTGTGGACAGAGCGCAGCCGGTGGTAACGCGTTCAGTGAGTGAATTTGAGAGTGCTGCGCGCGCTGAATGGCCCAATCGAGAAAAGCAAATCATTCTAGGTGATTACTTTGACGAAAAGTGGCAAACGTTCGACAATAAAATGGACGCGCTTATGGAGGCATTTTACGGGGCTGCAAACTCGTATGATCTTCAGTGGTACTTGGCCTCACCCCTTCTGAACACATCGATCAATTTTGAACACTACCTTCTGCTTTGGGAGGCAGGGCTTGATACTGCCCTGACAGAGAATCATCTTTTGATATTGGACCAATCGTCTGGTGGTTAATGCCGCTTCCGGCACCTGATACTCCAGCATTGCGATGGCATAGTACGAGTTGGTTTGCTTGCTTTTGAATTCTGTGCTGCATAGATTTTTGCGTCCCACAGGACTTTGTCATCGATGTTTTGGTCATTTTGCTTGCCCCTTTTTTTGCACAATGGCTTAAGTCATGACATGACCCTCGTCCGGCTTTTACTCATCCAGTTGTTCATGTGGCTGCTGTCGCTGGCGACCCCTGCCTGGGCCACTGCGGACCTGACCGTGGCCGACCTCCAGGTCGGGATCGGAGACCTGGAGCTAAGCGAAGGTAGCTTTGAACACGCCGCCCTGCACGGTCTGGTTGGTTGTGCAGCAGGCGAGGCGCTGGGCGGGTCCTGCGAGTCTGGGGCCGCGGCTGGCATCGCGCAGTCGATCTTTGCGGGACTGCAGGAAGGCGAACCGCAGCGGCAGCCAGGTCAATCCGAAGCGGACTATCTGCGGATCCACGCTGCTTGGGAAAATGACATAGCTGCACAAGTGAAGCTGCTCGATGCCGTCGTCGGCTACGCAACCTCTGGCGGCGCGGCCGTGAATGTCTCCAATGCGGCAAGCATTGCCCAGTCGGGTGCGAAGAACAACTATCTCAGCCATACCCAGTTGGACGAATATAATGCGGCCATGGTTGCCTGCGACGGTGATGCGGCCTGTATGCGGGATGTGTTTGAAAGGTATCTGGAAACATCGCTTTCGCAACAACACGAACTGGCGATGTGCGGAAACGATCTGGCATGTCTCGCGCCGCACCTCCAAGCAATGGCGACAGCGCGTAGTCACCCGATGTGGCAAGAGATGGTTGACGGCCTTTGGGGGCCACGCCCTAACCCGTTGGGCGAGTTGGAGTATCAGGCGCATGAGGTTTATCTTGGCTATGACCATGATGTGGGCAACCCGTTTCCGTTAAGCCTGTTCAGCGGCTGGATGGTGCGTGAGCATGGCGATGCCTACGGCAGCTATGCTGGATGGGCCGCCGACAATTGTGGCGGCCGGTCGGGCGCCGATTGCATGGGTGATTTTCAGAAAATCCGCGCATTGAATGCCCATTGGGAAGGATATCAACGGGGTGGCGAGGCGTTCCTAACAAGTGCAACGATCGGTCTTGGTAGTGGTCTAACTATTGCGGTTGCGCCCAGTGCTGTTGCGACGATGCACCTTTGTGCGGCCAATCCGTTGTGTTGGGCCGAGGTCGCGGGCTTTGGCGGTGAAGTTGGACTTGGCTTTGCGGGGGCCACTGCGGGCCAGACCTTCTTTACAGTTGCAAGCCAGACATCCGTTGTTGCTGGTCACGTGGTCCTGCAGCACGGCGACGATATCGTTCGTGTGATCGATGATCTTGGGCGTGTGTTCACACCTGTCTCGCAGAACGTCGACGATGCAAGACGGTTTATCAAGCAAACCGCGGATGGCGCGACAGGCTATCTTGATGATGGTGGACGGTTTGTTCAGACAGGAAGTCAGAATAGAGGACTGCCATCGACATACAAACCTCGTCTCAATAGGGAGCAGGTCAAAAGCTTGGGAAGTAGACCGCACGACTGCCGAAGCAGGCCCAGCAACAACAAGCTACCAGATTTATTCAGACCGCTAAACCTGTCTGGACGAAGAATGACTGGCTGCGGCCTGGGCTAGCTTTACCGTGGCGCCTGCCCTCAGAACACAAGCTTCCGGCCTCGGTGTGGACGGGAAACATCTAAGTCAAGATCGCCATGCCATCGCTATCAAAGAAATGGAACTGTCCGTCAGCGACCTGCAGGCCGAGCTTGTCACCGGGGGACAGATCTGTCGTGCCATCAACCCGCACCGTGACCTGCCCTGCATCGCCGCAGGACAGGATGAGAAACGTGTCAGCACCAAGATACTCTAAAACATCCACAATCCCTTGCAGATTGCCGGCACCGCTCTCCACGATATCGACATGTTCGGGTCGCATCCCAACAGAGACTGCGCCGTCTGGTATGCCGGGCAGATCCACCGCTGTCGCAGGCAACACGTTCATGCGTGGCGAGCCGATGAATTGCGCAACAAACAGATTTGCCGGTCGTTCGTAGAGTTCGCGTGGTGTGCCGACCTGCGCGATCTTACCGAATTCCAGCACCACAATCCGGTCGGCAAGTGTCATCGCCTCGACCTGGTCATGGGTGACGTAAATCATGGTCGCTTGCAGTGTCTGGTGCAGCTTTGCGATTTCATACCGCATCTCGACCCGCAGGGCGGCATCCAGGTTTGACAGCGGTTCGTCGAAAAGGAATGCCGTGGGATCACGCACGATCGAACGCCCAATTGCCACACGCTGGCGCTGCCCTCCCGATAGGTCCTTCGGCCGACGATCCAGGTATTCGCCAAGCTTCAGAATGCTCGCGGCTTCGTCGACCTTGGCGTCAATTGCTGCTTTTGGCAAACCCGCTGATTTCAGTGGGAAGCCTACGTTTTCGCGCACCGACATATGTGGATAGAGGGCGTAGGACTGGAACACCATGGCCAACCCCCGCTTGTTGGCCGGTTCCGCTGTCGCATCACGGTCGCCGATCATAATCTGGCCGCGCGATGTTTCCTCAAGCCCTGCGATCATGCGCAGAAGCGTGGATTTTCCGCAGCCCGACGGACCGACAAAGACGACGAACTCGCCCTCTTCCATCTCCAGGTCCACGCCTTTGATCACCTGCGCGGCGCCAAACCATTTTTCGACAGATCTAAGTGTAATCGAAGGCATCAGGCCGCCCCCTGACGTGATTGCGGTTGGTGACCAGCCCAACCAAGCCAGACGGCGGCCGTCCATGTGAATGTTTTGCCACCCGCTGGGGCACCACTGTATGGGTCGTAGTACTCGGAAAAGCCACTTTTTTGCATCAGCGCCGCAGTTTCGCGATGGATCCGTTCAGCGACAGCGTGATGTCCCTGTTCGGCCATTCCGGTTGCCACCAAGTAGTTCATGATCGGCCAAGTTGGGCCCCGCCAGTACCGTAGTGGTTCAAACCCTTCCGCGTCAGGGTCGTAGCTTGCCAAACCATAAGTCGTTGCATCCAGCATGCGCATAATCGCAGGCCATGCTCTGTTGTCATCGATCCCGGCATACCAGCACAGCGCCGAGGCATTCGAAAGCACATTGTTGAACGTTCCGGTGCGTACGTCGCGGCTGTCGTAGCCACCGATTTGCGGGTTCCACAGCGTCTGCGCTCCGGTCTCAAGTTCTGTGATCCACGCCTCAATCTCGGTCACGTCTTCACCAAAGCGGCGTCCCATTGCAGCGAGATCGCGATGTGCTCGCAAAAGGGTGAACGTCATTGTCGGGTCGGCAACCCTGAAAGGGTTGATCTCGCGCAGTGTCGCATGGTCCCACTTTACCGAGACGCCCAGTTTCACCAGCGTCAGATAGCGGTCATAATCATGCTTTGTCGGCCGCATTACGGCATCCACATGCGATGTATCACGACGGGTATATTGCCCGATGTCGGACACGTCTATGGCGCGCATCGGACCGTCCCAGTCAGGGGCGTTGTCGCGCCCGGCTTCCCACGGATGTGTCACGCAGACTGCGCCCTGATCCAACCGCCAAGCCATAAACCAGGCATGCCAATCGCGCAGTTGTGGCCACATTGCGCGCGCGCGCGCGGCGCCAGCCGGGTCCATCGCAAGCATCTTGGCCATGAATGAAGCGGCAATCGGCGGTTGGCTGATCCCCGATGAGGGGATCGGTCCGCGCCCTTGCCACACCTCTGGCCCCGGAAAATAGCCCGGATCGATTTTGTGAAACAGGATATGCGGGACCATGCCGTCCTCCCACTGGCCCGCGAGCAACGTTTCCAATTCCGTCCAGCCGCGGTCGGGATCAAAGGTCGTAAAGCCCCATGCGGCAAAGGCGCTGTCCCAGTTCCACTGATAAGGGTAAAGCCCATGTGTGGGCAGCGTATAACCACCCTTGTCATTGTCGCGCATGATCTGGCGCGCTTCTTCGTGCAGGTCTTTTATCATCCCTTTACTGACCCCGCGGTCAGTCCCTTTGTCATGAAACGTTCAAGCCCCAGGAAAATCGCCATGATCGGTACGGTTGCAACGACCGACCCTGCCATCAGGTGTTGTCTTGGAATTTCTGAAGAGTTGAGTGAGGCGATACCGCGTGTCAGCGTGAATTTCGATGGGTCATCCAACAGCATGAAGGCCAGCAGGAATTCGTTCCAGGCAATCATAAACACATAAAGGGACACCGACGCCAAGGCGGGCAATGACAGCGGCAGTGTTATCTTCCAGATCACCGCAAGACGCGACAGACCGTCCATCAAACCAGCTTCTTCCACCTCTGACGGAAGGCCACGGAAGTAACCTTGCAGCATGTAGAGCGCCACAGGGATCGTTGTGACCGGATAGATCATTACGATCCCCCAAAAGGAATTCCGCAAGCCGGTCATCGAAAAAGCGATGTAGATGGGCAAGGCCAACACGATCATCGGCACCATGTAGATGAGCAGGATCGACCGTGAAAAAGCGGCCTGCCCCCGGAACCGCAGCCGCGCAACGGCATAGGCTCCGGGGATGGCAAAGGCCAGCGTAATCAGAACCGTCAGCAGCGAAATGAAGAAGGAATTGAACATATAGGTGCCAAAGTTGAACTGGGTAAACAGCTCGTCATAGCTGCGGAACAGCGCGACGCCTTGACTGACATCAATCGAAAAATCGAGCGGATTTTGCATCAGTTCAGCCTGATTTTTCAGGCTGGTCATGACCATGACATAGAAAGGGATCAGCACAATGGCGGTAAAGAAGATATAGCCAAACCCAGTCATAAAGCGGATCACTGCATCTTCGAACTCATGCCTGGTAAGCGCGCCATGGGGCATGTCCTTCAGGATCACCTGTCCAGACCAGACAAATGCGATCGACAGCACTGCAGCTGCAAAGACAGCTGCAAAGGCAGAGACAGGGGCCCCGATTATCAGCGGGCCGATCCCCATCAGGACCATGCCAACGAGAAGGGTTGCGGCCAAGACTTTACCCCAGAAATCACCAAGCCTGTGACCGATCGTGTAACCGATGACGCCTCCCCACAGCAGCGCGTAAAGAACATGTGGCCGAAACGGATCACCAGTTGCAAAGCTCATCACAATCGCAATGGTTGTTGACAAGACAACCATCCACAGCGCGCCCAAAACCGGGCTCGTGATCCAGTTGAAGCGCAGCGCGCTCATAACCCTTCCTCACGGCTGATATATTTGAGAAAGAAGAGAGAGAACGTCAGCAAGCAGCCGAAGATCACCACAGCAACAGCAGCACCAGCGCCGATGTTCGACACGGCAAATGCCTGTTCATATACATTGACTGTCAGCGTCCGCGTGCCAGCATTCCCGCCGGTTAGCAAGAAAATGTCGTCGAACTTGTTGAAGGTCCAGATGAACCGCAGCAAGAAAAGGACGCTCAGAATGCCAAGCAGTTGCGGCACGCTCAGGTACCAGAACTGCTGAAAGGGTGAGGCACCGTCCATATCCGCCGCCTCGTACATGTCGCTGTCGATGGATTGCATCCGCGCAAGAATGAACAGGAACGACAGCGGAAAATAGCGCCAGATCTCAAATACAGTCACCATGATCAGCGCAAGCGGCCGTTCGCCGAAGAAATTGATCGCTTCCTGCGTCACGCCCATTTGGACCAAAAGCGCGTTGGCCGAACCAGAAAAGGGGTCGAAGAGGATCAGCCAGGCGAAGGCGACTGCGATGACTGGTGCGACGTAAGGAAACAGGTACAGCCCCCGCAGAATGCCTTGGCCCCTAAAGGATTTGTTCAGCAGCAAAGCGGCAAACAGGCCAACCAGAAGCGCACCAATGGTGCCAAAAACGGTGTAGAACAAGGTCACCCACAGAACCTCGACAAACTCTTCGCCGCTGAAGATGCGCGCGAAATTCTCAAGGGTGAAAGTAGTGTTGGTGAGCACGCTTGAGGACATGCCGGTGGTGTTGGCGGGGCTGTCTTGCGGGCGCAGCCCATTGTCGAGATAGGCCTGTTCGATCAAAACCGGGATCGTTAGCGTTTCGCGTGTACCGGGCTCCCAGTCACCCAGATCGCAAGTCAGGGCAAAACCCTCAAGCGTGCAGCGCGGATCAAGATTTTGGACGGCAAGGCCCTCGGGCAGCATGTCACTGAAACTGACCCCCGTAATTGGCTGATCCTGGGACGAGTTGCGCAGACGGTAGCGGATTGTCGCCTCATCACCCACAGCTTCATCATCACCGCGAATGTCTTCACGCAACACAACTTCTGGCGCCCGCAAGTCACCAAGCTCGACCGGTTTGAATGAAATCCAGAAGATCGCCAGCAAGGGCAAAACAACAACCAGCGCGACTGCTGCGATAGTCGGCAGCAAAAGACCCCAGGCCAGGCGCGCCTCACGTTTGGCAAGCGGACCGGTGCCGGTCGGTGGAGAGAGTTCGGACATTGGGCAATACCCCGGATCGGCGTTGAGCCGGTTCGCGTCCCGGGCTTGATCCGGGATCTCAACCAGCGTTTTGGTAGAGGCCCCGGACAATCATCCGGGGCGCGCCTTGCCCCTTACTGTACCGCGGCGATAGCTGCGTTCAGCTCTGCCACCGTTGCAGCGGCATCGCGTTCACCGTCGATATACTCTCGGACCAGACGGTTGATGACCTGGCTATTGATGATCGCCGAGGCCGCTGACAGCTGGCCCTCCGCTACACCCCAGCGTTGTGCTACATCCAGTCCCCCGACGATCTCATCGATCATGGATGCCTCGTAAAGGTCACCAAGCGGTGCCTTGCGATCAACGCCCACATCCAAAGTGGCCCAGAGGTCGGCGAACTCTGTCGGATTGTCGGCCGTCCCCCGACGGACAGGAAACTTGCCCTCTGGGGCAATGGCCAATGTGGCGCCGTAGCCATCGGACATCGAGTATTGCACAAACTCCATTGCCGCATCGGTGGATGCGTCAGAGGTGATGCCGAAGTACCGGACGTCACCCCAGGCGGCACCGTCAGGGTTTGACGGACCAGCAAAATTGGTCACAACCCCGGTCGCCGCTGCCAGATCGCGGCTCGTCGGGTCGTCATTGATGGTCGGCGGCGCGCTGTCACGCAGACCGGCCAGTTCGTCAAGAATGAATGGTGACCAGATTATCATCGCCGCGTTTCCAGAAAAGTATAGTGTGCGTGACTGATCCCAATAAAGGTCACCTGGCGGAGACGCCTCGGCAATGGCCTTGTAGAACTCCAGCACTTCCACTGTGGCAGCCTCATCCAGTTCCTGCACCCCGTCTGCACCCACGGGTGAGACGCCATTGGCAAGGAACACGTGCTCCAACACCTGACTCATGAAGTTTTCATCGATTTTCGTTGCGGCGACAAAGCCGTACATCTCTGGCGGATTGTGCAGCGCCTCGATTGCGGCCAGAACGTTGGCATAAGAATTTGGTGGCTCAAGCCCGTTTTCTTCAAATGCATCTGCACGGTAGAGCAGCATCTGTGTCCAGCCATCCACAGGGACAGATGCATAGCCACCATCAACCGCCGCCATGTTCAGCGCGCCCGGCGCGAACGTATCTGCGCCCAGCATCTCGACCACATCCGTCGCCGCATCGGTGTCCAGTATCCCTGCCTCGGCCCATGGTGCTGCATATTGCAACGTGTGGTAGATGACATCAGGCAAGTCCCCGGCGGCGAAGGCCGCTGTGGCGCGCGTGCCAAGGTCGTTTTCGGAAACCGGGATCACCTCAACGGTGTGGCCGGTCGCCGCCGCGAAATCAGCCGCCATCGCTTCTTGGCGCGCCAATCGCTCTGGCTGTTCCTCGGTTGTCCAGAAGCGCAATTCTTCGGCTGTCAGCGACGTGGCCGCGAATGTGAGTGCCGCGGCAGCGCCAGTGCGCAGCAGGGCTTTCGGTGTTGTCTTCATTGTCTTCCTCCCGTTTCGACGTTTGATAGATGATCGTTTTTGCCTGGCGCGGGGCCTGTGGATCCCCCACGCTGAAACGTGGCCGCGACGGTTTCGCGAAGTTCCGCGGGCGCCACGCCGCGAATTTGCTGGATCAATAGAGTTGCAAGGCGGGCACCTGCTGCTTTGTTGTCCACACTGAATGTGGTCAGTGGCGGTTGTGCCTGTGCACCCGCCTGAATACCATCGTAGCCTGTCACTGAAAGGTCTATTCCTATCCGTAGCTCAAGCGTCCGCGCAGCGCGGTAAGTGCCCAGTGCCACCTGATCAATGGCGCACACAATAGCGGTTGGTGGGTTGGCGTGGTCCAGAAGCCTGCGCGATGCTTGAAACCCATCCTCTTGTGTGACTGCGTCTTCTAGCATCAATGAAGGATCAACCCTCAACCCGGCGGCCTGCATTCCCAATAGAAATCCCTGTCGGCGCAGCCCGGCGTAGGCATAGATATTGCCCCCATTAATGAAGCCAATACGCCGGTGGCCCAGATCGGCCAGGTGCTGGACCGCGGTGCGCATCGCGTCCTCACCGCGAATGTCAAACCAGCTACAATTGCTTGCGTCCGGCGGACGACCATAAAGCACAAAGGGAACATCGTTCTTTCGCAAAAACGCGACGCGTGGGTCACTGACCATAGCGCGCGGCAGGATGAAACCATCGGCCTTACCATCCTGCTTCAGGGTGCGAAAACTGGCGATAAGACTGTCGTGCGTATCTGCCGAGGCAAGCGTTAGCGTATAGCCCTCGGTACTCGCACCTGCGGAAACGCCAGCCAGAAATTCTGCCAGAAATGGCCTGTGGGCGTCATGGTCCGATAGCTGCAGCACAAGACCCAGTGACCGGTTCAGGCCAGTTTTGATCGCCTGCGCATGGCTTAGCGGCTGATAGTTCATGGTCTCCGCCATCTTCATGACGCGGTTTTGCGTGGATTTGGAGATGTCCGCATAGCCGTTCATCGCGCGCGACACAGTTGATTTGGTCAGGTTCAACGCCGCCGCAACATCATTGATTGTCGTGCGCGCGCGTCGCTCAGACGTCAGCAGTTTCTGCTGATTGGCCGACATAGTCTTTCCTCCCACGACTCAGGTGTGAAGTGCGAAACCGGTTTCGGCAAGACATATTCTCTGTGCGATTGCGTCCCCGAATTGAGTTTTGCCAATCAATGTGAGTTGTTGGCGAGCTCATCTGCAGTACGTCTACTTGTCATTCGGCCACCTGTCCTGGTGGTCACGCCGGATGTGACGTCCATCAAAAGCCCTGATCTATTCGCGCAAACCGCGGAGGTTGGCCTCCTGCACATGTTGTTTTCGCACGGTCGCAACGTGCCTGAAGCGTTCGTTCGCTTTGGCAGGCCGTCATCCAGCGAAGAAGACCATCGATGAACTGCTGAATTGGGCCGGCAAGGTAGCCAATGGTGCACGTTCCTAAAACAGACCAGGAATGCGCCGTAGTCGCGGCTTCGCGAAGTCCATGAAGGCACGAACCTTTGCCGGCACACGGCGCCCGTCAACATGCACCAAGTGGATCGGCAATGGCTCTGGCTCGTACTGATCAAGTGCTGTTTTCAGATTTCCCTCTTCAACGTCGGTGCCGACTTGATAGGACAGGACGCGGATCAGACCCCAGCCTTGCCGCGCGATCTCAATACCAGCGGCGACACTGCTTACCGTCAATCGCGGTGTGATGCGCACGGTTTCCTTCATGTCGACCCCGAAGTGCCATTCTGTGCCCGGACTAACAGGTGATGCCGAAACGATCTGGTGAGATCTCATATCAGCCGGATCCTTCGGCACTCCAAAGCGCTCAAAGTACTTGGGTGAGCCACACACGATCCGCCGTACCGTTCCAACCCTTACTGCAGACATGCCTGACGACGGCAGTTCACCGATACGGACGGCGACGTCGAAGCCCTCTTCCACCATATTCACGACCCGGTCGACCATCAGAACATCAGCCGTAACTTCAGGGTATGTATCCAAAAAACCCGTGAGGATCGGGGCCACATAGATGCGCCCGAATTCGGTGGAGCAGGTCAGCCGCAAATGTCCGACCGGATTGGTTGCCGCCCCCGCGGCAGCATCATCGGCGGCCTGTAATTGCGCCAGGATGTGACGCGCATCCTCAAGATAGACCCGGCCAACATCCGTGAGGCGTACGCGCCGCGTCGTGCGGGTGAAAAGGCGTGCGCCCAGGCGTTCCTCCAACGCGTTCACGCCGCGCGTTGCCGACGGTGCGCTCAGCCCAACAGCGCGTGCACCGCCAGCAAAGCTCTCAGCCTCTGCGACGGCAATGAAGACTTCGATGCTCTGTAGACGGTCCACAAGCGCTTATTCCTATCGCTTTGCAAAATAG
>JBCBDL010000002.1:0-106717 GCA_038529695.1 Pseudomonadota bacterium | reverse complement strand
CTGCGTTTCGGTGCGTTGTGATAGCTCACCCGATTGACGCCCGATATCTTCGGCCTCCTGTTGTATGAGACGCGCGTTGTCGACAACGGATTGAAGCGTATCATGCAGTGTCAGGGATGCATCGTTGAAGTCTTCTTTCAGCTGTTTGTATTTCTCAGAAAACTGTTGATCAATGCGGACCGTCATATCGCCAGCTGCCAGTTTCTTTAGGCCCGCTGTCAGAGTTGCGATAACATCTTTTTGCTCCTGCTGGTCGGCGCTGGCCGTCTCGGCTGCATGTGCTGCGGCGTCCAAACCGTTGCGCATATGGTCCAGGTTTGCGGCAAGACGGCCAATCTCATCGTTGCGATCAGTATCCAGAATCGCACTTTGATAGTTACCTGACGCAACGGCCTGCATGGCCTGTTCCAACCGCCCAAGCGGCTGTCCAAGTATCCGCCGCAACAGGAAGGTCGCGCAGCCAAGCATGCAGGCAAACAAGACAAACGCGACAAGCAGTTGTAGTCGCTTTTGATCATTGACCTTGTCCATTATGGGTTCTGCGGTCCAACTGACGGCAAGCGCACCAACTGTCGCGTCTTGCTGCCCAAAGCCCACTGGATGCGCGAAGTAAAGACCGTCTTGTAGGCTTTGTCCGGGGCTTTCGTTTACTGCAGACTGCGCTAGAGCTCGCAAAGCTGCCAAATCCGCATCACCAGTTTCAACTTGTGCAAGCAAATCTCCAGTTTTTGAGATGATCAGCGCGCCGGTCGCGAGGCCGTCTGAGGCAGCGATCAGGGCATCGATCTGGTTGTTCAGGTCGTCGATGTTGCTAAAGCGGATTGCGGAACCAAGCCGACCAGCGGTGTTGCTCGTTGCCGTAATGGCCAAGTTTTTGACGCCTTCGCGCGCAATATCTGCGCTTGCTCGCGCATTTTGATAACTTAGCGCCGCGACGACGATGGATGTTACCATCGTCGTAATCAGAATGCATTTTACGTAGATGGATCGCGCCATAGCTCCAAATGAACCGGTCATGTTTGAGAGCGTCATAAGATGTTCCGCCTGCTGGATTGATGACTTTAGAAAAGCTGCTCTGCGTTGACACCGACCGTGACCGCGCCAAGCAATTCACCACTTGTAGGATCAGTGATCGTCATGGAGACTTGGCCCAAATAGGTCTGAGCAGATTCGTCGAATTCGACGTCACCGATATGGGTCGCACCGGGACCCACACTGTAAGTGGCGGTGAACTTTTCTTCGTCTCCTTGCCACATATCAGATGTCACCGTAGACGCGGCCGCGTTCAGGCCAACGGCATCCATGATAAATATTTCAGAGATTGCGCCACCCGATGCCGCAACTTGTCCGCGCAGAAATTCGGCGGCAGCATTATTCAGTATGGGAGTGATTGTTGGTGTATCGCTTTGGCCGATTTCCGCCCGCCACGCCTGATCAAGCTGTGAAATACGATTGGCGTCATAACCCGATGTTTGTGCATTTGCGTTCCGCAAGGTGTCAAGGATGATCGGATCGCTGGCCCAGGTCGTGACATTGTTTTGCAGATAGGCCTCCAACGCAGGGGCAAACTCATCTGCTTTGACAGCCTGTGCGGCCAGTAAGAGGGTCAGTGTTGTCAGGCTTGGTTTCAACATCGAAAAGCTCCAATTAGTGTCGTCAATGGTTGCCTATGCAGGCGGCCCACGTGACATTACCTGTGCTCACTTGCTTTTTCCTTAACACCACCAAACCTTTGCAGTCCGAGACGACCAGCCGGTTTCACGAGACTTGATGCGGCACCGATATGAACGGGGAGGCGACAGTGCGGATGGGTGTGTGATTATGACGCTATCTAATGCTGTGAGAGATCGAGCAATCGCGTCAAATAGGGCCCCAGATTGCTCTCCTCCGGCTGCATTTTGTCCCTGAAAGCAATCTTATGCGCCAAAATGACCGTGGCCCACTGCGTCAGCCGCAAAGGCGATGCGCCAACAGCTTGCGCAAGGATGGGGCCGCGCTGCGCAATTCTTTCTTCAAATACGGCGAGCGATGTGCCCGCATAGGGTGCGACAAGTGTTTTCGCCAGGTCAAACGCCGGATCAGCGCGCAAACCTTTCGGATCGATAAGGCGTGGTCCTGTAGGTGTCAGCATGATGTTGCCAAAGCCAAGATCACCATGGATGACGCGTTCTTGCTTGGTCGTGCGCGTCAGATTCGCCAGCAACGTAGCCGCACGTGCAAGGTCCGGATGAAGTTGGCTGGCGTCAGTTGGCGCTAAATAAGATCTGAAGTCGCGTTGCAGGCTTGGCACTACTCGTTTGTAGATGAAGGGGAAGCGAAAATCTGTGGTAGTAACTGCATTTGCAACTTGCGCCGTCAGCGCGGTCGCTTTGGCATCGTCCCCACGCATCACCAGCTTGTCGAGTGTGTCACCTTCCAGCCACTCCATCAACACTGCGGAGCGCCATGGGCTGTTGCGATAAACTTCAACACCTACACCGGGTGCAAGGTTGCGCAAAAAGTGGATGCCCGCCCCTTCGCCAGCAGCACCGAAGCGTTTATAGATTTTCAGAGCGGCGAGGCCGCCTGGACGATCAACCTTGAAGACGTAGGCGCGGCGTGTTTCTGCTATGCGGTCGCACAATTGCAGTTTCCAGCGTTTTGCGATCTTGTCGGCTGCAGGGCCTATTGTGTTTTCGTTCAGCTTCATTCGGCTCTTCACGCATTTCAGCTTTGCAAGCGTGTATAATGCGATGGCGCACGCGGAATGACAATCAAGCCGACGATCGCTGTTGTCTCACAGGTTGATTGAGATGGTGGTTGACCCAAGGTCGCGACGCCATAATGTCAGGTGCGAACACAAAGGAGCGCGCATGTCCGCCTACATCGATCCCGAAAAGCTCGACCGTCTTGCGGAGGTAGCTGTCCGTACAGGCGTGAACTTGCAACCTGGCCAAGACTTGATCGTCACAGCGCCGATGGCCGCACTTGATCTTGTGCGCCGGATTACAGTGCATGCCTACAAGGCCGGGGCGGGGATTGTGACGCCATTTTTTAGCGATGATGCAATCACCCTGGCCCGATTTGAAAATGCCCCTGATGCAAGTTTTGACCGGGCGCCCAATTGGCTGTTTGAGGGGATGGCCGCAGCGTTCAAAAGCGGTGCTGCGCGTATGGCGATTACAGGCGATGACCCGATGCTATTGGCCGATCAAGATCCTGCAAAGGTGGCGCGTGTCAGTAAAGCCAATGCGATCGCATCGAAACCGGCAATGGATCCGATTGTAGGGTTCGAAGTGAACTGGAATATCGTGGCTTACCCTGGTGCGGCATGGGCCGCGCGCGTTTACCCTGATTTGCCGGTTGAGGAGGCGCAGGGACGGTTGATGGATGCGATCTATTCGGCTTCACGATTGGATGGCGCAGATCCTGTCGCAAATTGGGCTGCGCATAGCGCTCGCCTAAAGGAGCGGGTGGACTGGTTGAATGCGCAGAATTTCAGCGCCCTTAATTATACAGGGCCTGGAACTGATCTGCATCTGGGCCTCGCTGATGGTCACATCTGGAAAGGTGGTGCATCCCCGGCCCTGAATGGTGTGGTCTGCCAGCCCAATATCCCGACGGAAGAAGTCTTTACGTGTCCGCATGCCTATAAGGTCGAGGGTGTGGTTGCCGCGACCAAGCCGTTGGCGCATCAGGGCAACGTGATTGAAGATATTGCGGTCCGGTTCGAGGCCGGCCGCATTGTAGAGGCGACAGCAAGCAAAGGGCAGGACGTTTTACGGGAGCTGTTGAAAACGGATGACGGTGCCAGCCGGATTGGAGAGGTCGCGCTTGTCCCACATTCAAGCCCGATCAGCCAGTCTGGGACGTTGTTCTACAACACGTTGTTTGATGAGAACGCATCCTGTCATATTGCGTTGGGGCAATGTTATGCCGACACGATCGCAGGTGGATCGGAATTCAGTCCTGAAGAACTCAAACAAAAGGGCGGGAACCAGAGTATCATTCATGTTGACTGGATGATGGGGTCCGATGCGGTTGATATCGATGGTATTACCAAGACCGGTGATCGGGTTCCGGTGATGCGTGGTGGCGAATGGGCGTGAGGTGCCAGGATTTTTGAAAATGCTGGTCAAAAATCTTTGAAGATTTTTGCGTCAGTGTGGCCACCTACTTGCGCAGATCAATGCTTTTGCGCATATAAATCGCAGCCCCAGGGAGAGCATTGATGCGCGCACGAATCTATAAGCCTGCAAAAACGGCGATGTCCTCAGGCACTGCCAAGACGAAGCATTGGGTGCTGGAGCATGTGGCAGAGACGGCGCGCGAGGTTGACCCGCTGATGGGCTGGACCTCATCGTCGGATACGCAAGCGCAGGTCAGGCTGGAATTTGACAGCAAGGAAGCAGCGCTCGACTATGCCAAAGACAAGGGCATCGATGCGGTCGTGCAAGAGCCGAAACCGCGTAAGGCCAATATCCGGCCCGGTGGATACGGCGAAAACTTTGCGACTAATCGGCGGGGCGCCTGGACCCATTGACCCACATCAGATCGTGATCTCGACCAGATCATTCATGGCGTCATCAATGGTTGGGTATTTAAACGTGTAACCCATCGCAAGCGTTCGTTTTGGTATCACGTTTTGACCTTCGAGCAGTATTGAGGCCCGTTCTGCTCCGACAGACCAACGGATCAGACCAGCGGGAACGGACCAGGTGACAGGCCGATGCAAGGCACTTGCGAAGGCGGCAGTGAAATCGGCATTGCTGACTATGCCGGGTGATACCGCATTATAACGCCCCGTCGCCTCCGTGTTATCGATCACCCGTATTAAGATACCCACCATATCTTCTATGTGAATCCACGGAAAAGGTTGTGTCCCCTTGCCCAATCTTGCACCTAAGCCGAAGCAAAAGGGGAGTCGCACGATTGGCAGTAATCCACGGCTGCGTCCGATACGCCAAAGGCGACCCAAAAAGCTGCCGCGGTCGATCTTACCCAAAACAATGCCAATCCGGACCCGCACATGTCGCACGCGGTCGTGGTCCAGGTGATCGGCTGCCTTTTCCCATTGCCCGACCAGCTCTGCCGGGAAATCGAGACCCATCGGGGCGCTATCTTCATCCAGTTCTGGATAATCCACGGCACCTGTTTGCGTGCCGTAGAAGCATTTCCCTGCTGTGGATACAAAAACCTCTGGTGGGTTGGCACTGGCATTGATTGCATCGACGAGCTGCTTGGTTGTGCCGGTGCGCGAGGCGATCACCTCATCGCGATACTTATCTGTCCAGCGTCGACCGGGTTGCAGGATGTGTTCACCGGCAAGGTTCACAACTGCATCACAACGTGGCAGCCCATCCGAGAGGCTGTCCCAGGTAATGCGCTGGTCTCCGGGTGAGCGCGACAAAATGGTGACGTGATCACCTCGTGCGCGCAGCGCTTGTGTCAGGGCAGACCCGATAAAGCCACTGCCGCCACCAATAATGATATGTTTCAAATAACGTGCTCCGTACAATCAATGCGTGAGCGTTCCGTTGTGTGTTCGTGCCGAGTATGTTCGGTCTTGCCAAAGACGTCAAACCCAAGTCATACGTGGCACAGCGGTCCGATAGCTCAACTGGATAGAGCAGCTGACTTCTAATCAGCAGGTTGAGGGTTCGAGTCCTTCTCGGATCGCCACTTTTCCATAAATTGACGGTTAACGAGAGCGTTCAATTTCGGGTTGTGATTCCTAATACGCATTAAGAAATTAGCTTTAAAATCATATGTTTTTGGGGCATTTCTCATGCTTTGCTTTACGCTGCCTTAACCGTATTCTTTCAAATTTTTAACAACTGGACATGCTGGTGTCGTCCAGTCTGAGGATTGGGAAGGCGTAGGGCGACGATGTTTGATTTCCGAGAGAATGCATTTGACGATGTCCTTGTTCACAATGACAAGATGTCAGATACGCCGTCTGGGGGTGCGGCGCGAGGCGTTTCAAAACGGGCTTTTGATCTGGCTCTTGCGCTCGTATTGCTCGCGCTATTGATGGTGTGTGCCGTTTTCTTGATTGTCTTGAACCCGTTCATGAATCCAGGTCCGCTCTTGTTTCGACAACAGCGTATGGGATTGGGATGCCGCCCATTTACCGCATATAAATTTCGGTCGATGATCGAAGAAAGGATCCAAGAGCGCGGCGCGTTCGACGCACTTGAAAAGGATCGGATTACCGCATTGGGTCATTGGATGCGGCGCTGCAGGATTGATGAATTGCCACAAATCATCAATGTTTTACGCGGCGAGATGAGCATGATTGGCCCGCGTCCGGACAGTTATGCGCATGCCTGTGTCTACTTGCGCGAAATACCCGGTTACCGAGACCGGCATCAGGTTCTACCTGGCATTACGGGTCTGGCACAGACGCAGATTGGGTATGTTGATGGTCTTGACGGTATCCAGCGCAAGGTTGCTGCGGATGCGCACTATATCCGACATGCCAATTTGTGGTTCGACCTTTGGATTGCGTGGCGCACGGTTTGGGTCATTCTGGGGCGTCATGGCGCATAATTCGCCCCTGTTGCGCTGTTGATCGCACGCCCGTCGCACGGACTGGTAAAGCCAAGCGCGTAGGCATGGTGTCTTAACACAATGTGGAGAGACCCATGCCTGATCCTTTTGAAACCGACTATGTGAACCTGACCGCACCTGCTGTTGCGCATTATGCGGTTGTGCCATCTGACACGGCTGATTTGCCGGTCCGCCCACGTGCGCTGTATGTCAATGTTGCCGGTAGCGTCGTGTTGCAGGATAATGCTGGCGAGGTCGTCAGCTATGAGGTTGGCGCTGGCGCTGTTTTGAGCGTACGTCCCGCGCGCGTGATGGCGACAGGGACCACTGCCCAGCTTGTCGCGTGGTACTGAAAAATGATCGGTTTGGAGCTTTCTCTTGGCCGGGTCCAACGGGGTGTCCCGGACCCCCAACCGTCGGCCGCATTTTTCGGGCCTGGCACCGGGCAACACGTGGCGTTGGCGCAAGCGCGAAACGGCGCTTTGTCGATCTGGACAGAATTGTCCGAAAATCACGCCGCATGGATGCAGCTGGATAACAATGATCCTGCCACCAGGCTTTCGTGGCGCGAGACGCTGGTGGCAGAGCTGCGCAACATTTATCCTGTAGGTGATTTCACGCTAAGCAGTGGGTGGTCGCAACTGCAATCGTCGGGCTCCGGCCTGTCGGGCAGCTATACCGGTAACCGCGCGGTCAGCACGTCCTCGCTGACGGCGACGGCGGATGTGACCGTTGATCGTGTGGACCCGTATGATGTCTGGATACATTACACCGGTCGTACCGGTGGTGGCTATGTCCGGGTTGAGATCGATGGTGCGCAAGCGCTCGTTAATGAGATTGATGATCCTGCATCTTTGGGGTTCAAGGCGTTTTCAACCTATTCCGACACTGATTTGCAACGCCGGCAATCCGTGAAAGTTGCCAGCGGATTGACTGGTCCGCATGATATCACCATCAGTAGTGGGGGTGCCGCGACACCGGGCGGCAATGCTATCATGATCGAAGCTGTCGCCATTACAGCAACCCTTGCCGATCCACGCATTTTGCCGCCAGTTTGGCAACCTGGCGTCACTTATGGGATGGGTGATGAAGTTCAGTTTGGCGGCATCTATTATTCCGCACGGGCCAGTGGTGTCAGCGGTACGGATGGGCCGACACATTCCGGGGGTATCGCCTCTGATGGCGCGCTGGATTGGCGCGCCGATGATCGCCCGACCTATCCGCACTTTGTTGCAATCGACTATGCGTCTGAGCGCGAATATGCCATGCGCTTTACCAATGGCGGTTCTGCGACAGAATTGGGCGGCCAAACTCATGGCAATGAAATACTGCAGTCGCGCACCATTCTGCTTGATGATCTGGCGTGGGCGCCGGGTGGAAGTGGGAATGGCCTGACCGTCGGCGCGCAGATTAGCATTGTTGAAGACCTCAGATGGCAATTGCAAACGGGGATAGAGATCGGCACCTGTGAATTCACTCGTACGGTAGGCCCTGGCGCAGTATCCCACGCTGTGAATGCCACAGGTACGGGACCGGAAGTGGTGTTTGAGTGGTTCTATGCAGGCATGCTGCCGATGGTGCATTGGGACGGTGAAAGCCGCAGCGTGGTATTTGATAGCGTCTCAGCGGCGCAGGCGGCGCCGGTCCTGTTGTCAGATTATGCTGGCACGAACCCTGCGAATATCGATTTCCCGGATGCGCAGCGTATCGGGCTTTCAGCCAATCTAGACTATGGGCTTTTGACCTACGGTCATGAAGCGGGTGCATCACCTGGTGCGAATAATGCCGTGTCGGAATTTGACGCCTTTTTGCGTCCCAACCTGAATGCTTCAACTGCGACCGGTGGCCTGGACTGGCAAGCAAAGGCCTACATTACTGGCGATGCGCCCGGTGGTCTACGGTTTGGTAATGGCGATGCATTGCGCTTTTTCAGCCGTCATTTGATGCGGATGGAATAAAAGCGGGGCGACGCTAGGACCGGCGCATGAAGGGACATGCGCCGGTTTTGTTTTTTTCATACATGCAGGCCCGTCCTTGCAAACAGGCTACGGTTTGCACGCTGCTGTTGGTGTCGCGGCGCCACCCCGGTCATCACCAGGGTTGAAATCGGGGCATGTACATTTTCCAATGTATCCTGTCCCGCTTTGATCAGATCCAGGGGCGTCCTGTCGCATTTTACCGCGTAAACGACCCCATCCGTATGCTGCGCCAGAATGGCGGCATCCGGGCCGTCCAGTATCGGCGACGCATTTATGATAATGTAATCATAGTTTTCACGCAGCCTGTGCATCATATTTGCGAAAGGCGCCGAGCAAAAAACGTCACTGGATCGCGTCTTCTGAGCCGCCAGAACATCAACCGGCCAGCGCGGGTCACGGTAGATCGCATGCGATACCATTATCTGGCCGTTAATTACATCCGTCAGCCTTCCCGATTTTGCGGCGGGCACGTATCGCACGACGCCTTGGCCGCGCTGATCACCATCAAGGAGCAGTACCGACTTCCCCAGATTTGCAAAGGCCTGCGCCAAAGTGATGGAAAGTAGCGTCTGCGCTTCTCCACGGATGCTGGAGGTGCATAAAATTGTTTGTGGGGGTTCATCGGCGCCTGAAACCAGCAAGGCCGTCCGAAGCGCAGTAGCGGCATCCTGAACATCCTGCGTTGCGGGAAGCGATATTTTGTCGAGCAGCTGAACCGGATTCCGCAGACGCAGCGCGGGTATCTGTCCCATAACGGGCAATCCGGTCGCATCACGCAATTGGCCTGGTTCCCGAAAACCCGACCGTGTCGCATCACGCGCAACGACCAAGCAGGTCCCCAAGACGGCACCAAGCACCGCCGCGAGCCCAATCAGGAACGTCTTGCGGGTGGCCACATATTGCGCCGGTCCTGCAGGACTGAGGATTCGACTTTGCCGATCTTCCACAGCCCCCAACAGGGTAGTGTTCTGCAGTCTTGCGAGGAACGTATCATAAAGAACGCGAGAGGCATCTGCTTCGCGCTGCAACTGGTTAAGCCGTGCAAGCCCGGTGGATTGTTGCGCCAACTGACTGGTGAGATCAGCCCGTACATCTTGGAGCACGGCAATTTGCCCCTCGATCCGTCTGGCATTTATTGAGAGCGGATTTTGGGTGGTCGATGGGTCGCCACTGCGCAAACCGGCCAAGATGGCGCGCGCATCGCGCAGCCGCTTGTCGGTATCCATTGCCTGCCGGGTTAGTTCATCAAATGTAACCTGATCCGCAGCACGCGACTGACTGATCAGTTCGGTGATCGCGACCTCTTTCTCGGCCAGGGCGATCTGGCTTTCCGAGACCTTTGCCGACAGCCAAGAAAGTGTGTTTTCTGTTCTAATTCGTGCCGTTTCAAGCTGGTCTTGGATATATGTCGCAGCAATTGTGTTTGCGATTTGAATTGCCCGCTCTCCAAGGCCACTAGTAACTCTGATCGTCAGAACGCCACTATCTTCGTTCGCTTGGGCCTGCATGACTTTGCTCAGGTTTTCCAGGGTCTTCGTGCGGATCATTTCATCATCCGGCACGACGGGTAACTGCCCTGTCAGCATGGTCCGTACACGCGTGCGCAGCGCGGTGAGCGACCAGGGTGACATTGGCATCAGATATCGGTTGAATGTGGGATCTTTCTGCAGTTCAAGTGCTGTGGCGACCTGATTCAGGAATGTATGTGAGCGCAGGATGGCAATTTCGCTGTTGAGGTTAGGTCCGGCAATATCTTCGCCTGCGATGCTTAGCGGTTTTGCGACCTTTACGGTCACGCTGGCCGCATAGCGTGGCTGAGCGATTGCAAATGCATAATAGCCCGCCACCACAAGGGCCATGATCGTGCTGGCTGCAATGATCCATTTCCCCTGCCAGATACAGCGGCACAACCCGCCTATGTCCAATGGATCGACGGGCACTGTTTCAAGCAGTGCTGCCTGAGGCGCATAATGCTGCTCTGCCAGACTGTGATGTTTCATCAATGGCCGGAACCTTTTCCTGCGGACCCCCGGCCATCACCGAACCACAAAGGTCTTAACCTTAAATTAATCACAATGACTGACGACTAAACCCAACGGGCGCATGGTTAATGGCGCACATGGAAAAGGTGCGATGATCGTCAGATATCTTTCCAAAGCGGCTGCGACCAATGCCTGGGGCACGATTGCGCTGCGCGGCAGTATCGTTGCGGTCAATTTCGCTGTGATGATCGGTTTGGCAGCCTTTCTGGGGCTGCAAGCATTCGGTGCATTGGCGGTTGTGTGGGGCCTTGCGATGATTGCCGGCACCGCGCTGTCAGGCGGTGCGCCACTGCTTTTGCTGCAGCAATTGACCGACGGGCAGGGAATGTCCACACGCGGTTTGTTCTTTCAACTCTTCGCGCTGCCGGCAGGCCTCGCAATTTTGGCATTTGGCCTGTTACAAACCGTCTTTCCTGCGGGCGACGTGCTTGCTGTTCTGGCTGGCGGTTTGGCCATTAATCTTGCGACATGTCTTGCCAGCATCATGCGGGCTTTGGGCAGTGTTTGGGCCTCAATGGTGCTACGCGATGCCATGCCACAGGTGGCGCTGGGCTTGGCCGGCGTGACCACGCTTGGCGCGCCGGCAGCCACGGTGTTGATCCACGCGGTGCTGGGTCTGGGTTTGATCTGCGCATTTACCGTTCCGTGGTGCATACGGCATCGCCGATGGGGTGAAATGACCTCCATCAACGGGCGTGCTGGCGGTGTGGCATGGTCACTTTGGGCCACATCCTTGTCTGGCATGGTTCTTGCGCAGATTGATGTTGTTGTCGGCGGCAGCATTCTATCGGCGGAACAGATTGGCCTTTATGCAGTGCTCAAGCGGGTGGCCAACCTGGTGGCGTTGCCGGTTTCGGTGGCCACATGGGTGAGTGCAAAGCCGGTCTCTTCCGCCTTTGGTGGGGGCGATACGTATCGCCTGCAAACCGAAAGCGCGCGCGGTAGTCAGATCGCTTTCATCCCCGGCTTTGTCCTTTTAGTCGCGGCGCTGGCGGCGATACCATTCCTGGATAACTTGATAGCACAAAATGTGGAATCCGATGGACGTTTTGCCTTTTTAGCTTTCGCTTTAGGTGCATTTCTGCAGATCTTTTTTGCATCGTCTTTCACCGTTGCCACGCTCTGCGGCCAAGCCATGGGTGCCGCGATGTCGCGCGTGGTGAGTATCGCAATCTACCTCTTCATTATCTTTACAGTGGGATCAGGCATGTCGATATTTGCCCATGCCTGCGCCTATGTCGCTGCGAACACGATCGGCATACTGCTGCTGTGGAGGCACCTTCGCAATCGGCTTGGCATCGACACGTCCGCCGCAGTCGCCTGGCGCAAGACGGGGGCTCTATGGAAGCCATCGTGATCATCTCGCTGGCGGGTTTATCCACTCTGATCCCGTTTTGGCTCGGGCAGCGACATGGATTGGTCCGGCTGGTTTCGCCAATGCATCTGCTGGCTTATTTCAGTTTTTTGGGTTTCTTCATCAAGGTCGCTGTTTACGGGTCGCAACCCGATCTTGCCTTCTACCGCCGCTTTATCGACACAACCGACGCGATGGCTGTTGGCGCACTTTATCTGACGCTGTTCATTTTGCTGATGTGCGTCGGGTATCGCCTCGCTTGCCGGACTGGCGACAGGCGGGCGAATATGCAAGCCGCGCAGCTTGTATCGGCAGGGTTGCAAAGGCGCGGCTTTCTGGGTTTCTGCGCGTTTGCATTTACACTGGGGACGATCGCCCTGATCCTTCAGGCGCGGGGTCTCGACACACTGAACCTGTCGGCCATTGCGGGTCTCAACAGCACAAAACAGATTAACGTGAATGCCGCGGGTGTGGGGTCCACGCTTGCTGGCATCAAGTCTTTCTTCATCATTCCTAAATTTGCCTTTGTGCTGCTGTTGGCCCATGGCATTGTCACGCGACACAGATCAAGCGTGGCACAGGCGATACTTTTGGGCGGTCTGTTGGTCGTGATCGCCCTGGTATCGGGCGACCGGTTTGAACTGGCCGAATTGTGTGTCTTTGCGATTGCCACTTACATGATTGTGGGTGGCCAATTGGGGCGCCGCACAGTGGTGATCGGTTTGGTCAGCATCATGCTGCTGGGATGGCTGTCGGCCTATATGACCGCTCTGCGTCATGGCGGTGATGGCAGCCGCTTGTTCGCGCAGATTGTCGGCTCCACCTATTTTCTGGATATCAACGCGGCTGTGATGGTGACAGAGCGGGTCGGGCCAGAGACCTACATCTTCGGTCACAGCTATACCTGGTGGAGCTTTGGCTGGGTTCCGCGCGCCTTCTGGCCCGAAAAACCCGCCATTGATCTTGGTGTCTTCTTCAAGCGCGATGTGATGGGCGTTGATACGGGCGGCGCATACAATGTGACAGGTCCGGGCGAGGCGTTCATCAATTTCGGTTGGACGGGGATTCTCGTTGGTTTCGTGCTGGGCTGGGTGTTCCGCAAGGGTGAGGCGTTGTTGCTGTCATCTACAGCCACCATGCGGTACGGCACGGCATTCCTGTACCCGATGTTATTCTACCCCTTTGTGCAGGCAAACCTGCAGTCGTCGTTCAGCGCATTCATTGTCGGCGCCGCAGCACAACTGATCCTGCTCGCGCTGATGATCGGCCTTTTTCTGCGCCGCTATCGCGTGTCCCGTATCCCTTTTCAACGAAGGAGCGTTGCTTATGCTTCCTAAATCCCTTCCGCGCCTGATCTATTGGTCTGGCCGTATCGCCGCAGCGTGCGCGCGACGCCTTGGTTTGCATTTTGCGACGGCACTCCAGCGGGCTGTGTTGGCGGAGATGGGCCCGCGCAGCAAGATCCAGCCCGGCGTGCGCTTTGCCGATCCCGGGGCGGTTCGCGTCGGGTCTGATTGCTACATCTGGCGTGGCACCCAGGCTTCGGCAGAATTGGGTGGCGCGGTGCTTGTGATTGGTGATGGGGTCCAGATCAATCGGAACGTTCAACTGGATACGACCGGTGGGCTGGAAATCGGCGCGCGGGCCCTGATTTCAGAGGACGTTGCGATTTACACCCACGATCATGGGTCGGATCCGCGTGCGCAGCCACACCAATTACCGAAGACCATTCAGGCGGATGTCTGGATTGGCATGCGCGCGATCATCCTGCCGCAATGTCGGCATATCGGTGCTGGCGCGATTATCGGAGCGGGTGCAATTGTCACCAAAGATGTGCCCGCGGGCGCCGTCGTTGCAGGCAACCCGGCACGCATCGTTGGACAACGGGCGCATGTGGCCAAGGTGGCCGCATGAAGGTTCTGCATGTAACACCATCCTTCTACCCGGCAACCTATTGGGGCGGCCCGATCTGGTCCACAAAAGCCATTTGCGATGGTATCGCCGCACGCCCGGATTTCGATCTGCGGGTGCTTACGACAGATGCCGCAGGACCGGACCTCGCAGAGCGCGTAGAGCCGGGTGCCTTGCCTTATCCGGTGCATTATGCCCGTCGTATCGCGGGGCACAGCATCGCACCTGGATTACTGCACCAATTGCCACAGGCCATTGCCTGGTCGGATATCGTGCATCTGACTGCGGCCTATAGTTTCCCGACCTTGCCTACACTGGTGCTCGCCAATTTGGCGGGCCGCCCGGTTGTTTGGTCGCCGCGTGGTGCTTTGCAGGCGACTGTTGATTGGTCCGATGCCCCCAACAAGCTGCAAAAACGTATGTTTGAGCGTGTGGCCAACCTGCTGCGACCGGGTTCGACAACATTGCATGTCACTGCCGAGGCCGAAGCAACACAAAGCATATCGCGCCTCAGCCATATCGATACCGCGCTTATTCCCAATTGCGTTGATATCCCGAAAACCATTCACCGACGCCCAGCCGATGGTCAGCTTCGGCTTCTCTATCTGGGGCGGCTTCATCCCAAAAAGGGCATTGATCACCTGATTGAAGCAATGAAGAAACTGCCAGCCAATACGCATCTGGACATCTACGGAACCGGTGATGCGGATTATGTGGATCATCTGATCCATCAGACGATCAGCGTCCCCCACATCCAGCTTCACGGCCATGTTGAAGGCGCGCGCAAGGTGCAAGCCTTTGCCAACGCCGATCTATTTGTTCTGCCAAGCCATTCGGAAAACTTTGGCATAGCCGTGGCCGAGGCTTTGGCGCATGGCGTCCCGGTTCTGACGACGACCGGTACACCTTGGGCAGGGCTTGATCGGCAGGGATGCGGGCGGTGCATTTCATTGGTCCAACATGATCTTGCGACCGCGATTTTGGATTTGGCCGCGGGCGATTTGCCCGTCATGGGGGCCAAAGGACGCTCCTGGATGCGGCGTGACTTTTCGACTGCGGCGATGATCAATCAATTCGCAGCACTTTATCATAATATGGCGACAGCCCAGATTGCCGAGGTGTCGGCATGAGCCTGCATATTGATGTCCGCGCAAACCGCCGCCAAAGAAACTGGAGCCAGCAGACACAGGCGGCACGTGTCCTTTGGGCCATGTTTGTGCCGCTTTTCCGTTTCAGCCCGCGTCCTTTCTGGGCGTGGCGCGTTTGGCTTCTGCGATGTTTTGGTGCGCAGATTGGCGAAAATGTTCATATCTATCCGACGGTGCGGATCACCATGCCGTGGCAATTGCGCGTCGATAACTTCGCAGCCATTGGTGACCAGGCCATCCTTTATGCGCTGGGTCCGATCCATATCGGCGCGCGTACGACGGTGTCGCAATATGCACATCTTTGTGCGGGGACCCATGATTGGCGCGATCCTGCGCGCCCATTGATGCGCCCTGCCATTCATGTCGGTGCTGATGCATGGATTTGCGCCGACGCCTTTGTTGGACCGGGCGTTGTGATTGGCCATGGGGCGATACTCGGCGCGCGGGCTGTTGCGATGAAATCGCTACCTTCCGGGCATATCGGCATCGGCAACCCAATGCAGATCAAGAGGGCGCAATGACCAAAATCACAGTCATCATCCTGACCCGGAATGAGGCCCTGCATATTGAAAGGGCAATTGCCTCAGTCGCTGATTTTGCCACCCGCGTCATCGTTGTGGACAGTGGTGCGACTGACAATACGGTCGCATTGGCAAAACGCGCAGGGGCGGAGATCCTGTTTCATTCGTGGAGCAATTATGCGACCCAGTTCAACTGGGCATTGGACCAGATCTCGGGCGAGGACACTTGGGTCTTTCGCCTTGATGCGGACGAGGTCGTCACACCCGAACTTGCAGCGCAGATCGCAGCCGGTTTGCCGGATGTTGCCGGGATCACAATCGGCAGACGCATGTATTTTTTGGGTCAGCCTATTCGCTATGGCGGTCTATTCCCGATCCGTGTGCTGCGCCTGTTTCGAAACGGAAAGGGGCGTGTTGAAAACCGATGGATGGACGAACACACGATCGTGGATGGGCCGGTTGCTGCGCTGACGGGTGACATCATTGATGACAATCGCAACACGCTCGATTGGTGGATCACGAAACACAATCACTATGCCAATCGTGAGGTCATCGATGTGCTGAACCAGGAGTACGAGTTTTTGCCGAAAGACAGCATTGGCCGTTTCCGCCCGCGCGACCAGGCGGCAATCAAGCGATGGGTCAAAGAGCATGTTTACGCGCGTCTACCCAGCGGTGCGCGCGCAGGGCTGTATTTCTTCTATCGCTATATCATCCGGTTGGGAATTCTGGATGGTCGCAAGGCGCGGGCGTTTCACGTGCTGCAGGGATTTTGGTATAGGTATCTCGTCGACGCAAAGCTGCAAGAAGTCCGTGATTACTTGGACCAACACAATGTGTCACCGATAGAGGCGATCCGCGCGGTACTGAAGGTCGACCTCGCACGGCATCGCGCTGCAAATCCAAAGGCCGCAGCATGAAAATCTCTGTGGTCACCGCCGTGATGAACGGGCGCGCTACGTTACCGCGGATGTTGGAGAGCTTGCGCGAGCAAACCTATGACCCGGTTGAACATGTTGTACAGGACGGCGGATCAACCGACGGCACACTGGACTACCTCGATGTGGCTGGTCATCCGAATATGACGCTCGTCTCTACAGCAGATGCGGGCATATACGATGCCATCAATAATGGGATCAGACGCGCCGCGGGTGATGTGATCGGACTGTTGCACGCGGATGACCATCTGGCCTCCACACAGGTGCTGTCGGCGGTGGCAGATGCAATGCGGGATCCCGATATCGACGGCGTTTACGGTGATCTGCAATATGTCTCGCGCGAGGATGAAACCCGTGTGATCCGGCACTGGCGCGCTGGGCCTTATGCGAAGGCCAAGCTGAAACGCGGATGGATGCCACCGCATCCGACGCTTTATCTCAGGCGCGGCGTTTTCGATCGGGCTGGACTATACGATACCAGCTACCGCATTGCTGGCGACTATGACGGTATGTTGCGGTTTCTGACCAGCGGGCAGGTGCGTTTGGCTTACATCCCGCAGGTGATGGTGCGCATGAAGATCGGCGGGGTCAGCAACCGATCCTTCGCGCATATGGTCCGCAAAAGCCGCGAGGATTATCGCGCCATCCGCCGCCACAAGGTGGGCGGGTTTGGTACGCTCATGGCCAAGAACCTGTCGAAGCTGTCACAATTCGGGAACAGACCACCTCAGGTATAGAAATACTTGGTCAGGTGATAAAAGATGGGTGCAGCAAAGATCACGCTGTCAAGCTGATCGACAAAACCGCCCTGTCCAGGGATCAGATGTGACCAGTCCTTGACACCCCGATCACGCTTGATCGCAGCAACGACCAGATTGCCGAACATTCCCACGAGCGAGGCCGCACCCGCCATCGCCATCGCCCCAAACACGCCGAATGGCGTGATCCAATTAAGCAGCGCCCCGATCAGCATGGCTGAGATCACACCGCAAATCACCCCTTCCCAGGTCTTTGGTGACAGGCCAGGGGCGATCCGGGTTTTGCCGATGCGGCGGCCGAAGAAGTATTCCAGCAAATCCCCCAATTGCACAACCATTACAAGGAATGCGACAAGCAACAGAGACCTGTCGCCGTAGTCTGCGATTTCGAGGTTCATCAGCGCCGGTACATGGCTCACGCAGAACACAGCGATCATCAGCGCCCACTGGGTTTCGGCCACGCGCATGAGGAACCGGTTCGCATTCCCGCGGAGAGCCGACACGATGGGCAACAGCAGGAATGCGTAAACCGGGATGAAAATTGCATACAGCCCGTCCCAACCAAAACCGACAAAGACGTATTGCAATGGCAGTACCGCAAAAAAAGCCAGTGCCAACGACAAATGATCGGCTTGCGCTTTGGCGGTGAGGGTCAGAAATTCGCGCAAGGCTGCAAAGGATGCAAATGCAAACAATGTCATGATCCCCGGCTTGCCAAGCAGTAATGCGGCCCCGACAAAGGCAACCATGCCCCACCAGCTTTGCACGCGTGTCATGTAGGTATCGAGCATCGGGTTATCGAACCCTGGCTCTTCGCGTGCGCGCAGAACCTCGCCCACAAATGTCATCGCGATCAGGATGCCGAAACTGCCGAATGCCAAGAGCAGGATATCTTCGGTGGTCGGGCTCATGTCCGGTCCTCCGGCGCGAGGGCGACGAGCGCGTCAGAGGCACGTTTAAGGAAGTCATCCTTGCTCTCGCCGTCGTTCACATGGATCGGTTCACCGAATGTCACAGTGCAGATCAGAGGCAGGGGGATGATTTCACCTTTGGGCATGATTGCGGTCAGGTTGGCGACCCATGTTGGCACCAGATCCACATCGGGGCGTGCCACACCCATATTGTAAAGACCCGCCTTGAACGGCAGTAGCGGATCGTCGGTCATGTTCCGGTTGCCTTCCGGGAAAATGATCAGTGACGATCCTTCGTCCAACGCCGCGATGATCTTGTCCATCGGCTTGTCTTTCACTTCTGGCCGGCGGTCCACCAGGACGCAGTTGAACACTTCGGGTCCTACAAAGGCGCGCAACTTGTTCTTTAGCCAGTAATCGGCGGCGGCCACCGGACGCACCGTGCGGCGCATGGCGGGTGGCAGGACCGACCATATCATCGGCATATCGGCATTGCTGGTGTGGTTGGCGAAATAAACCCGCTGTTTCGGAACTGGCTCAATCCCTTGCCAATCGGCACGGACGGCGGTGATCGCGCGGGCAAAGATGCGGATGGATTGACCAACTATGCGGGCGGCGAACTGACGCAAAAACTTCATAAGGCTGACTTTGGCGAAGGGAAGGACGTTTGGGAAGGGAAAAGCCCCGCCAATCTTGCGACAGGCGGGGCTGGTGGCGGCATGCTTAAAGCGGCTCGCCGACGTAATCTTCAAGCAGTTTCTCGTTCTTGGCGTCCTCGATCCGCTGAATGCGGTCTTCGGACATCTTTTCATCAAAGCGGTATTTGACAAAGTTCACCAGCGCGAGGGTCAGCATCAGAACGGCCATCCCCCAGAAACCTTTGGTGGCGAGTGGAACTTCAGTCGACAGCCAGAGCGATATCCCCAGCATCCCGTAGGCGACAGCGACGCCAAGGCCATTTACGAACATGATCAGTGAGTTGTCGTTTTTGCTAAACATTGGATTTTCCTTAGATTGATTGGTTGATTGAGGTGTCAGGAGTTATTTCTTGTTCGATTTCAGGCGGGCGAGGACGTCGTCGGCTGTTGACCGCGTGGCGTTACCAAAGCCCGCATCAGCCATCCGGTCGGCGATGTTGTCGCCGTTCAGATCACGGTTGATATCGGCCAGGATTTCCGACCGTTCAAACGGGTCGTCCTTGCCCAACACGCGGGAAATCAGTTCTTCGGCTTCTTCCACAGCGCCTTCCTGCAGGCCATGCGCAGACATGCTCACCTGCATGTTCTGTTCGCGCCGCACTGCACGTGCCTGAATGGCACCCTGTTTCAAGTCGATGATCCGGCGATGGCCACTTTCGATAGACGAGCGTAGGCACATGACCTTCTGGTCCAATCGGTCCAGCGTTTCTTCGCGGATGGTCAGTTCGTTTTCCATTGTTGCAATGGCGCGGGCGGCCTCTTCGGCCATATCCTCGCGATCATTATCCAGTGCCTCTTTGGCGCGTTTGGTCAGGTCATTGATGCGGGTTTTCAGCGCCGCGCGTTGCTTTTCCTCGGACCGCTGGCGCTGGATCAGGCTGGCGAGCGTGCCTTTGGCGGCGCGCAGGCTTGCTTCGCTCTCGCGGATTTTCTGGTCGATCAGTTCAATCGCAAAGGCATCGCGCACGCGGTCTTCGGCCCGTGCATTCTGCCCAACGATTAACGTGGCAAGTGTCTTGAACATCTGTTTTCTCCGTTTCGAATAATGCGTGAACATTGTTCATCAATTAGAGATAGCAATTAGCTTCTCCTGTTGCAAGAGAAAATATGAACGCTGTTCAAGAATTATTTGACGATCGCAATCTGCCTTAAAACAAGGGCGATCATCCGGTCAATGTCATCGGATGGCACACCGGCACTGGCTTCATCCAGCCCCAAAAGCACGATTCCGTGCACGGATGAGAACAGTGCACGGGTCAAAAGTGCCAGCTCGTGCGAATCGCGATCCGGGAAGATTGCGGCCAACGGGTCCGAGATGTAAGTGAATAGCTGGCCCATCTCTTGCAGATACCAATCGGGGGCTGCCTCGCCGGGGGCACGTTCAACATCAAAAAGGGCGCGCCAGCTTAAGTGATTGTCCGCTGCAAACCGGTGATAGGCTTGTGCCATGATCACAAGTTGCTCAACAGGGTCCTGCGGCGCCTCAGCCAGCGCTTCCGCTACGTCTGCGCCAAGGCGGTGGAATGTGCGGGCATTCACCGCCAATACAAGATCGGTCAGATCACCAAAAACATTGTAGATCGCACCGACCGCGCATCCGGCTTCTGATGCCAGATCCCGTGCACGCAAGGCGGTCAGTCCCTTTTTTGCGATCGTGCGCTCGGCGATGGTGATGAGGTTGTCGCGCAATTCCTGGCGGCGGAGTTCGGTTTTCGTGGCCATTAGGTTCCCTGACTACTTTGAACGTAGTTCAGTAGTATTTGAATGGAGCGGTTTTGGGAAGTGAGATGACCGGATGTGCCGCGAATGAATAGATACGCATCAGTCTGCAGGGCAAAAGACGATCGCATTCACTGGGTCTCCGACTTTGCCGCTGGGTTTGGTGCGAAAACCCTGCGCAGCTCAAGACGTGCACAAAGCCCGCCGGCGGCATTTGTCGTCAGTCCCAAGTGCGCGCCTTGCGCCTCCGCCAACATCTGTGAGATCGTCAATCCCAACCCGCTTCCGCTTTTGTTTTGAGTGCGCGCATCATTGACGACTTCAAACGGGTTGAATACGCGCGCCAGGTCGGCTTCGGTCAGGCCAGGGCCGTTATCCTTGACCAAAACCGTCGGCGGGTCGGCATCGACGTGAACAACCGCCTTCGTCCCAAACTTCAGGGCGTTGTCGATGACATTGACCAATATGCGCTCGAGCGCAGTGGCATCAGCTATGGCAAACACTTCGCCAGTAGGATCAAAGGTTATTTTGTCCGCCGCGTAATCTGCCAGAACCGCAGCGACAAAACCATTGAGTTCGACCGTTTCTAACCTCGTCGCGGCGGGCTGACGCGCGAGATCCAGGCAGTTTTCCAAAACCCGTTCCATCTGCGCGACATTACGCAGGATATCAGCGGTTTCAGTCGTTGGAAGCGCCTCGATCTTAAGCTGCAACCTCGTCAGATGCGTGCGCAAGTCATGGCCAAGTGCGCCCAACATAACACCGCGTCGGGTCAGCAAATCATCGAGCTTGGTTTGCATAGCGTTAAAGCTCGAAATCAGCGCGCGCGCCTCTTGCGACCCGCCCATCGGCACGACCTGTGGTTTGCCGTCCTTGCCGAATGTTTCCGCAGCTTTTGCCAGTCGAACCAATGGCCGGGTTTCCACGTGCAGTGCAAAAAGGACAATTAAAGCAGCAACGGAGGCAAAAATACCAGACCACCAGCCGATGGGAACAGAATAGACCTGCGTCAACAGGTCATCACGACTCTCAACGATCAAAGCCGTGCCATTGTCCAACCCGACAGCAATCCGCAAAGGAAAGCGTGTCCAGATCGACCGATCGCCCCAACGAATGTCAGCTTGGGCAAGTGTATCAGGGATCGCAACAAAGACCGCTACAGGCCGACCGTCTAATTGTCTTTCATAATCCTCGAAGATCCTGTCAACCGCAGTCAAACGATCTTCGGCCGGCGCCAGATCTGCAATATCTAGCGGCGTAACTTCAACCCGCAGGTCCGGGCCGTTCAAAGCGACCAAGACAGGGGCGGGGTCCCTGGCCGCCTCGACAAGGTCGGCCATTGCAATAACCCGTTCAGGCAGTGGAAAACGATAGCCGGGTGTTTGGCCGTCGGCCCGGTCGGTCACGTATCGCCAGACGAGAAATAACTGCGTCATAAGCAACAGCAGCGCGAAAATCGCGACAAGCCGCGCAAATGCGCCAAAGCGCACGCGCTTCACCGACGCACCTCTGCCGTAAAAATATATCCCGCATTTCGCACAGTCTTGATGATCTTGGGATCGCGCGGGTTTTCCCCCAGTTTTGTACGCAGCCGACTGATCTGTACGTCCACGGTCCGATCAAAGCTATCCGCCAGCCGCCCCTGGCTCAGGTCCATGAGCTGATCACGCGAAAGAACGCGGCCGGGATTTTCGACAAAGGCGCGCAACAAGGCAAACTCGCCAGAGGTCAGGACAATCTCGGTCGGTCCGTTGTGGATTTCCATCCGGGCGAGGTCCACACTGAAATCCGCAAAATTCAGTATGTTGTTCATACTTGGTTTGCCGGGTGCGCTACGACGCAGAACTGCCCGGATACGCGCGATCAGTTCCCGCATGGCGAAGGGTTTGCCAAGGTAATCGTCTGCGCCAAGCTCCAAGCCGACGACCCGATCAATTTCATCCGTCCGGGCGGTCAACATGAGGATCGGAACATCAGTGAGGGCGCGCAGCCGTCTGCAAATGGACAGGCCATCCTCGCCCGGAAGCATCAGGTCAAGAATGATGATGTCAGGCTGTTCGCGCGTCATGAGCGCATCCAAGCCTGCAGCATCACTTGCCAGGGCAACATCAAATCCCTCTTGAACCAGACGATCCTGTGTCAGTGGTCCAATCTCGGGGTCATCTTCGACCATGATGATGCGTGGCGCGGCATTCATGCCCAAAGCTTAGCGCGGACAACCCGCACCAAACCAGCGTTTCGGGAACCTCGTTTACAAAACGTCACAAAGTGCAATCTGCCAGACATCTTGGGGCAACAACGCTTTGCCAAACATGGGCCATCGCATAACCTACTCAGGAGAGGCACGATGAAAAAGATTTTGCTGTCAAGCGCCTTGATTTTAGCGACGGCCGGTTGGGCCCATGCTGATTGGCAATCCCAACGGACGACGACCGGGCCGAACGGTGTAACATCGCAGGCAACGACATCTGTGACCCGCGATGGCAATACCCGCACGACGCGCACGGAAGTGATGCGCAGCAACGGCACCGGCTACACCCGCGACGTTGTGTCGACATGGGACCCGCAGACCAAAAGCTGGACCCGGTCCGTCACGGGCCAAACAGCCGACGGTGGTGTCTGGACTAATAACGGGTCCGGTTCTTGTAACAATGGCGCCTGCAGTGGCGGATCAACTTATGTCGGTCCGCAAGGCCGTACTATCCAAAGTCAGGGAACATCCCGGTTTGACCGCAACGGTGGCCAACGCTGGTGGAACTGGTCGTCAAGCACGGGCCGAAGTGGCGAAGGAACCCGCACATGGCAGCGTTTAAGATGAGACCGCTTGTCCGTATTGCGTTGGTGCTGAGCCTGATGGCTCAACCCATCCATGCCGATAGCTGGCAGCAAGCGGTGCGCAACGAAATCGGCGCGATTGAGCGGGCCGTCGCACCCTATCGGGACATCCGGCAGGCCCGTGCGGATGGCTGGCGACGATCGACAGGGCATGTCCCGCTGATGGGCGAACACTGGGCCCGGCGCGATGGCGTGGATTACGTGGTTGGCGATGCGCTGGACCTGCGTAAACCATCCAACCTGATCTATGCCGATATCGGCGGACGGATGGAGCTGATCGCAGTGTCTTACGTTGTGCGCATCGGCGCAAATGATCCGATGCCGCCGGGTTTCAGCGGACCTGCCGATGTCTGGCACGTGCATAATCTGGATCAGATCCTTGCCGCTCTGGGTGAAAAGCGCCCGCTGATTGCGCGGCTTGGGTCGCGCTGGGTCTCGCGCAACTTTGCCCAGGACGGCAATCGCAGGCTGGCGATGGTGCATGTTTGGCTAAATGGCAATAATCCGGCGGGCCCATTTGAGAATTTGAACCCCACCTTGCCGTATCGGCGACTTGGGCTTGGCCCTGCCTATGCTGATGGGGCCAGCCTGGATGCCGCCCAGGGTGTGGCGTTGGCCCATCCTGATGGATGCGACAATGAGCTTGACGGCAAGCTCTGGTTGGCAGCTGTGACGGGGCAGAAGAAGCGTGCTTTGGGACAGATATGCAGGCAAATGCAGTCGCAGGTCCGCGCGTCACTGGGTCGTTCACCGACGGAGCTTAATCGTGTGGCGGCCGATGCATGGCGTATCTTTGACCAGCAAAGGTTCATGCTGCTGACCAATGACGAGCGGCGGCGCATGCTGTCGATCGTTGAAGGGGCCGGAGGAACATGTTCCGTGGTACAATAAGTGTTTGGGCATTGCGGTGCCCGGCCGGCTTTCCTGAATGACGTGGTGCAGGCGAAAGCGCTGGTTTGGCGCGTTGATTGCCAGACAGTTTTGGTCTGTGGGTGCATCAAAGGAATGCGCATCGCGTCAGTCCCAGCCGAGGGGTTTCTTGCAACCGCTTGAGGCTTTGAATAGGCTGGCAGCCTTTGTCCGATTACCGCGCGAATGTGCGCGACGACTTGCCCGTTGCTCATCAAGTTATTGAATGAAATGAGCAGGCAATACCCACCATTAGCGTTCGAAAATTGGTCAATACGGCACGATTGTTCTTCTCATGCCGTCTGGCAAGGCTCTGCGTCCGGTGGTCAGCGACAAAAGTGCGGTAGGCTGGTCGCGGAGCGAAACATTCTTCGTCCGCGATAATATAGGAGATAGTTTCCAACTCTAGGGCGCTGCGGGGCTCATTGTGTTCAGCTCATATCGACCAAGGACAAGCGCGTCGAAGGATGCTGTTGGCGCAAATCAAGTGGGGTCTGGCGGGTAAGATCTGAAAATATCGCAAATCTCTGATTGCATTATCAACCGCGCAGTCAGAGTAGACCCCGACATCTTTTGTCTGCACTAACACTTCATCGTCTCACGCGTACGGTTGGCGATCTTGCGAACGACAATAACGCGATAGTGACGCGAGACGTGTTACATCTTCTTTTGCGGCAAAAGCAGAGGACGCTGGCGGGCGCTCACTTAATTCTGCGCGCGTGACGTCGCATGGGAATACTTAACGGAAGGGCTGCGGGCCCAAACACCTTGGGCGAATCCAGTCGCGGGTGGCCAGATGTTCGACAAATCGATAACCGTTGAATGCTGTGATGCGCGTGCTCGCGTTAAAGCGTACTTGTTCTGGTTCCAGGCAGTTGGAGGCGTTCCATGCGATATACAGATGTGTGATCCTCGAACAAAGTTCATGGCAGCGGCTTTTCCTAGTGAGCCAGATATTTCATTGAGCTAATGATTAGCCCGATCAAAGCGGTCAATCCGGCCCCGACAATGACCGACAATCGCGTACCTCTGACCCTCCAGCCGATGCGCGCGCCAAAATAGACCATTGCAGCGATGGCAATGACTTGTGCAGCGAGAAGTGCCCCATCAACCGAGAGCACATTGAGGGCCGCCAACACAAGGCAAAGAGCAGGCCCGTTGGCGGCCAGCAAAACTGTGCGCGAGTGCTGCCAGGCGGATCGCAGATCGGACAAGGTCGCAGGCCGGCCGGAGGCAAGCATGTGTTCGCAGACCTCGGCATAGGCCTTTGCCAATGCCACGGCAAGCACGGCGCCGAACAGGATCATCGCTGTTCGTAGTGGGCTTTCGATCGGTTGATGCAAGGCCATCAACAATGAAAGCACGGTGATGGTGCCGTAAATCACACCAAATGCTGCATTGTCTACCTCATTTGCCCGATCATTGGTCATGTACTTTTCCGTTCACTGATCAAGCGGCAGAAACCACAATTTCAAATCCGGCTGTGGCAGGTTGAGGTCCATCGGTTGATCAAAAAGCTGACCGGGGCGATTGCCTGCCAGATCTTCCAACTCTTCACCGATCAAGACCTCATGCCTATTGGCCGTCCAAGGCAGACGTGGCGCAAATGTCCAGATCGTTTCGGCCCTGTCTAGGCTGACCCGCCCCGGCAGTGTCTGACCATCTTTCCTGACTTGTATCCGAAATGCCATTGAGAGGTGATCATGTGCGCTGCCAAGCGAGATACGTAGCGGGTCCGTCGTGCCTGCGGCAGGTAGATCAAGGGCCCAACGGCCCGGATTAGGTGGATCAAAGTCGCCGTCACCCGCAACGAAACTGTGTGAGAAGGGTGCGGCCAAGTTGCAGCCTGCGGCGGTCCTTGCTTGCGTGTCGACTGTCAGCACATAGCTTTGGCCCGCGACCAACGCGCGGCCAAACGCCTTATGCGCATTCAGACCCGTCTTGACCCTGCCAGGATCTAGCAGAAGGGTCAGCCGCGTGCGATCGGGCGACCATAGGTCGAACCGGTTAGACAGGAAAACGCCATCTACCGCCGCGCCATCTTCATTGCGAAGCGTGATGTGGGGCAAAATATCCGCCTCGGCCATTGGACCCGAAAAATAGAGATACATGCGAAGCAGATTTTCGGGGACAACATCGCCGGACGGATAGATCTCATCCACGACCGTGGTCGCAGGCCCCGTACAGGCTGCCGCGGGGTAGTTGCAGAGAAAGAATGTCGCCACGATTGCCAGAAGACTACGAAACATCGCTAACTTGCCAGATCTGCAAAGCCGTCATCGGCCTTCAGCATGTTCTGAAACACGCGCGCTTGGTCAGCCAACTTGTTCGCGACATATTCATCGTTTGAAAAGTGATATTCACTGACAAACGCGCTTAGCCGCAAGTTGGCCGCTTTGTGAAAAGACAGGAGACCCATCGCCCCAGTGTCAAGCTTGCGCCGCAAGGTCAGCGGAGGCCAGGCATCCCGCTCCGCTGCCTGGAAGACACTTGAGGGTGGGGTTGGGGTGGCCTGAACCTGCGTAGTGTCGCCAAGATAAGCGACCGGTTCGACGATGCCGGGTGTCTGGGCGGCCTCTAGCAAAGGATCTTCGCAACCCAGATCAACTATTGTGTGGCAACTGATCTTTGCCCCATCCGTCAGGTCAGCGCGAGTGATGGTCACCAAAGGCCCGTCAGAACGCGCTGCTGCGACGGTTGGGATGCCTGCGACGTCGAACAAGCTTATCGCGCGAGCGGATACGCGCATCTCAGTTTGACCATGCGCTGCAGGCAAGGCTGAAAAAACGGTGAGGCAAGCAAGAAAGTTTGATAAAATCATTCACGTTTCCTCGCTATTAGTGGCGTTGCGCCCGAAGCTTAAGCATCTCGTCCGAAGGTCTTCTGGTATTTGGACAGGAACAAGTCGCGACCTTTCATGACGCTCGTGATCCAATCCCCCAGGGTTGCAACCATTAAAAAAGAGCTGCCACGTTTCGGACCCAGCGGCAAAAGGATCGGCGCTTTTCCCCAGGGCAGATAAGGTTTTTGCGTCTCGATCTTTTGTCCTGCTGCTGCGGCTTTCAGAAGCTTCGCAAGCCACGGCGCTTGGCGCGACACCGCCACAATTGTCATAAAGTCGCCGTTGTCAGCAACGTCCCCTGCGGCAAACACATTGGGCAGTGACGACGGGCGCATCCAGCGATCAACAGCAATACGCCCGTCGGGGCTACGCCTTACATCTGGGAGCTGATCGGCAAGCCCGGCATTCACCCGTGCGCCAACGGCTGGCACTATGAGATCAGCTTCGATCCTCCTTCCAGAGGTCAGGGTCACCGTGCCACCGCCTGGAGTGCTTCCGTCAGGAAGCTCGGTTCCCCGTTCACCCAGTACGACTTCTACGCCCATCTCCCGCAATTTTCTGACCAGGGACTTGCCAAGTTTTTGTGGGAATGCGGGGAAAAGCGCGTGATCGCCGGCAATCAATGTCACTCTCTTATCAGGCATTGCGCTGGCAATTTCGCCTGCCAATTCGGTACCAACCGCCCCGGCGCCAATGATCGCAACCGAATTCGCGGAATCGAGCGCCCTATGCCAGTCGGCATTCGCGCTTCGCAGTCCGTTAATGTCTCCAGTTGTTGATTTGAACGGGGGCAAGTTTCCGGACCCGGTCGCCAAAACGACATAGTCTGCGTCGATCCTCGTTCCGTCCGACAAGGTGACCCCATCACCGTCTATGACTGCGGCCTCACCTTTGATGAATTTCCCGATCGACAAAAGTTGATCATATGGGATCAAGGCGCGGTCAAGCAGCGCTGGGTCGACAAGTGCGCGGATCATTGCAGGAGCATGCGTAAACGCGTCGGCCCGCTCAATCAGGCTGACCCGCATGTCGCGTTCAAGCGCTTTGGCAAGCTCACTTCCCAGGTTGCCGCCGCCGACAATTGCGACGTGGGTCCTTTTAGGATCGTTCGCCACTGCGTTCCCCCGTGCAGGTGCGTCCGTCGCTTGAAGTTGCTTACGACGAAGCATTCGTTTACGTTGACATAATCAACAAATGGCAGATCGTAGACCTTGTCAACTAAAACAACACCTGGCATTGCCATTCAGTCGTTCGCCGATCGTTTCATAGGAAGCTGGGCCATAATTGGGCGCACTTTGACGGCAAGAACAGATTTTTGTGCGATTGGCCGTGTCCTAAAGCCTTTGCTGAAAGAACACGTAAAGGTCGAATGCCGCGATGCTTGCTGGAGACAATTTTGTCTTCATTGACACTTGACCTCACATGATCATGGTCTTTGGCAACAAGCGATAAGGAAGACGGCATCATGGACGCTTTGGGTGCTTTGCGACAGGATCTGGCGCGGTACGGTTTCCCTTTGTGTGATCAGGCATGGGCCAATATCTGTGATAATGCTGTAGTTGGACGCGCGCCCAACCGGGACATTTTGTTAGACAGTGTCAACATCAGCAGCGCTTGGGTATTTGTCGCATCTGGCTTTGCGGCATCCTGTTACACTCACCAAAACGGGCGACAGTCGCTGACGCGTTTTTTTGAAGCGGGACATTGGGCTGGGAATGTTTCCAGCACCTGGTCGCAGGATTACGGCAGTGATGAGTTGATCGCGGTAGGCGACGTTACTTATGTCACGGTGCCGCACCAATTCCTGCTGGCACAATATATGCAACATGACGGGTTCGGCGCGTATATCCGGCTGAAAGTGATCGAGACGCTGCGCTATGACAAGGACCTGCTGGTCTGTCAGGCGCTGAACGACCCCGAGGCACGATTTCGGTTCGTTCAGGATCGCCATCCGGAGCTGCTGGATGTCGCTCTGAAAAAGGACATTGCGGCCTTTTTGGGGGTGACGCCGCAGGGGTACAGCCGGTTTTTGCGACGCCGGATGGGCACTTAACCGAGGTTAAGCCGACGCTGGCCTGGGTCTGGTATGCGTGATGGATCCGCCACGAAAGGGCCGCCCGATGCCAAACATGCGCAATACGCCGTCTTTTGCTTTAGTCTTTAGCGTCGGGTTGTTGACGCTGGTCGTGGCAGGATTTGGGTCGCGCGCGATCTTTCTGCCTGAATACTGGCCACCGGTCCGGCTCACACTCATCTTGCATATCGTCGTTACCGGGGGCTGGTTTCTATTGGTCGTGTGTCAGGCAAGCCTGGTGCGGCAGCGCAACATCGCGCTGCATATGCGGCTTGGCTGGATCGGTGTTGTTCTTGCAGTATTCGTCGTTCTCACAGGGACGCTGATGATTGTCGAACTGAATATGCGCGAGTTCAGTTGGCTTCAGGTCGCATCGAACGCGGTGAATATGGTGACCTTTGCGATCTTGTTCGGGGCGGCGATCCTTTGGCGCAAGGATCGTGTTATGCATATGCGTCTCATCACATTTGCGTCGCTGGCGCTTATAACCCCGGCGATTGCACGCCTTTTGCAGCCATTGGGTTTAGAGGTCTTGACGCATCCCGTTTGGCTGGCCCTCTGCGCCGTTCTGGTCCTCTATGATTGGCGCAAGCGGCGGAGCGTGACGCGGGCCACCACCTTTGGAATGGCAGTCAGTCTTGCGGGTTTTGCCGCATTTGCGGTTGCGGCGACATTGACGGCCGGATCGGCGTCGGCGCAAAGCGCGGTGGCCTTGATGGCGGATCCGCAGGGCTATGAAGGTCGCATTCGTCTGGTCCGCTTACTTGACGAGCCTGACGGCTATTGCATTGACGTACCGGGTGGTGGTGACCGGGTTATGCTGCACATGCCGGCGATTGCGCATACCTGTCACTTTGATCCGCAGCCCGATCAGGTGTTCCGATTTAACGCGACGGGACGGGGTCGGATTGTGTGGGATCACGACGGTCAAGACATGTGCCTAAGCGCAGAGAGCCCGCAAGCATCTGTCGGATTACGATTTGAGAACTGTAACGATGCCACGCGGCAGGCGTTTGCTTTTGCCCAGAATGGCGAGCTGCGGTTGCTCGGTACGGCACTGTGCCTGGCGGTAGAGCGGACGGGCCCGCAACCTGGGCAAGCCCTGACCGAAGGGCAGGACAGCTATGGGCGCGGACGCCCTGTGAACCCCCAATACACGCATTTGGCAAGGGCCTTGCAACTGGCGCCATGTGGTGACGGTGACCCATCCATGCAGCGTTGGATGGCCATGGCGGAGTGAGGCACGCTCAATCCGTCAAGTGGGCGTTCAGGAAGAGAAAGACCCGGTCGAAATTTGCGTCGCTCACAAAGGCGTCTCCACCGTGGCCAGCGCCCGCGATTGCATCAAATTCCACCTTCGACGGACCAATGACGTCTGCAAGCTCCGCCGCGAAGAATTCAGATTGCAAGATGGGCACATTGCGGTCGGCGGTGCCGTGCTGGATCAGAACGGGCGGATCGTCGGAGGTGATGTAGCTTTGCGGGCTCGCTTGCAGCACCAGATCGGCAGCTTCTGGTGCGCCGACAGCGACACCGAGATACTGCGATTCGGGTGAGTTGGCCGCGTCGGTTGCACCAAGCATCGGATCCAAACCAAGGGTTTCGAATTGGGCATCCATTTGGTCGAAACGGATCGGTCCGAACCAGATGACAGCGGCCTGTACATTTGTATCGTCGCTCAGCGCAGCCATAGCGGCCAGATTGCCCCCAGCGGACGCGCCCCATGTCGCGACGCGGTTTCGGGCCAAATCATAGTCATCTGCGTGGTCCTGAAGGAACCTGACGGCCGCGATCACGTCGTCAGCCGCAGCAGGAAAGAGTGCTTCGCCACTGCGGCGATAATTGGTGCTGGCCACGGCGTAGCCGCGTGCAAGGCCGGCTCTGATCACTGCCCTTGGATTTGCTGCGCGTTTATGACCTGAACTGAACCCGCCACCGTGAACGAAGAGGATCACGGGGAACGGTCCCTCGCCATCTGGGAGATAGAGGTCAAGCTTTTGCCGCGTTGATGCGTCGCCATAGGGAATATCGGCAATCAGGGTACCATCAAACTGACGCATGGACGACAGAGTGAAAACGGCGACAAGGCCCAAAGCGAAAGTCGCAGTGACGGCCATGATGAACAGGCGGCGACCCATCAAATCCTCCGTTGGTATTTGGCGCGAACAACGCGCACGAGCCCTATGGCTATCAGGGCAAGCACGGCCACGACGCTGCACCATTTGAACAGGGTGCTAAGGCCCCCTAACCATCCGAGCGTGGCGTTTTCTGCGGGGTGCTGAGCCAGCAGGACCAAGACAAAGGTGTTTTCGACCGTGTCAAAAACCGCAGGTACGAATGCCACCAGGACCCATTGCCCCTGCCATAGCGACGACAGCACAGCCGCGAAGCATGCAGGCATGATTACAACGGAGAATGGTAGGTCAAACAACAAAAGGTAGCGGTGGTAGAGCGCGCGGCCCTCTGCCTCAAGCGCGCGCAACGCGGTGTCAGCGGATTGTGGTGTCCAGGGTAGGATTCCGTCGGCAAACGGAAACCGTGCGTCCAGTATTCGATGTGGGGCAAGGCGCGAATTCAGATCGCCGAGCGCAGCACTCGACAGCATTTGATATCCGATAAAGACAAGGATTGCCGCCAGTACTGCTGTGTGATTTCGAAAGGCTGTCATCGTTTAACCAACCGGGCTGGATATGACGGGTAATAGGAGGTGCGAATCGAAATCGGCTCCAAAATGTAAAACGTGTCGCCCCCAGTTGGCTGACGTGTCTTTAGCAAAGATCGGGCCATGAACGAGATCTTGCGCGGCCACGATCAAGCGCAGCGTCTCGCCAGCATAATATTGCGTGGCGCTGGGGCAGAAGGCGACTTCAAGCGGTACAATTTCTCCTGGAGTGAGCCACATATCTTGCGTGTTCAACATGACGGGGTGGTGGGGTTTCGAGGCGGATTGGTTCAGCGCCCGACGCGCAGCGCGACCGTAGCCGCGCGTCACAACGTCTTGATCATGACCCGCTGTCCCGTAAAAGCGCACTGATCGACCATGTCTGTCGAGCTTATCGACAAAACAACAGACGCTCAGGTCTTTGGGGCCGTCGGAGGAGGTGCCGTGATCCCGCGCCTCGACCCACAGTTTCAACGCGATGTAGCCTGTCACCTCGGTGTTGGCTCCAAACGTCCAGTCAAACTGCGCTTGCCCTGATTTGCCGTCATAAATGGTCTCGGACAGATCTGGTTGAGGCCTGCGGGACAAGGCTGCGCCGTCGCGCAGGAAATATTTTTGATACTCTGTTTGGACCGGTGGCCATTGGGGCTCCCATCGGACTTCGGTGACCGTGTCCCGGTCTGAACGAACCTCTATCCGCGCCTGGGGCAAATCTTCAAATCTGGTCGGCTGACCTTTGAGGAAATGATCCATAAAGTCCCGCTGCAAGGCGAGGCATTCCGGCCGGTAGAACTCGGTCCATTTCCCACCGCGATGGGTGTAAAGCCATTTGTGCTTCGACTGCGCTTTTTCGAAGGCGCGGAAAGAACCAAACGTGTGCAGTTCATGATCAGAGAATGACGCGCATTGCAGCATTGGAACGGTGATGTTTTCCAGTTTGGGGACCTTTGCTTTCCAGTAAGCATCGTAAGTCGGATGCAGGTCCAGGATATCCGGGGGCGTCGCCTCTTCCATGGCAAGAAATGCCGCAAGAGAGACGTTGAGATTGTCTTTGACCTCGGTATGCCACCAGAAGTTCAAAAAGCCGCGATCCGCGATACCGCCGCGGCACGCGACGTCCTGGTAGATATCTGACAGGCCTTCCCACGGGATAATGCATTTCAGGGCGTCAGGCAGGGGGCTGTCATCCGAGCATGTTGCAGCGAGGTATTGGCTGATACAAAGGAAGCTGACACCGCATAGTCCCACGCTGCCGGTGCACCAATCCTGCGCACCGACCCAAGCGATGGCCTGCCGAAACGCGGCACCCTGATGTTCGGTCATCACTGATGCAGGTCCGCCGCTATTGGCAAAACCAGGGAGGTTGAGATTGACCACGGTGTAACCCGCTGGCACCCAGAAGTTCGGATCGGGAGATTCCCAACTTGTCATCGTTGAAAATGAGGGCCGGCCACCTGATTGCGGCAGCAGGCGATATTGCAGCGGTGGTCCACCAAGGGGCGTGGTTTTCAGCGCAGGCAGCAAGTGATTGTCGTAGGGGTGCGCGCACATGACAACCGGCGCGGGACGTTTCAAGCGGTCTCGTTCACGCGAGAGAAAGACGTTGGCCGTGAGCAAATGGTGTCCGGAAATTGGAATTTCAACATCGTATCGCGCAACGATATCGGACTGCGGGGCAACAAGTTCGCATTGCGGGCGAAACAATTGTCCGCTTCGTAGTGCCCGCTTCAAAACTGGCCATGCAGCCCTTATCGTCGCAAATTTGCTCATCAATGCCTCTCCACCTCATCCGAGGCTATCAGGCTGGCCGTGCGGGCAAGTTAACCAAGGTTAAGCTCGGGCATTTTGGCTGGTTACTGATATCCGGCGACATCCGTGTTCAGCCGCTTGAAGTGTCGGGCGGACATCACTGCAGATGCGGCAACATATCCAGATATTGGGAACCGGTCGACGCTATCCGAGAGGACAATGCAACGGAACCGCGTCTAACTGGCCCCACGCGGCAGGTGGTGGTCTAGGACAGTGTCGCGTAATTGTTGCAAGCGCGAATTCAAGCCAGATTAACCGTCCGCTGCTGGCGCCGTGTCCAGCATTTCCTGTCGTGTCAGCAGCCCATCGCCATCCGCATCCAGACGCCGAAATGCCCTGTCATACAATCCGGCCCGCCTTATGCGGTCAGCCTGACCAAGACCGTCTGCGGCATTCAGATCAATGAGTTGCCTGAATTCATCGGCGCTGAATGCACCGTCCCCGTTCGCATCTGCTTTTGCAACATTTTCGGTGAGTTTGTTTCGGTCAGTTGTCGACATTGTCTGAGCCATCGCTGGACCCATTTCCAGCAGGCCAAGCCATAGAAACACCGAAATAAAGGCCAGCTTCATTCGTTTTTCTCCCATTGCGCGTTATGCGTTTCCCGTGACTTCGGTGCGCACTTCCTCTGACCCAACGTCATCCGCGTCATCGAACTGATCAATCCATGCCTGCACGCTAAAAACGTCAAAATAAATCGCAAGAACTGAAGGAAGCACAAGCACGACGAGGATCATGGCCGCCAGCAAACCAAATGCCACGGCAACGACGAGCGGAACCAATGTCTGCACCTGTGGGCTGGCATCAAAAATGATGGGCAACAGGCCCACGAATGTCGTCGTACTCGACAAAATGATCGGTCGGAAACGATCACGCACGGCGTCCAGCGCCGCCGATACATAATCGTCTCCCCGCAGATTTGATTGGAAAAAGGTCAAGAACAGGATTGCGTTATTGACCACGATCCCTGCCAGCGATGCAAATCCGATTAAGCTGGGCATGGACAGATCCATGCCAAATCCCCAATGGCCCAAGATCGTACCAATCAGCGCAAAGGGGATCGACAGCAGCACAACAACAGGAAGGCTATAGGACCGGAACTGAAACGCGAGCACCATATAAACGCCAATCAAGCCAATGCCAAGGAATGTGGCCATCGATTGCTGCGATTGTTGTTGCTCTTGTGTGGCGCCACCAATCATGATCGCAATGTCGGGGTATTGTTCGGCTAATTTCGGAGCGAGGTCATTCAGAACCACACCGGAAATCGCCGTCGACGTGGTGACTGAACGGTCGATTTTCCCCTGAATGCGGGCAACGGCCAAGCCGTTCTTGCGCGTCACGCTGGGGTAGCTGGCCGCGGCGGTGAGATCCGCGACAGTGGTCAAGTTGGTTTGGCCGCCGCCTGGAAGGACAATCGGGAAACGTTCTAGCTCTGTTACACTGGAAATTGTGTCCGCCAACTGTACCCGCACCGTTCGACTACTTGCCCCTTGCCGAAAGCTATCAGTTTCTGAACCTTCAAAGGCAGTACGCAACTGAGATGAGAGCGACTGCGGCGTCAGTCCGATCGAGTAGCCATATTCGTTCAGCGCAATCTGTACTTCGTCGCGGCCACCGTAAAAGTCCTGGAAGGCCTCGGTCACGTCATCACGCGCTAGCAACTCACCCAACAGGACGCCTGCGGCCTCCTCCAATTCCGTCAGGTCCCGACCCAACAGCTCGACATCTATGTCGAGCCCGCCAGGACCCACCTCAGATTGCGAAAAGCTGATTTGAACAACGTCTGGCAATGGACCTGCAGCCGCGCGCCAAGCTGCCAACACGTCGTCCGCCATTACATTGCGCAGCGAACTCTCAAGCAAATCCACGGTAATCGTTGCGGTGTGCGAGCCATTGTCCCTGACATCTGCGTTAACGGCATATTGCACGAGCACACGCTCGACCAGCGGTGCGCTATCTGTGGTGTTGGGCGTCAACTCCGCATCAACCTGCTCAAGGCCGTCGAGCAATTGTGCAACGGTTTCAACTGTGCGTTCTCTGGCAATGCCGGATGTAAGTGCAACCCGTGCAACGACAGTGTCGCCTTCGGTCGATGGAAAGGCGATTAGCTTGATACTGCCTGACGCAACCAGACCCACACACAGCATAAGTGCTGCAATGACTGTGCCGAGAGTCAAATAACGTAACCGAACGAGGAAGGTTGCTGCGGGCATCACGATCTGCTCTTTTACCCAATCAAGCCCACGGGCAGCGGAGCGTTGGTCGGGTGACGGGTCATTCTTCCCGCCGGAATGGCTCAAATGATGGGGGAGGATCAGAAAACCTTCGACCAGCGAAATCGCGAGCGTAATAAGCAGAACCATTGGGATGAAGCGCAGGATCTGGCCCAGCTCACCCGAGATAAACATCAATGGTCCAAATACACAGGCCGTGGTGATGAAAGATGACATTACGCCTGGCAATACCTCCAGCGTACCCCTTGCGGCTGCTTCAAGCGGCGGCGCCTTGCGCCGCCATTTATCGATATTCTCGGCGATCACGATACTGTCGTCCATGATCAGGCCCACCGCCATCAAAAGGGCGATCAAGGTAATCATGTTGATCGTGATACCCAGCATACTCATGACGAACAGGCTGCCGAGAAAAGATACGGGCAAGGTGGCCGAGATCCACAGCGCTTCGCGCAGCGAAAAGAAGAGCCACATCGTGACGAAAACCAGCACAAGCCCCATTGCGATGTTCTGGATGATCAGGGTCAATCGTTCGGCAATAAGGTCGGACAGATTGTTGATGACCGCGATGTCAAAAGGCGCAGGATAGGATGCGCGTTCAGCATTTATGACGGTCTCAACCCGTTCGAAAACATCAATACTGTCGTCATCGGACGTTTTGGAGATTGAGATGATTGCCGTCTGCGCACCATCAATGAAGCTTTGCAATGTGTCGTCGCTATCGACCAGGGTAATCGTTGCCAGATCGGACAGCCGCACAATGCCACCGTCACCGTTTTCGATGATGATCAGGTTTTCAAGCTCCGCGACTGTCCGCGTCGATCCGACATAGCGCAAAGCCAAGTCGCTATTGTTGAGCGCGGCACTTCCCAGCGGTTGTCGGAAGGAGCGGGCCTCTATCGCATCCACAAGATCCCTGCTCGACAGTCCAAAACGCCGCAAGGTCTGTTCATCGAACGTCACTTGCAATTCGCGATCAGTGATGCCGGTGACATTGGCCTCTGCTACACCGGGTACAGCCAGCAGACGATCCGACAATTCGTCGGCATATGCCACCAGGCCCTCTTTGCCGTTGATCCCAGAGATCGCAATCAGCGCAACCAGATCTGTTTGCGCGGCAATCTCGACACTTGCAGTTTCCGCGTCAGACGGAAAATCGTTGATGCCCGACACGGCAGAGAAAACGTCGTTGAAGAACTGGATCAGGTTGCCACCCTCATCGAGTTCAGCAGTGGCCGAGGCGCGTCCATCCAGCGAAACGCATTCAAAATCGACAAGTCCTGTGATACCGCTCACCGCGTCCTCAAGCGGTGCGCAGACTTCATCGTCAACGTCGACAGCCGACGCTCCCGGATAGGGCACTGTTACGATGACGCTGTCAGCAGTAAACTCTGGAAAGGTTTCGCGTTCCAGATTGCTCAGCACCGCGATGCCCAATACGACAAACAACAACATCAGAATGTTGGCGGCGACTGGGTGGCGCACGAAATAGCGGATCATCGCAGTACACTCGGATCTTCGATCAACGTCAGGGCAAGCCCCTCAATCGGTGGGCGTGGTGCAGATAAAACCACACGATCCCCTGCCACAAGGCCACTTTGAACCAGGATCTTATCGTCAGCGACCGGTCCGAGGGTAACAGGGGTGACGGCCAGACGATTTTCCTCCGTGGCAGTGTAGACAAAGGGGCTGCCATCGTCGCTCTGCCGGACGGCCGCGCGCGGAATTGCGATCGCCTGGCTTGTGGTGGTGCCCTCCAGCACCACTGAGACAAATGCGCCAATTTCAAGCGGGGGCCGATTTTGGCCGGCACTGACCAATAGTGGATCATTAACGCGGACGGCTACGCCCAATGTGCCTGTTTCGCTGTCAATCGTACCCCGAAAACGCGCTAGCTCAGCGGGATAGCGCGCCTGAAGGCCAGCAAATTCAAACTGCACGCTCGCCTCTACGTCGCCGCGTTTCATAAATTCAATGACTTGGGTGGCCTCAATCTCGGTCACGTCCGGGAACTTCCCGTTCAGTGCAGCACCTACGACTGCGGCAAAGGCCTGCGGTTGGAATGCACCAACCACTTCAGCGACATCGATTGCATCAAGCGACACGAGTTGCTCACCGGTGCGGATGAATTGCCCGGCCTCAACGGCCTCTGCTGAAATGCGCCCTCGAAACGGTGCCACTATCGTCGTGTTCGCCAGGCCGCGTTCGGCCTCGGCCAGTTCAGCCTCGCGCACGGCGAGCGTTGCCTCTGCCGATTGCCGCTGCGCCGGATAGAGCGCGAGGGTGTTGGTCAGATTGATGACGGTGTTTTCCTGTGCCAGCAGCGTCCGTTGCGCCGTATCCAACGAGGCAGCAGTTGATGTGCCGTTGTCAAACAGCGTTTGAACGCGGTCAAATTCGGCCTGGGCAACGTCCAGGCTGCGCTGTTCAAGGTCCAATAGGTTCTGTGAATTCTCTTCCTGCCGATCCAGCTCCACAAGTTGTGCTTCGGCGGCTGCAATATTCGCTTCGCTTTTGCGTACTGCAAGCGCGTAATCCGTTTCATCAACCTGAACCAGAACCGCGCCAGCATCGACTACCGTGCCCACGGCCAGGTCTTCGACGGTCTCGGTCACACGTCCATCGACCTGCGATACAGCGGACCAGGTGCGGACGGCTTCGACCCGCCCAAAACCAGCCGCCGACACAACAAGCGGGGCCGGTTCGACTGTCATGAAGCGCACCGCCAACCGTGCCTCTTCAATAGGTTGCGTCGCCGAGTCACTTGGTTGTGTCATCCACATGTAACCCGCCATACCCAAAGCGAGCGGTGGGAGGATCAGAAGAGGTTTCAAATTCATTAGTGTCGTCCCCGGACCGTGACTCATCAAGCAGCTTAACATTAGAATGAAAGTGCAACGCTTCTTTATGCTTCGCAGCAAATGCGCCTATCTATGTATCTCGCTGATTATGTTTAACGCACCGAAGGCCACATTCCGCCGCCAAAAGTCACACTTTTTATAAATGGTTGCGAGCGCGGCTTTGATCGGTCGCTGACCTGTGGAGAAGGAGTTGACACTGGGCTAGCTGTAAAGCGGCAATATTCTTTGCCGGAAACTCGTTGAGTTCCGTCGCTGGACATCAAGCCAGCGTTCTAAAAGCGCAACACGATCATTCGGGTGCCGGGGGGCGGTCACTTACCACACCAAGCCTAGCTTCGAGCGCGCGGCCAATGCGCAGGATCGTGCCCTCGTCAAACAACCGGCCCCAAAGTGAAATGCCTTGTGGCACGCGGAAAGTTTGCCCCGCTTTATCCTCTTTCCCCAATGTCAGCTTGCCCGCACCCAGCGAAGCCGGGCTGCGTGTGCCGAGACGGTCAAAACCGGCCCGCAAGTGCAAGCATGGATGCCCCGTAAAGTTCGACGCGATCAGCATTGGTCCAGTTGCGAATGGACCGATCAGCGCGTCCACCTCCGAAAACAATCCGTCGAGCGCTTGCATCACCAGAAACCGCAATCGGTCGAGTTGCACATGATCGACAGCTGACAGGAAGCGGGCTTTGCGGAACGTATTCGGCCAGGCGCCGTCCTCTTGCCAAGTCAGGGTATCATCGATGTTGTTGAGCGTCAGATGTTCAAATGCCGCCGCCGCTTCGGCGTAGACCACGTTCATCAGCGCTTCATAAGGTAGGTCGGGTAACGCCACAGGCATGACAGCAATGCCTAAATCCCTTGCCGCATCAAGGGCAGCATGATCCACCTCTGTAGCCCCTTCGGCAAAGGCGTCAGGCAGATAGCCCAGTTTCAAGCCAGCGATGTCGTTTTGTGCATCATAGGCAAAAGGGGCAGCGATCGAGCACAGATCGTCGGCATCCGCGCCGTTGAGTGCAGCCAGCACCAACGCCGTATCCTCGACGCCGCGGCAAATGGGCCCCACCTTGTCCAGCGACCAGCATAGCGCCATGCCACCGGCGCGGCTGACCCGGCCAAAGGTTGGGCGCAGTCCGGTTGTGCCGCAACGCTGGCAGGGTGAGGTGATGGAGCCGAGCGTTTCGGTCCCGATTGAAAACCCGCATAGTCCCGCTGCAGTAGCCGATGCAGACCCGGCGCTGGACCCCGATGATCCTTCGGCGGGGTTCCAGGGGTTGCGCGTCCGTCCGCCGTACCAGATATCGTTATAGGCGAGCGCACCGACGGTCGTTTTCCCCAGCAAGACTGCGCCCGCATCCCGCAAAAGCGTCACAATCCGGGCATCCGCCTCTGGCATGCGATCACGATAGGGTTCTGCGCCCCAACCGGTCACGATACCTTCGGTGTCGAACAAATCTTTCAAACCATAAGGGACGCCATGCAGTGGCCCCAGATTGCGGCCCCTTTGGCTCATTGCATCCATGGCATCAGCCTGCGACAGGGCCAGGTCGGCGGCCACCGTTGCAAAGCAGAACAGATAAGGGTTCATTGCCTCTATTCGTGACAAATAAATCTCTGTCAGACGACGACTGCTGAGGACACCCGATGCGATCCAATGAGAGAGTTCCGGCAATGTGGCGAAGGCAATGTCGATATCGTTTTCTGGTAATGCCGTGTCAACCGGATGGATGACCACGCCGCTTTGTGTTGGCATCTGAAAGCCCGGCAAGCGTGGATCAAAGCGCGACGCCATGGGCACTGAATTGGGCAGATCCACGTTACGGCGGGCCTGCGCCGAACGTATTTGCCCCTCAAGATTGTCCAGCATCTGCGCCCGTTCGTCGGCGGTGTAGGTCAGACCGGCCAATCTTTCCGCTGCGGCGATATCCGCCTCGGTAAAGGGCACGTCAGGCATTCTGGGCGTCTTGGGCCAGGCGATGACCGGAGCGACGTTCCGCCGTCTGTGTGCTGGCCACGTCTTCGCCTCGCACTGTTTCAAACATCGCTGTCATCCGTGTCATCAAATGATTGCGCATCGCCTCGCGTGCGGCGGCCGCGTCACCCGCTTCAATGGCTGTGACGATGGCGATATGCTGCGCCTGGGTTTCGCGCAGCGATTGTTCAGAGCGGGCACGGGCACGCATTCCCTGCCAATCGCGTGTCGTTCGCCTATCATCCAGCAGTGCAAATGCAGTCTGCAACGGACGATTGCGCGCGCATTGCGCGATCAAACGGTGCAGGGCGGAGTCCCATAGTTCTGCCAGTTCATCATCTTCTACATCATAAGGATGGCGTGCCAACGTCCACATGCGTGCAACATCTTCGGGTGTGGCGCGGGTTGCGCTCAGTGCAGCGATTTCCGGTTCAAGGCATAGACGCGCCTCCATCACCTCGATAGGCTCAGCAGTTGCATTGATCTTCTCGGCAAGGGCGCTGATCGGTTCTGCCGGTTGTCCGGCAAATGTGCCTTTGCCTTGCCGTCTCCAGATCAGTCCCTCGGCCTCCAAAGATGACAACGCCTGCCGGACGATGCGACGCGATGCACCTGTTGCCTGGCACAACTCACGTTCCGTGGGTAGCCGCGCATCGGCACCCAACCGACCGTTTTCAAGCAAGCTCAGCACGTGACCTCTGATATCAATGGCGGTCGCCTTTCGCATTCACCTCTCCTCCCGTATGGACGGCCGCCGCCGGGAGGACGGCCATGCACTTCGCCGTGTCGATCACACATCTGTCTCTCGCACGTCAAGAGCGTCGCGCAGGGCGTCGCCGATGAAGTTGATCGACAGCACGACCAGCATGATTGCGAGCCCCGGAAACACGCCCAACCACCAAGCGCGGCTAATGAAACTGCGTCCGTCTGCCAGAATGAGCCCCCAGGTTGGCGTATCCGAACTGACCCCAAGACCCAAAAACGATAGCGATGCCTCGCCCAGGATCGCATACGAGACGGAAACCGTGGCCTGCACGATGATCGGGGCCATGGCGTTGGGCAGGATATGGCGGAGCATGATCCGTGCATCAGAAAACCCCTGCACGCGCGCAGCATCAATGAACTGTTCCTCTTTCAACGTCAGAACCATTGACCGCGCGATGCGTGCGAAGTCATCCAGAAACGCCAGGGCAATTGCCACAATCACATTCAGCAAACCGGTGCCGAACACAGCCACCAGATAGACAGCGATAATAAAGTTAGGAAACGCCCATTGCAGGTCGATATAGCGCATGATGATCATGTCGATCCAACCGCCATAATACCCCGCTAAAACGCCAAGCAGCACACCGAAGACCAATGCCAAACTTACCGTGGCGATCCCCACAAAGAGTGAAATCTGCGTCCCCCATAAAACGCGCGAGAAGAGATCGCGCCCAAGGTCGTCAGTCCCAAGCAGATTGTCCCCTGACGGGCTGCTCATCATGTTGAGCGTCATTTCATTTGGATCATAGGGCGCAATAAACGGGGCGAGCAGGGCACCCAGCACGAAAAGACCCAAGACCACAATCCCGAACTGCGCCTTGCGGTCACGGGCGAACACACTGCGAAAGCGGTTCCTGCGCTTTGCCGGGACAGCTTCGGGGGTAGACGCCGGCTGGATCGTTGCGTCGCTCATCAGGAATACCGGATGCGAGGGTCGATGACCGCATAAAGCAGGTCAACGACGAGGTTGGTGAGAACAAAGAAAGCCGAGATCAAAAGAACAGCTCCCTGCACGACGGGGTAATCTCGGTTCTGAATGCCTTGTATCAGGACCCTGCCGAGGCCCTTGATCGAAAAAACATTTTCGACAACCACCGCACCCGATATCAGCAGTGCAAATGCAATGCCGATAACGGTAATGACCGGGATCAATGCGTTGGGCAGCGCGTGCTGTATCAGGATAATACGCTGGGTCAGGCCCTTTGAGGCTGCAGTGCGCATGTAATCGGCCTGCATCACTTCAAGCATTGATGACCGGATCATACGTGCAATGATGGCCGAAAAGCCCGTTCCAATGGCGATACCAGGCAGGATCAAATGGCTTAGCCACGGCCAGAACCCGTCAGACAGCGGGGCATACCCAATGGCAGGTAGCCATTGCAGATTGGCTGCAAAGATGATGATCAGGATGATCGCCAGCCAAAAATCCGGCATGGACAGGCCAAGAAATGCAAAGAACGAGACGCCGACATCTGCAGCAGAATTTTTGCGGGTTGCCGCAATGATCCCGGCAGGGACGGCGATGATAATCGCGATGACAAATGAAATGAAGGCCAATGACAGGGTGCGTGGCAGTGCCTCGCGCAAGATGGTCATCACCGGTTGGTTCGAACCATAGATCGAATTACCCAGATCGCCCTGCAGCATGTTGCTGAACCAGTAGCCGAATTGCACAATGACCGGCTGGTCGAGGCCCAGACGCCGGATCATTGCCGCGCGCGCCTCTTCACTGCCAGCATCGGCGAGCATAGCCGCGATCGGGTCACCCGGCACCAGCCGGATCATAAAGAAGACCAGCGTGGACACAGCCAACATCACCAGCAGCGCGCCGACCAATCGTCTGAGAATATAGCCTAGCATAAGCGTGCAGACGGGCCTTGCGGCCCGCCTCTTTCCTATTGGTTCAGGTTAGCGTGATGCGGTCAAAATCGTGCAAGCCCGGAATGCGACCTTCGGCTGGCACATTGACGCGGCTTGAATGCACTAATACGTCGACCGGGTGGAACAAGAAGCCACAACAAACTTTGTCAGACGTGATCTTGTTAGCCTGTAACACCAGTTCGCGCCGCGCATCAGGCGTTGCGGTAACGGCTTGCTGATCGATCAAAGCATCGGCCTCGGCCTCGCTCCAGAATCCAAAGGGATAAATGTCTTTGTCCCTATCGGGGCCATTGAACTTGGAACTTGTTTGCATCCAGTCGACCAAACCATCATCGGGGTCGTAGTCACCACCGGATCCGCCAAGGCGGAGATCGTAATCCATCTTGTTGAACTGCTCGATCCCGACCGAGAATTCCTGTGGATCAACCTCGACCGTGATGCCGAGCACCTGCTTATATATGTTTGCGACGACAAGGCCGGCCCGGCGTGTGTTCGGCGTCGTCTGCAACTTGAGCGTTGGAAAACCTTCGCCACCCGGATAGCCGGCTTCGGCCATCAATTGTTGTGCGCCCTCAGGGTCGAACGCCTGTTCTGAGCTGTCGGCGAGCGTGTCGTCATAGTAAAAGCCCATCGCTGCGTTGATGGAGCCATGAGCCGGCACACCATTCCCAAACAGCGCCTGCTGCACGAAAAGATCGCGGTCGAGCGCCTTTGCCAGGGCCAGACGCACCTTGAACCCGTTTTCTGTCTTCAAAGTCTCCAGCGGTTTGTTGAAGTCCTCAACCCGCATTGCCTCGTGCCATGGGTTCATCCACACAGACTGAAATCCTGGCCCAGGTTTGATGTCGACAGACAGGTCCGGATTGGCCTGGAACCGTTCCACCAACTCACTAGGGACGGCATTGCCGCCGATGTAATCGATATCGCCGGCCTCAAGGGCAGCCGCCAACGGCTCTGTGCCATCAACCGGAGTAATTGTGATTTTGTCCAACTTGGGCCGTTCTGGATCAAAGTAATTTTCGAACTTTTCGAGAATGACAGGACCGCCAAGCTGGTGTTCGGTGATGCGGAATGGACCTGTGCCAATAGGTGTCAGACCGTATTGCGCAGGCCCCATTTCTTCGAGCGCACCCCGTGACACGATCGTCATCGCACGACCAGATGCCCGTTCCAGCGCCTTGGTCATGAATGACGCCTGCGGCTGGGCCAGGGTGAATTTGACCTCGAAATCATTCAGCTTCTCAAGCGACGCGACATTCGCGATCACTCGGCTGTGGATCGATTGTTCGGGATCGCTGGAGCGTTCAAAGGTGTAAATGACGTCATCCGCCGTAAAGGCGTCACCGTTATGGAAGGTCACACCTTCGCGCAGTTTGATCGTATAGATCAGACCGTCCTGTGAGATTTCCCAAGTTTCAGCCAGATCACCTTCGGCGACCAGATCATTGTTAATGTGCATCAAGCCGGACATCACGTTTGACGCAATCTGAAACTGCAGCACCTGGCCGATCCGGGCTGGGTCAAGCGTCACGATTTCTGAAACGCCTGCCCAGGCACAGCGCAATTCGCCACCGCCATGGCCCGCCGCCATGGCCGGGGTCGCCCGCAGGCCGGGCAGCAGCTGGCCCATCGTCAACGCACCGCCTGCCGCCAGCAGCCGCAACGTTGTGCGTCGCGACAGTTTTGCGCCGCTCATCTGGTCGCGGCTCAGCCCAAACAAAGGATCGCGCGGGTCGAAATCATAAGCGTCTTTTAGTTCCGCCTGCGCTTTTCTGATTAGGTCATCGTCATTTGTCATTTTAGATCTCCCTTGCAGTTTTTTGGTGTCATTATTGCGCGCGGATCATTTGATCCGCGTTCTTGTCTTCCTTCTCGATTGCGAAACAGGCCGCGTGATGTTGCAATTCCAGTTGCGCCAGCGCGGGCACCTCGTCGCGGCAATGCGCCATCGCAATCGGGCACCTTGTGTGGAATACACAGCCACTTGGCGGGTCCAGCGGGCTTGGAATTTCTCCCGCAAGCGCCACATGTTCGCGCAACACTTCACCATCCGGGTCAGGGGCCGGCACCGCATCAATCAGTGCTTTGGTGTAAGGATGGCGCGGGCTGGAAAAGATGTTCTCTGACGTGCCGCTTTCCATGATCCGGCCCAGATACATAACGGCCAGCCGATCGCATAAATGCCGGACCACGGACAAATCGTGGCCGATGAAGAGGTAGGTCAGGCCAAACTTCGCGCGCAACTCCTCAAGCAGATTGATGATTTGCGCCTGGATGGACACGTCAAGCGCGCTGACCGCTTCGTCACAGACGATAAGTTCAGGATCAAGCGCCAGCGCCCTGGCGATCCCGACGCGTTGCCGTTGACCGCCCGACATTTCGTGGGGGTAAAGATCCGCAAACCGGGGCGCCAGCCCGCAAAGCGACAAAAGCTCGGTCACGCGGTCTGGTATGCTGCCGTCATATCGGTGCACATAAAGCACTTCGGACAGGATCTGCCCGCTGGTCATCCGTGGGTTGAGGGACGAAAATGGGTCCTGAAAGATTGCTGCGACCTGTTTGCGGTAAGGTGCAAGCGCTTTGCCGCGCAGGCCACTGACATTCTTGCCATCAAACCAGATTGTACCGGATGTTGGATCGACAAGCCGCAATACCGTGCGTGCCAATGTGGTCTTGCCACAGCCTGACTCCCCCACAAGACCAAAAGCCTCCCCGCGCGCCAGCGAAAGTGTCACACCCTCTACAGCCCGCACCTCGGCGACCTGTCGCTGCAAAAGACCCTTGCGCACCGGGAAGTGAACCGACAAATCCTCGATCCGCAAAAGGGCCGTCATTACACTGCCTCCCGCGCATCAATGCTCAACGGAAAGTGGCAAGCCAGACCGTCCTGAAACGGGGGTACCTCGTGTCGGCACGGCTCGGCCGCATAAGGACAGCGGGGGTGGAACCGGCACCCGGCAATCGGTGTGAATGGGTCGGCAGGGGCGCCTTGGATCGGTTTCAGCGGGATGCTGCGATCTTGATCCAGTCGCGGAACTGATTGCAACAAACCTTCGCTGTAGGGGTGGCGTGGTGTGTTGTAGACCGCCCGCGCTGTCCCGGTCTCAACGATCCGTCCGCCATACATCACATTCACCCGCTGCGCATAGCGCGCAACGATGCCAAGATTATGCGTGATCAGGATCAGGGCGGTGTTATGCTCACGGCAAATCCGGGCCATCAAGTCGAGGATTTGCGCCTGGATAGTCACATCAAGTGCTGTTGTCGGTTCATCGGCTATGATCAACTTGGGCTCGGCAGCCAATGCGATGGCAATCATCACGCGCTGGCGCATGCCACCTGAAAAATGATGGGGATATTGCTTGAGACGTCGTTCTGCATCCGCGACACCGACTTCCTTTAGAAGATCAATGGCCCTTGCACGGGCCGCTGACCTGCTGAGGCCAAGATTTTCTTCGATGCTTTCGATGATCTGAGACCCAATGCTGCGCACAGGGTTCAGTGACGTCATCGGCTCTTGAAACACCATTGATATGTCGCGGCCCCGCAACTGGCGGAGCGTTTCGGGCTCCAGCGTAGTCAGATCGCGCCCCTCAAAAATGATCGATCCCGACGTTGCGCGTAGCGCTTTGCCCAAAAGCCCCATAACAGCCAGCGACGATACCGATTTTCCCGACCCGCTTTCGCCGACCAAAGCAAGTACCTCGCCCTGGTCGACACTGAACGAAACCCCGCGCACGAGTGGCGTTTCAACACCATCTTGCACAAGCGATACAGTCAGATTTTCTATTTCCAGCAGCGGCACCGGCAGATGGCCCCCTGTTCATTGCGCGACGTAAATTCCCCTAAAGTGCGGTTCGCGCCTTCCCTAAAAAAAGTTAGAGGCTTTTTTTCCTGTTTGAACATATTAATGTACCAATTACACTTTGGTTCACAAAAATCCAGTTTTTTGCCTAAAAAGTAGGCATATGTCTTTAACAAGATGCGGTTAGGTACTTGTCCATTGTGTGAAGCGAATGAGGCGGGTCATGCAGAACATACCGCCCGCGACGGCGTCGGATAGCCGGGACAGGAAGGACAGATATGACCTTTTCCATCATCGCCAGAGACCCCGCGACTGGCGCGGTCGGGATAGCGGTCGCAAGCCGATTTTTTGCATGTGGTGCATTGGTGCCTTACGTGTCGGCGCGTTCTGCATTTGCCAGTCAGGCCTTCATCAATCCGCTGTGGGGCGTTGAGGGATTGCCGCGTCTTGATGGAGGCGAAGAACCAGAAACCATCCTTGCGGATCTTGTTGCGCGCGATAAAGGTCAGGCCAATCGGCAGGCCCATATGATCGCCCCGAACGGCCAGATCGCACAGCATACCGGGGCGGACTGCGTCCCCTGGGCCGGGCATTGCCACGACAGCGACGTATCAATTGCGGGCAATATGCTGACTGGGCCCGCGGTGATCGAAAAGATGTTGCAAGCTTGGCACGATGCGGCGGGTGTGACCCTGGCAGAGCGCCTTTTGTCCGCGATGGAAGCCGGTGAACGTGCAGGCGGCGACAAACGTGGACGGCAGGCGGCGGCCGTCTTGGTGCACGAGGGTCAACCTTACCCAGCGCTTGACCTGCGTGTGGACGATCACGCCGATCCTCTGGCTGAATTGCGACGGTTGCTTGCTGTCTCAGAGGAAAGGTTTGCGATGTTCCGCGCGGCCATGCCGACTTGCGACAACTTCTCAGGCATGCTGGACCGCACACCGCTCGACGCTGCAATTACGGAAAGAGAACACCAGATGGCGGAAAACGGGATTGTGTCTCAATCTCATGCTACGCCACCGACCTGATCAGAGGGATACTTCATGCAACTCCGTGCCTATCATGACTACCCGTCGCGCCGCTCATCGGTTGTTGCGAATAATGTGGTCAGTACCAGCCAACCGCTTGCCGCACAGGCGGGTTTGGCGATGCTGGCGCAAGGCGGAAATGCCGTTGATGCCGCAATCGCGACGGCTATCGCGCTGACTGTGGTAGAGCCGACAGGCAACGGTCTTGGTTCGGATGCGTTTTGCATATTGTGGGATGGTACGGCGCTTCACGGTCTGAACGCGTCAGGCCGTGCTCCCGCAGCCTGGACGCCCGACTACTTTCAGGAACACGACACGATGCCGTTTCATGGCTGGGATAGCGTAACCGTACCGGGCGCGGTTTCGGGCTGGGTCGCATTATCGGAAAAGTTCGGCAAACTCCCGTTTGCGGAATTGTTCGTGCCCGCGATACGCTATGCCGCCGACGGTTTCCCCGTATCACCCATTATCGCGAAGCTTTGGGCACTTGGCGGGGCGCGGCTGGCCGATCAACCGGGATTTGCGGCAAACTTCCTGGCGCAGGGGCGGGCCCCTTTGGCGGGGGAAATATATCGCAATGCGGATATGGCGCGTAGCCTACAGCTTATCGCGGATAGCAACGGTCGCGCGTTTTACGAAGGCGAATTGGCGGAAAAGATCGAAGCCTTTGCCAAGGAACATGGTGGGGCGATGCGCCTGTCTGACCTGGCCGAACACACCGCGGACTGGTGCGGCACGATCAAGCACGACTTCGATGATGTCACCCTGCATGAAATCCCACCCAATGGTCAGGGGATCGCAGGTCTAATGGCACTGGGCATACTGGACCATACCGCAATCCGTGATTTGGATGCCGATGATCCACGCGGTTTGCATCTGCAGATCGAAGCGATGAAGCTCGCACTGCGCGATGCAGAGGCTTATGTCGGTGATCTGTCTTATATGACCAGCGTGACGCCGGAAAACATGCTTGATCCAGACTATCTTGCCGCGCGAGCCGCGTTGATTGATCCCGACCATGCCACCGACTTTGAAACCGGGGCACCGCCCAGCCGTGGCACTGTCTATCTGACTGCCGCAGATGCATCAGGCATGATGGTGTCATTCATTCAATCCAACTACGCTGGCTTTGGCTCCGGTGTGACGGTGCCCGGCACGGGTATTCATCTGCAGAACCGCGGTGCCGGTTTCTCGCTTGATCCGCACAGCCAGAACCGCGTGGGTCCCGGCAAACGCCCGTTTCACACGATCATTCCGGCATTCCTGACACGACAGGGCCAACCATTGATGAGCTTTGGCGTCATGGGTGGACCGATGCAGGCGCAGGGGCATCTGCAAATGACATTGCGAACGCAATTGTGGGATCAGGATGTGCAGATGGCTGTCGATGCGCCGCGTTGGCGGGTGGCCGGTGGGCTGAACGTTGCCTGCGAAACCACGTTCCCCGAAGCAACATTGCAAAGCTTGCGCAATATGGGCCATGCGGTTGATCTGGAGGCACCGGACAATGCCTTCGGGTTTGGTGGTGCCCAACTCATCACAAAGCTCGACAATGGTGCCTATGCCGCCGCGTCTGACCCCAGAAAAGATGGACAAGCCGTGGGGTTTTGAGCGTTTCGTAAGCAGGTACAGTCTTCGCTGCCGTGATCCTGATCAACTCTGGGGCGCACATGCTTTACCAGCCAATCGCTTCTGGCAGCCACGTGGCGATCGCGGGGAAATTGAACAGCATGATCAAAGCCAATAACTGGATCGCAATAAAGGGCAATACACCCTTGTAAATCATCGCAGTCGTGACCTGCGGTGGCGCAGCTCCCTTTAAAAAGAACAACGCCCAACCGAAAGGTGGCGTTAGAAATGACGTCTGAAGGTTCAAGGCGATCAAGGCAGCAAGCCAGACCATATCGGCGCCGGATGCTACGAAAAATGGCACAAGTAGCGGCAGTGCGATGTAGCTGATCTCAATCCATTCAAGGAAGAAACCGAGAACAAAGAGAATGAGCATAAGGAAAATAAGCGCCCCGGTTTCGCCCCCAGGAAGAACTGCCAGCGCGTCCTGCACGATATCCTCGCCATTCAGGCCACGGAACGCAACCGAAAAGACCTGAGCCGCGATCAAGATGAAGAAGATCATTGCAGAGATGCGCAGCGCGGAATGTGCTGCACTCCAGATCATGCTGAATGTGAGACGCCGATAGACCAACGCGATCACGATGGAAAGAACCGCACCGACGCCGGCCGCCTCGGTCGGTGCCGCAATACCGCCAATAATGGTGCCAAGGACGCCCGCAACCAGCAAAAGCGGTGGTGCCAGTGCATAAATGGCCTTCCGGGCAAGCGCCCATCCACGGATCTCGGCCCGCTCCTCTTCGGGGATGGGGGGCATCAGTTCGGGCCTCAGACGACCCAGTATCAGAATGAAGCTGATGTAAAGGCCGGCGAGCATGAGACCCGGCAACATGGCCGCAGCAAACAAGGTCCCAACGCTTTCCCCCATAATGTCCGCCAAAAGGATCAGGACAAGCGAGGGCGGGATGATCTGGCCAAGCGTCCCACTGGCGCAGATCGCGCCTGCGGAAAGGCCACCATCGTAGTTCCGCTTCAACAGGACCGGCATAGTCAGCATTGTTAGCGTCACGACAGTTGCACCCACGATACCGGTAGATGCGCCCATGAGCACACCGACGATGATAAGGGCGATGGCCATCCCGCCGTTAAGCCGCCCGGACAGACGGCCAATGACCTCAAGCATATCCTCGGCTACCCGCGATTTTTCGAGCATCACGCCCATGTAGACAAACAGCGGAATGGCAAGGAATTCGTATTTGGTAACCACACCGTAGATGCGGGATGGAACAAGGTTGAACAGGAAGTCACCAAATCCCATCCAGCCAAAAGTGAAGCCTGCAACGGCGATGCCGATACCCACCGGCATACCGATGAGCAATGCGCACATGAAGCCAATGATCATGTAGATGGCGAGCATATCGTCCATGCACTCAGCCTCTTGTTTCGCGCAGCGCTGCAGCATGTCGAATTGCATTTGCCATGCATTGCAGTGCGAACAGCCCGAATGCCACTGGGATCATTCCCTTCACCAGATAACGCGCGGGCAAACCGCCAGGGTCCGGCGAGCCTTCTCGGATCGACCAGGCACTTTCGACGAAGCCAGCGGAATACTTGATGAATAGAACCGCGATCGCAGCACCGCAGAGCATAGAGAACATATCCAGCATGTGCTGTGCGCGCTGCGGCAAGCGCTCAAAAAGCATGTCGACGCGGACATGTCCTTTTTCAAGCATCAAAACCGTAATGCCCAACAGCGCAATCGGTGCCATCAGATGCCATTCAAGTTCTTGCGCCCAGACCGGGCTGGCACCCACGACATACCGTCCGAAGACGTTAAAGAAGACGAGCGAAATCAGGATTAGAAGTAGGAGCGCCGCCAGGTGAGACACAGCGCGCGTCATTCGATCAACGAAATCCGCAAAGGCGAGAGCTTTCGTCATGGGCCTTGTATTCCTGTCGTGTAAAGATCGGGGGACCCGGCACCGGGTCCCCCATCGTCACTTGCGTGCGATGACTAGGCGTCGCGCAGTTGCGAATGCCAAACCTGTTCGGACGCGGACGCCCAGATATCGTGCTGTTCTTTGAAGGTGAAGTAATTGTCCATCACCTTCTTGAACTGCGCATCCTCGGCGGCGAGTTCGTCATAGACCGGACCCATTTCAGACTTCAGCGCGGCGATCACGTCGTCTGGCAAGACACGGACCTCGGTTCCGCCCGCCCGGAACTCTTCCAATGCGGCAGCGTTGTTTGCCTCTGCCCAGCTGTGCGAGATCACGTTACATGCTGCAGCAGCGTTTGAGACGATCGCCTGAAGCTCATCGCCAAGCGTGTCCCAAGCCGCCTTGTTTATGGCAAGCTCGGTGACGGTGGTCGGTTCATGCCAGCCGGTCGTGTAATAGTATTTGGCAGCTGTGTTGAGTCCAAGGATCTTGTCCTGTGCCGGTCCAACCCATTCTGCCGCATCAATCACGCCGCGTTCCAATGCCGGGAAAATCTCGCCGCCTGGAAGAAGTTGGACATCCACACCGACCCGTGCATATCCACGGCCAGCAAGACCAGGAATACGCATCTTGAGACCGTCCATGTCTTCGATAGAGTTGATTTCCTTGTTGAACCAGCCGGTCATCTGTACGCCAGTGGCGCCAACTGGCATCGCGACAAGACCAAGCGGTTCATAGGTCTCGTTCCACAAGTCAATTCCGTCGCCGACATAGAACCAGGCATTCTGTCCTTGGGTCGACATGCCAAATGGAACCGCACCAAAGAACTGGGCTGCAGGTACCTTACCCGCCCCAAAATAGCTGACCCAGCCATTCATCTCGACGATTCCCTGCCGGACGGCATCGAAGCCTTCGAATGCGGGTACCAGTTCACCACCGTGATAAACGGTAATATCAAGTGCGCCACCCGACATGGTGCGCACCCGGTCGGCGAAGTCTGTCAATGAGCCGGGACCCGTCGAGTAGAATGGCTGACCGGGCGGAAATGCAGTTGTCATCTTCCAGCTAATTGTCTGCGCGCGGGTGACGCTGGGCGCAGCCAGCGCTGCGGCGCCCGTCCCGAGGGCAGCAGTTGTCACGAACTTACGACGATCCATATTCAATTCCCCTAACCTTAGATTTCTGATTTTTATCGTTTGTGAAAGCGTAGGGTCGCAGCTGGGCGGGACGAAAAATCGGCGCAGGTTTTGCATGCAAACTGACGTCGAAACCGGAAATGCCCGCAGAAAAGACCGATATTCTTCGCATTTGACAAATAAATGAGCGGTTCTTTCCTCTACCCAGCAAAGAGACAGCTAAACGCGATAGGACGAAAAGAGACACATGCCCAAACTGCCCCATCATGGCCGCTACGCGTATTCTGCGATTACCGATCGGCCCGATTTCGATTGGCCAGGTGGCCGCCGGTTAGCGGTTTATATTGGGATGAACCTCGAATGTTTCGCGTTTGCACAAGGGCTCGGCGCGGAGCTCGCTGCGGGTGGTCCGCAGCCGGACGTGCTGAACTATGCCTGGCGCGATTACGGAAACCGCGTCGGTGCCTGGCGGATGCTGGAGCTCTTTGATCGTCTGGGCGTGCCAACGACAGCGCTGGTCAATTCATACCTCTACGACGAAGCGCCGGGACTGGCCGAGGCATTTGGTGCCAGAGGTGACGAGATTGCAGGACACGGAAGGACCAATGCCGAGCGGCAAGGCATACTTGACGAGCAAGGGGAGCGTCAGCTGATTTCCGAGGCCACCGACATGCTTATGGCAAAACACGGCAAGCGCCCCAAAGGTTGGTTGGGCCCATGGATCAGCCAAAGCCCGATCACCCCGGATCTTCTTGATGAGGCGGGCTATGAGTATTTGCTCGATTGGTGCCACGACGACCAGCCGGTTTGGATGAAGACCCGCAAAGGCCGGATTCTATCGGTACCATATCCACAGGAGTTGAACGACATTCCGCAGATTGTCGGCCGTAAGCGTGAAGGGGCCGAATTTGCCGATATGATCTGTGATGCCTTTGACGTGATGATCAAAGAAAGCACCCATCGCCCGCTCGTGATGGGCATCGCACTGCACGGCTATCTAATGGGGCACCCGCATCGCCTTAAACACCTTGAACGCGCGCTTCAGCATATTCTCGCAAACGGTGGGGATACGGTTTGGTGGACAACCGCAGGTGCAATCAGCGACCACTACCGAGCCCAGGTCCCCGACTGATTGCGGCGACCACGCATGTCAAACGTGGCACGGGCCCGATATCCATGCGGCTCTTGGCGATCCTGTTGTGCGGAAAGCTTCTACATTGGGCAGCAGTTCTGACATTATGCATTGAAAGGTCAGAAACCCGGCGAATTCGCATCGGCTTTCACGGCCAAGCCGTAACCGGCGTGAATCTGCAGCACCGCACGGCATTGAGATTAGTCAATCCCGCTTTGTGTGGATCAGGCACGCTGCAAACAAACACAGCAAAAGACAACTGCGATGGTGGACACAGCACACTACCAGGCACTTGGCGTACGGACCGATGCTTCTGCCGATGACATCAAGCGCGCTTATCGCAAGATGGCGCGCAAGTATCATCCCGATGTGAACCCCGGCCCCGAAGCTGAGGCAAAATTCAAGGCGGCAAGGGTCGCCTACGAGGTTCTCAGCGATCCACAAAAACGCGCAGCCTATGACCGCCATGGCGCGAATTGGGACCAGCCGCGGGCTGACCCATTCACCGACACACCACGGCAAGGCGGCTTTGCCTTTGATGAGCGTGATCTGAACCCAGAGATGTTTCGGGACTTCTTTGGACAGCGGTTTGGCCGTGGACCCATCCAGTCAGACCAGCACGCGATTGTGCCGGTGTCGTTGGAGGAGGCAATCAACGGGGCAAGAAAGACACTGACCTTGCAGATGCCGCAGATTGATGAGAGCGGCCATGTGGCCCTACAAACCCGTCAGATTGACCTGGCGATCCCCAAGGGCGTGCTGCCGGGCCAGCACCTGCGCCTGCAAGGACAGGGAGCAGGTGGGGGTGACCTATTGATAGAGGTCGCGTTTCAACCGCATCCTGTCTACCGCGTTGTCGGGCGCGATCTGTTCGTTACGCTGCCCGTCGCGCCTTGGGAGGCCGCGCTTGGGGGCAAGATCCGCTTGCCGACGCCAACCGGTCCCGTTGATCTTAAAATCCCGCCAAATGCGCGACCGCGTCAAAAACTGCGACTGCGCGGCAGGGGGCTGCCAGCAGCCCAGAAAGGCGACCTGTATGCCGAGCTTGATATTGTGAACCCTCCGACACTCTCACCCAAGATACGTGAGCTTTATCAGCAACTGGCCAGCGCACAACCGTTCAATCCGCGCGCAAAACTAGGAGTATGATGCCATGAAAAAAGCCAAGCGCCGGACCCCGCGCGTTAATGTCGTTGAAACGCTGACGCTATCCGAATTGACGGTATTCTGCGACGCAAACGCCGATCTTGTCGTCAGACTTGTCGAACACGGCGTTGTGACACCCGTGACCCAACGAGCCCCGGAGTGGGAATTTACGGCCCCCCACATCGCCCGCACACGCAAAGCGGCCAGATTAATGCGCGATCTGGGTTTGAATGTGGCCGGTGTCGCACTTGTTCTCGATCTGATTGAGGAACGCGATGCACTGGTGCGCAAGCTGGCTGTCTTGACGAACTGATGCGGCGGCGTGCGCCGCATATGCCACACGCAATGCGAATTGCCCTTGCGAGCAAAGACTGTTGTTGTCCTGCCCACAGGCTGCGTGGTTGCCGCCAAATGGCAATTTGACCGCTGTCTTGAAGATCGATGAACGCCTTGTTGCGACAAATGCCTGCGATCTTCGCAATCTGGATCGATTTCGCATGTTGAACGGCTTGCCGGCGGCTCAGACCTGACCCGGAGGCACATAGATTGCCATCTGATCTGAAAAAGTTTCCACTGCCTATTTTGAGAAGAGAACCGGAAGTTTTGCGTCTCTTAGCAGGACACGCGTCGCAGCGCCGATCACAAAGTCATAGACCCGTGAATGCCCGAAGGCCCCAGTCGCCAGCATGTCGGCCCCCATCTCAAAGGCTTCTTGGCCCAGAACATCAGCAACCTTGGCGCCATCTTTGTCGCGATGAACGATTTCGACCTTTGGCCCGTGCCGGGCAACTGCAGTGGCCATGTCATTGGCCGCATGGTCTGCCAGCGTGTTGCCAGGAGGTTTACCAATGCGCAGCACACGGATTTTCGCGTCTGTTGTCGCCACATCCATCAAGTCATGGACAGCACGGGTGGCTTCGCGCGTGTCGCTCCATCCCACCAGGACATCCTCACCAAGTTTTTCGGCAGTATAGTCCTGCGGGACTACCAGGACCGGTCGTCCGCATTCCTTTATCACACGCTCGGTCAGGTTATTGATCAACGGGCGATCTTCTCCATCATCCTCCTGCGGCATCACAACCAGATCAACGCTGCGCGCATTGGCAATGATGCTATCTGCTAAAAAGCCGCTTTCACTACTGACCTGGCGCCATTCTGCAGGGAATGTCTCGGCCTGGATATGTGTGTCAAAGATCGCCTTGACCTCTGCCGCATGGGCGCGTTGGCTGGACAGGAAATCCTGAAAACTGACCTCTGGAACGTGCATCGCGATGCCGGGATAAACGACCAGCGATTCCGTCACATAAAAGCCGATCAGATGAGCATTGTCGCGTCGCGCCAAAACAGCCGCTGATTTCAGCAATTGGTCAGCTGATGTCGTGCTGGTCAGGCAAACAAGAATGGTGCGCAGGGTCATTCGAACACTCCTTTCTGTGCGGCGCCCGGATTGCAGCCGGGCGCAGGCCATACTACTTTTCGCTGATGGCGATCTTGCGGTTTTGCGATTTTGCTGCAGGCGGTTTTGCGATCGTCAGTTTCAACACTCCATCGCTGAATTTCGCCGTGATGGCATCATCGTCGGGTGTAAAGCCAAGCGGGATCTGACGACTGAAGCTGCCGTAGCTGCGTTCATGCAGGTGATAGTTCTTGTCTTCCTTAGTCCGTTCGTCAGACTTCTCGCCTTTGATCATCAACAAATCGCCATTTAGCGTCACATCCAGATCGGCAGAGGCTACACCAGGAATTTCTGCAGTTACTTCAACAACTTCATCCGTTTCAGCCATATCAATTACGGGGCTCGGCCGATCTCCAAAAAATCCACCCGCCGTCGGCGGGTATCCACGGAAGCGGTCAAAAAGCTGCTCCATCTCTTGCTGCAGCTGTTCAAAGAAGGGCTGCGGATCACGTCCCTTTGATAGGCGAGGAGGGAGGTTTGTTTGCATATCAAGTCTCCGTTTCTGACGACGCGTCATCGCGTCAGTTTTTGTTTAGTGGGTCGCAGTGATGGGGGTTTTGACATTGCTCAATCGCGGGTCGCGCAGGATGTCCTAGCACGGGGGGATCGTGACTTTTGCGAAGGAGCCCATCATGCGACATTTATGCGTTCTTGCGGCAACCGGCCTGATCTTGGCCTCTGCACAGGCAATGGCCGAGACGGCCAGCCGCATCCATGGCGGCGACACCTATCTGGCAGGTGACGCCGTGACCGAAAGTCTTTCGGCCACCGGCGATGTCTTTGCGGCGGGCAGTGTCGTGACAACCTCTGGCAGCACCAGCGGTGATGTGCATGCCGCAGGCTATGACGTAGATATCAGTACGCAGACTGGCGGCGACATCTATGCTGCAGGCAGTTCGGTCAGTATTGACGCGCCCGTTGGCGAAGACATTACCGCGGCCGGTTTCAGCGTGCGCAGCACCGCCGACGCCCTGACCGAAGGCAACCTGCGCTTTTTCGGGCGGAGCCTGACGATAGAAGGGCCGGTTGCGGGTGCGTTGACTGCCTTTGGTGCCACCGTCCACCTGAATGCGCCGATCTCTGGTGATGCATGGATTGTCGCTGAAACGCTGACTTTCGGGCCAGAAGCACGCATTGATGGCACTCTGACACTCGTCATGGAAGATAATCAGACCGTGCCAGAGCGGGTGATCCCAGAGGCACGCATTACGAGAGAGGATTGGGACAATCGGGCCTTTCTCGAACAGTTGGACCGAAATTGGGATGGTGTGGACATGCCTGCATTGCCAACTTGGCTGTCATTCTTTTCCGCGTTTTTGATCTCGGCGATATTTTTGCTTGTCCTCGCCGCGACCTTTTTGACTTTTGTGCCCGCGCGGGTCGAAAAGATGCGCCGACGCATCACGCGTCAACCTTTACAGACTTTTTTGTTAGGGATCGTTGGGTTGTCTGCGTTATTCGGCATGGTGCCGGTGACAGCGCTGACCGTCATTGGGTTGCCATTTGTGCCTTTCGCCATGCTGTTCATCATTGTTGCTTGGACGTTGGGCTATCTGCTTGCCGCTTACGCCGTCGCGCGACGGGTGCTGATCGCATTTGATGGTCCGGCAGATCCAACCCTTTTAGTGAAGCTGGTGATTGTCGCTGCCGCGATCACTGTGATTGCGGTTCTGAACTTCGTTCCCTTTGTTGGGTGGGTGGTCAACTACACACTTGTTTTATTGGGCGTCGGTGCCATGACGGCTGGGCTTTTGTCGGTGTTCATCACCGATCCGGATCCGGCACTGGAACTCGACATGCAAACACCGGTCGAAGACTGAAAAATGCCGGGGCCGCATGATGATGCGCGCAACCCGGCAGATCAGGGCCGTCAGTCGTCATTGCCCTGGGCAATACTGCGCAACGCGATCGGCTTGAGAATGATGATCTTGTTGACATGATCGATCGCAATGATCCGTGATTTGCGGAGTTGGGTGAAAGTGCGGCTAACGGTTTCGGTTGTCAGTCCCAGAAAATCCGCGATGTCGGCCCGGGTCATGGGCAAGGTGACCTGGTTGAAGTCGCCCAACGGCTCGCCCACGCGGGCGGTCAGGACCTCAAGAAACGAGGCAAGCTTTTCGACTGACGATTTGCGGCCCAACATCATGAAATGGTCCTGCATGGCGCTGATTTCCCGCAGGGCCGCCCTAAGAAGTCGCTGATGCAAGGCTGGGTCGGCATGAGGTGCCTCAAGCTTGCTGCGGTGGTGCACAACCAGCGTTGTGGGAACCAGTGCATCGCAGTCCGTATGGTAAAGCCCGTCGCTTGGGAAACCCACCGTGTCACCAGGATAGCCGAAGGCGATGACCTGCCGGCGCCCATCTTCCATGATCCGCGTGAGACGCAGCACACCGCTGGCGACCTCATAAATCCTACTGGCCGGGTCACCTTCGAGAAAAAGATGTTTGCCTGGTTTGATGGTGATTGTGCGGTTTCGAGTGATATTGGGCCGCGTGGCTTTGGTCTTCAGGACGGCGTCGGCAATCTGTGTCGCGGTCACATACATGGTAGCTTCCTCTCTGTTCGCTCAGGGGAAACTGGGTGACAGATGTATCTGTCATGCGCGGCTGAATGTATCGGATTGTATCAAATTGTATCAGTCGCGTGGATCAGTTAGTATTTGCAGGGTGCATCCCCTAGATGCTCTGGGTGGCAAGGGGGCAAAGATACATCGTGAAAGATGCCGTCATTCTGGTCGTCGATGACGACCCAAAGATCAGAACGTTGTTGCGCCGATGCTTTGAGGCCGAAGGCTTCGTCGTCCGCGAGGCCGGCGATAAAGCCGCGACGCTCTCGGCACTGGCAACCGGATCTTTTGACCTGATCACCCTGGACTTAGATCTGGGTAAGGATGACGGGCTGGATGTGGCGCGATCCGTTCGCAAAGTCTCGTCAGTGCCCATTATCATGGTCACCGCCAAAGACGACGTGATTGACCGCGTTGTCGGGCTTGAGATCGGGGCAGATGACTACATCACCAAGCCTTTCCATCTGCGCGAGGTGGTGGCGCGGATCAAATCAGTACTGCGCCGTGCGGGTGGTGAGGTCACGCCTCAGATATCGACAGGCCCCAGCCCGGCATGGCGATTTGATGACATGGTCGCAATCCCCGCTGAGATGAAGCTTCATGACCGTGACGGAGCCCCGCTTGATCTGACAAGCGGTGAATTCAAGCTATTGCAGGTCTTTCTGACCCATCCAAAGCGGGTGCTGTCACGCGAACAGCTTTTGGACATGACCGGCGGGCACTGTTATGCCCCTTTGGACCGAACCATCGACAACCAGATTGCGCGATTGCGCAAAAAGATTGAACGCAATCCAGCCTCACCCAGGTTGATTTCCACGATCCGCGGCATCGGTTATTCGTTCACCTGCAACGTCGTGCGATGCGCCGACACTCAGCCGTCATCGAACAGCGCTGCGAGCGCCTTGGCAAGTTCGGACTGACGATAGGGCTTGCGCAGGATGTGATGCACGACATCCTCATGATGCCTGCTCAGGATGTCTTCGGCATAGCCCGACGTAAGGAGGATCCGGATGTTGGGATAACTTGCAACAATGTGCCGGGCCAGCGCCAGACCGTCTAGTTCACCGGGCATAACAAGATCGGTGAAAACCGCATCAATACCCTCATCCAGCTGCAACATCTCCGCGGCGACATCGCCGCGTTCTGCTTCGCGCACGCCATAGCCAAGTTCCTTGAGCCGTTCTGCAGTAAGTTTGCGTACCTGCGGATTGTCCTCCACCACGAGCACGGTATGCCCGCTTGCGATGCTTCTGGCCTCGATTTGGGGAAATGTGCTCGTTTCGGGCGGCACGACATCGATAACTGGAAAATACATGGCGATCGTCGTCCCATGGCCGATCTCGCTATAGATGGTCACATGGCCACCGCATTGACGAACGAACCCATAGACCATGGCAAGGCCGAACCCCGTCCCGTGACCACTTGGCTTAGTGGTAAAAAAAGGCTCAAACACCCGTTTTTGCGTATCCGGACCCATGCCGCGACCGGTATCTGTGACGGAGATGCGGACATATAGACCTTCTGCCACATCAAGCTCTTGCGCGATGTAGTCATCGTCAATGACGATGACTTCGGTACGAATGATCAACTGACCACCTTCGGGCATCGCATCACGGGCATTCAGGGCGATATTGATCAGCGCCGATTGCAATTGTGTTGTGTCAGCCAATACCGCCGGAAGCGGGTCAGTCAACTCTACTGAAATCTTGTATTGTGGATCAAAGGTGCGCTTGATCAACGATAGCGCAGCGTTGCAAGCCCCGTTGATATCGATCGTGTCGCAATGTGTGGAGGATTTATGCGCGAAAGCCCCCAAGCCTGCCGTCAACTCTGCACCTAGTTCAGCCGCCTCCAGCGCATCCCGCAACATGGCCTGTTGCCCTTCGCCGTCAATTTGTGCCTCCAGCAATTCAAGGTTTCCTATCACGACCGTCAGGATATTGCTGAAGTCATGACTAATCCCGCCAGTCATCTGACCGATTGCATCCAGGCGGGCTGAGCGGGCAAAAGCCTCTTCTGCCGCGATCCTTTTGCTGAGGTCATGCAAAATAGCGACAAAGTACATGACACCATCATGCTCTGCCCGCCCGATCGACAGATGCAAGGGAAAGGTCGTACCATCCCGGCGAAGCCCTTCGACCGCCCGCCCGCGCCCGATAATCCGCGCCTTGCCTGTTTGCAGATAGCTATGCATGAACCCGTCATGCCGTTCTGCGAGCGCCTCAGGCATCAGCGCATTTATGCTGGTGCCCATCAGACTTTGCGGATCGTGGCCAAAGACCTTTCCGACAGCACGATTTGCACGGGTGATAATGCCCTGGGCATCGCTGATTAGAACGGCGTCTGGCATCGTATCCAGCATTGCCCTGAACAACAGCGCGTCGCGTTTTTGATCTGCCATTACCGACGTCCCATCCCGCCTTGCCCGTAACAGCAAATGTGACCCCGGATATTGAGAAAAATCAAGCGCCGGTCCTGAACGCAAATGTAGACAGAGAGCACGCGACAATGGAGGGATCTCGTGAAACCGCATCGGACCTGGATTGTGTTGACCAATGCGTCAGCCATCCGTATCGCCGTGAATGATGGCCCCGGAAAAGGGGTGTATGGCCAAAGTGCGACAGGCGTTGCTGCGCCGCCGATGCCAGAGCTTTCCGATGCGCCGGGCATGACGGCGGCATCTGTCGGGCCAAACCGCGGCGGCATCTCGGACCCGGACCTGAAGGGACAGGCGATGGCGGCCTTTGCCGATGATATCATCCGATTTCTTGAAGTGTCTTTACGCGCAAACCAATTTCAGCGCCTGATCCTGGTAGCACCACCTGCGATGCTGGGTGTATTGCGCAAGAAACTTTCGGGGCCGCTGCATGAAGTTTTGCACGCCGACATGCCAAAGGATTTAACGCAGTCGTCGCTGGACGACCTGCCCTCACATTTGGCCGAGATCATGGTCGTCTAGCATTGTGAGCAAGAAAATCGCGGACCTGCCGGCGTGGTCGTCTTTGCTTGGGTTGCTGTGCATCCGCTGATCATCAGACATGTCGCATTGCCGGGTATGATGTGGCTTTAATCGCCATTGATCGGTTTGAGACCTACTGTCGCGCTGCTTGGGTTGGGGCCTTTTTCCTCGTGATCGCCGCAACCATTTTTTTTGGATAAACTGTCACGACGGAAATGATGACAAGTATCTAACCGGATAAGATTTCGGCTCACAGGGCGCGGCCCAAGGTCTTGTCGGCAAAATGATCAAGGATGGAACATGTGCCCCACGGCAAAAGCCAGCGCCGCCGCAGCGCCGCCGATCAGCAAGGTTTCCAAAGCTGACCGCCACCAAGGGGCCAGTGACCAGCGCGACTTGATTGCGCCGATGGCCAGGAATGTCAGCCCGGCCATTCCGGTCGACCACACAAAGGCAGGCGTCATTCCGACCAAATAAGGTATGAGCGGCAACATGCCCGCTACCACGAAAGCCACAAAGATCACCGCAGCGGCCTGAGCTGGCCGTGCTTCCACGGATGGCAATCCGTATTCTTCGGCCATCATCAGCGCAATCCATTGGTTGTTGTCACTGCTGATCATCTCTGCCGCCTCTGTAAGCACACGCCCGCGCAGCCCCTTGCGCGCGAGGATCTGTTTCAACTCTTCTCTCTCACCCTTGGGATCTTCGCGGATGTGACGTTCTTCGACCTGCCACAGCCTGCGTCTGTCATCCGCAACTGCCTTGGTTCCGGCATAGTTGCCGGCCGCCATGGAAAACCCATCCGCGAGCACATTTGCCAAACCCAACGCCACGACAACACCAGCGGGCAATCCGGCCCCTTGTACCCCTGCGACAATCGCAAAGGTGGTTACTGTCCCATCGATCCCACCAAAGATCGCATCACGCAGTCGCCCGCTGTCGGTTTGCGCGTCAAGGCGTGCGGCAATTTCATCAGGCCTGTGCCCATGTTCAAGTGTCATTGACCCTCTCCCTGATCATCTTGAATAACTCTGGCAGGATGATCAGCGGCAATGTGAAAAGTCCGATTATCTGCCACTCGGCCCAGCTCAAGGCGGTGGTATGCAGCAACGTTTGCAGCGGCGACCAGTAAACTGCGACAACTTGTGCGCTCAACGTCACAAAAAGCGCCAACAGCAGGAACCGGTTGCTGGCCCAGCCGATCCTGCTGCATGGCGCGCGCAGTGACCGAAACGCGAAGACACTAAACTTTTCAAAGACCACCATCGCGGTAAAGGCCGCCGTGCGCGCGAGCGTTTCATCGACCGCAAGCAAGCTCCAGAAAATCCACAAGCTGGACAAACCGGTATAGAGCCCAAATGCCGCAATAAGGGCCACACCAGACCAACCCAGAATAGGTGCGTTCATGGGTCTTGGCGGTTCTTGCATCTGTCCCTTTTCAGGCTTCTCCAGTCCCAGCGCGACTGCGGTGAGGCCATCGGTGATCAGATTCATCCATAGAATTTGCGTCGCCAAAAAAATCAGTGGCCCGCCGATGATGATGTTGATGACAAGGGCCACCACCTCGCCTGCGTTTGACGACAGCAGATAGCGGACGAATTTCCGCAAGTTGTCAAACTGCCGCCGCCCTTCGCGGATCGCGGCGATGATGGTGGCAAAGTTGTCGTCCAAAAGCACCAGATCAGAGGCATCTTTGGCCACATCCGTGCCCCGGATTCCCATTGCAATGCCGATATCGGCCTGTTCCAGCGCCGGCGCATCGTTGACCCCGTCACCGGTCATAGCGACGATCAGACCTTTGTCTTGCAGGTGTGACACAATGCGCATTTTGTCAGCCGGTTCTGCGCGCGCGATCAACATGTCGTTGTCCAAGGCTTGCGACAATTCGATTTCGGACATCCTGTGCAACTCGTCATGTGTGATGACCGATTGCGGCTTTAGGCCGATCGCCTCTGCAATGGCTTTGGCAGTGACAGGGCTATCGCCCGTGATCATGATGATCCGCGCGCCTGCAGCACTTGCCTGCGTGACGGCGGCGGCGACCTCTGGTCGAGGTGGGTCGATGATGCCGACCAGGCCCAAAAAAACCAGGGAATCTTCGCGGAGTGCCCGGGTGGGTGCTGGGCTGGCGGCAAGTGCGATGACGCGCTGCCCGTTTGCCGCCATCGCGGTGTATGCGGCCTCGATCCTTGCGCGACTGTCATCTGTCATGGGCGCGGGGCCCTTTGCGCCTGCAATTGCCGTGCAAAGGTCACGAAGGCGTTCAGGCGCCCCTTTTGTCATCACCTTGGGGCCGTCTGGTGTGTCGCGCAGAACGCTCATTCGCTTGGCATCACTGTTAAACGGGTTTTCGGCAATGATGTCGGCAGGGTCGGGCAGGGGCGCCCAGCCTTTGTAAGCGAGTGTGATGAGCGCACCTTCTGTTGGACTTCCGATCATTGTCCAGTCACCGGCGTCGCGATGAAGGTTTGCATGGTTGCAGCCTGTGCAAACCTCAAGCAGTGCCGCCAGCACCGGATCGTTTGAGGCCCGCCGCTTTTCCCCATCCATGGCAATATGCCCTGACGGATCGTAGCCGGTGCCGGACACGCTGTAGCTGCCTTGCGGCGTCCATATCTCGGTCGCTGTCATCTTGTTTTCCGTCAGCGTGCCGGTTTTGTCGGTGCAGATGACCGAGGCCGCACCCAAGGTTTCAACCGCCTGCAAACGACGGGTCAGTGCATTTTGCCGAACCAGCGCAGCGGCCCCAAGCGCAATCGTGATTGTAACGACGGCCGGTAACCCCTCTGGCACCATCGCAACGGCCAACGAGATGCCCGTCATGAACATCTCGGCCATCGGTCGCCCGCTGATGATGCCCAGTCCCATAATGAATACGGCAATGAGCAGTGCGACGATGCCCAATTGTGTGGCAAGCTGTCCCAATTGGCGCTGCAAATGGGTTTGGCGATGATCGACTGACCCTGTCAGTACCGCGATCTGCCCAAAGCGCGTCTTGGTTCCGATTGCAGTAACCCGGCCGATGCCGCGCCCCTCAACGATATTCGTACCCATGAAAATTGCGGGGGCGTTGCCGTCCTTGCCCACAGGCATGGATTCCCCCGTCAGCGCGCTTTCATCCGCAGAAAGGGCTGTTTGTTCCAGAACGTCCGCATCGGCGGGCACCCGGTCACCTGCGGCGATGATAATCAGATCGCCGGGGACCAGATCACGCGCAGGGATGATCATCTGGCGACCATCGCGCAACACTGTGGCTTCGGGCGACATCATGTTGCGCAGCGATTGCAAGACGTTTTCAGCCCGCCATTCCTGCACAAATCCCAAAATACCGTTCAACAGGATCACGATCAAAATGGCGATTGTGTCGATCCGTTCGCCGGCAACAAACGCAATGACCGCCGCGATGATGAGGATGATCACAAGCACGTTCGTGAATTGCCGGAGTAGTATACCCAGGGCCGAGACACGCACTGCTTGCGGTAGTTCGTTCCAACCATGAGTGGCGCGCCGCCGGCCCGCGTCGACAGTGGTTAGGCCAAGGGTCAAATCCTGTGTCATAGGATTGCATTCCACCAATCAGATGCGCGTCGCCTTGATGGATGTCAATTTTGCCCTGTTTTGGTGTATTATGATTGGGTCAGATGCCTGATCAGGAGGATGAATAATGGCCAAATCGAAGAAGGATACCAACGCCGTTCAAGACCCCGTTGTGATGGGCCATGCCCTGATGCAGCAGATTGAGGAGGCGGGCCTTGGACCGTTGCGCTGGATGGGCACCCACTGGTTCGAGACGATGGCCGACATCAACAGTGAGGTTATGTCTTTTGTCGCCGACCGCATTCGCGAGGATGTCAAAACCCAACACGAATTGCTGCACTGTAAATCGGCGACCGAGCTACAACAGGCACAGGTCGCCTTTCTGGAAAAGGCCTATGCGCAATACACAGCGGAAACCGGCAAAATCATTAAGATGAGCCTCGATGCCTACCCGGTGGCCCAGAACAGCACAAAGAACAAGCCGATTTAGGCAGCAAGTATTTCTCAGGCGGGCGCTGCGCCGGGGCCGTCGGTCTATGCCATCTCGGCTGCGGCCACGACGGTCCGTGCGAAATCTGCTATTCTCCGCGCGGCTTCGGGTGTGTTCTCGATATTGTTCGAAATCGATTCCTTGGCGGTAAAGCTGCGCCCGATCTCTCGCTCAGCCTGCTCAAACGCCTTTTGTGGCGGAGAATGATCGCCATGGGTCAGCATCAGACCCAGCACAGGTGGCAAAAGCGCCGCCTCTTTGAAAAAGGTGCTAAGCGGTGCCGCGGGGTAGGACGTCCAGATGGGGCCACAGATGATCGCCGCATCGTAGCCGGTGAGGTCAGGCAGTGGGTGTGTCAGGGGCGAGAAGTTCCGGCGCAGGCTGTCCAATCCGGCCCGCAGATACCCCAAGAAAGGCATGTGATAGCGCGCCGTATGCAGAGCAAAGACTGATGTCGACAAGTGCGCAGCGATCCTGTCTGCGACCTGTCGCGAGTGACCAGATTTTGAGTAACAGACGATAGCGATTTTTGGTGTGTTTGATAACATCGGTGACCCTCGGCGTTGCTGACGACACCGATCTAACCGTTTGGCGGAGCATCATTTTGAGAAATCTCAAACCGGGTGCTGTTTCGTGGCGGTTTTTCGGGCGTCAACCCGGCGTAGCAGGCAGCCTCATACTGCGTCAGAAAGACCTGCCCTGACAGATCATCCAGAAAGGTCCCCTGGTGAAGCCGGTCCATTACGGGGCCCTTGACCTCGGACAGGTGCAGCGTGACGCCTATCTCCCTCAGGTGGTCATTGATCGCCTCCAGTGTTTCCAACGCGCTAAAGTCAATTTCGTTGATGGCGCTGCATTGCAGGATCACGTGGTCGATCAGCCTATCATGGGCCAAACGTGCCAGGATTACATCTTCCAGAAAGCGCGCATTCGCGAAGTAAAGACTTTCATCCAGTCGCAATGTCAGGATGCGTGGATCGGTCTGTACCCTATGCCGATTGATGTTGCGGAAATGCTCGGTCCCTGGCACCAGCCCGACCTCTGCAATATGGGGGCGTGACGAGTTGTAAAGATGTACCAGTATTGACAGCAGAACACCCGCGGATACGCCGGCCTCGACGCCTACGAAGAGCGTGACGAGGATCGTCACCGACACCGCCATGAAATCGGCCCGCGCATATGCCCAGCTGCGCCGTAATACACTGAAATCCACCAGGCTCAGTACGGCCACAATGATTGTTGCAGCAAGTGTCGCCTTGGGGAGGAAATAAATCAGTGGCGTCAATGCGACGGCAGCGATGGCGAGGCCCATTGCGGTGAATGCACCCGCTGCGGGCGTTTGTGCGCCCGCATCAAAGTTGACGACCGAACGGGAAAATCCACCCGTCACCGGAAAACCACCAGTGAACGCAGCCCCAATATTGGCTGCGCCCAGGCCGATCAGTTCTTGGTTGGGATTGACCCGCTGTCGTTTCTTGGCTGCCAGCGTCTGTGCGACCGAGATGGACTCTACAAACCCGATGATCGAGATCAGTAATGCGGGCAAGAACAATTGTTGCAGCAGCGCAGGGGAAAGTGACGGAAGTGTAAAAGGTGGCAGGCTTTGCGGCACCTCTCCTACGATTTGCACGCCCTGATCCGCAAGGCCAAGATACCAGACCGCAACGGTTGTGGCGACGACAGCGACCACGGGTCCAGCCTTGGTCGCAACATCGGCCAGCACCGGACCCAACCCGATCTTGCGTAATAGCGGCTTTAGACCGGTCCGAATCCAAAAAAGAAATGCGGTGGCGCTGATCCCGATGATTGCAGTTTGCAGGTTGGTCTCGGACAGATGCGTCACCAGCGATCCGGCAATCTCCAAAAGGTTATGTCCTTCGGCCGAGATACCCAGGACATGGCGCAATTGGCTGGCAGCGATGATCAGGCCAGAGGCTGTGATAAAACCTGAGATAACCGGATGGGATAGAAAATTGGCCAAAAAGCCCAGTCGTAACAGGCCCAACCCGATCAACATCGCGCCAGAGAGGCCCGCAAGCGTCAAGGCCGCAATCGCGTAGCCGGCAGTCCCCTGTTCGGTCACGTTGCCCAAAGCTGCCGCCGTCATCAAAGAGATCACGGCGACCGGGCCAACTGCCAGCGCGCGACTACTACCAAACACCGTATAAAGCAGGATCGGAACGATTGACGCATAAAGCCCCGCCTCTGGCGGCAATCCAGCGAGCAAGGCGTAGGCCAATGATTGCGGGATCAGCATGATCGTCACAATCAGTGCCGCAAGCAGATCATTACCAAAAGTTGCCCGATCATAGTCGCGCGCCCATGTAAGAAGCGGCACGTAGCGCGCCAATTGATTTGCCATCAGGTTTTGCCCTAGCTTGGAATGACTTTCTGGGGTGCTGCCAGCCATTCACGGCCCCTGAGCATCGCGCGCCAGTAAACCGGCGGCAGGATCCTCGCCTTTAAAAACCATGCCAATCGTGATGGTTTGGTCCCGTCGATTAAGAACCGCGGGAAACTCGGCAACATGGTCCCGCCGTAACCGAATTCCGCCAGCACGATCTTGCCCCGTTCCACGGTCAACGGACAGGATCCGTATCCGTTATATTGTGCGACCGGAGCCCGGTCGCAGATATCGGCAACCACGTTCTCGGCCACGATGGGGGCCTGAATACGTGCGGCAGCAGCCGTTTTGGCATTTGGCGCGTTCATCACATCACCCAGCGACCATATATTGTCGAAGGTCTTGTGGCGGAGTGTGGATTGATCCACATCGACCCATCCGGCCGCATCAACCAAGGGTGATACTCTGATGAAATCGGGGGCCGTTTGTGGTGGGCAGACATGCATGATGTCAAAGTCCATCTCGACCCGTTCCAAGGGCGTGTCGGGCTTGGCCACATCGAACCACGCCTTTTTAGCAGGGCCATCGACAGCAACCAGATTGTGAAAGAAGTTAAGGCGCGCGGCATATTTTTTGACATACTTTTCCAGCGCGGGCACGTAATCCTTGACCCCGAACAGCACACCACCGGCATTGTTGAAATGGATGTCGATATCCTTCAACACGCCGCGCCGGAACCATGTATCGCCCGACAGATACATCGCCTTTTGCGGAGCGCCGGCGCATTTGATCGGCATGGGCGGCTGGGTAAAGATCGCGCGGCCTGACCGCATTCCGCTGACCAATTCCCACGTATAGGAGGCCAGATCGTAACGATAATTCGACGTCACACCGTTCTTGCCCAATGTGTCGACCAGACCTTCGACTTTGTTCCAGTCGAGCTTCAGCCCTGGACACACAATCAATCGTCCGTATTTCACGACCCGGCAGCCATCAAGGATGACGGCATCATCTTTCGGCTCAAACGCGGCCACCGCTGATTTCAGCCAATGCACGCCCTTGGGGATCAGGCTGCCCATCGTGCGCACGGTATCCTGCGCGTCAAAAATCCCGCCGCCGACCATGGTCCAGCCGGGCTGATAATAATGGATCTCTGCGGGGTCGATTACCGCGATCTCCAGCCCCGGTTTGCGGGCCTTCAGGCTTGCGGCAACGGCAATGCCAGCGGCACCACCACCGACCACAACGATGTCATAGCTGGCGTCGCCCGTATCCGTGGGCGTCTTGCCCCCGTTCACGATCCGGCGCACGACGCCCGCCATATCGTAGCCCGCCGCCCTTGTGGTGCTGAGGATTTCGGAGGTTTCCATCTTGTCGCCCTGCGCCAGTGACCACAGCGTGGCCGACCGCGTTCCCGTCCGGCAATAGGCCAGAACCGGGCCGGGCAGTTCCGTCATCAGCCGCGCGAAATCCTCCGCGTCCTGATCACTGACCTTGCCCGCGACAATCGGCTGATAGGCCATATCCAGCCCCAGCTTGGCCGCTGCCGCGTCAATCTCTTGATGGGTTGGCTGATCGGCACCCTCACCATCGGGGCGGTTACAAATGATCGACCGAAAGCCCTGTTCCTTGACCGCCGTCAGGTCGGCAATCGTGATCTGCGGCGTGACGGACAATTCGTCGTTCAGTTTTTTGATCTCCATAGTGACCTCCGATCACAGCACGTTCAGCGGCACTTTGAGCATTTCGTTCCCGTCTTTATCCTTGGGCATCTCGCCTGCGCGCATGTTCACTTGCAGGGACGGGATGATCAGCCTGGGCATGTCCAGCGTGGCGTCGCGTTCGGTGCGGAATTTGATAAAGTCTTTGCGGGTCTTGCCGCCGCCTACATGGATATTGTGGGCCTTTTCCTCGGCCACGGTGGTTTCCCATTTGATGTCACGGCCATTGGGCCCATAATCGTGGCACATGAACAGGCGCATGTCGTCAGGCAGGGCCAGCACCTTTTGAATGCTGTCATAAAGCGTGCCTGCATCCCCGCCGGGGAAATCCGCGCGGGCCGATCCGCCATCGGGCATGAAAAGCGTGTCACCGACAAAACAGGCATCCCCGATCACATGGACCATGCAGGCAGGCGTATGGCCGGGTGTGGCAATAGCCAAGCCCTGCATGTCCCCGATCTGATAAGTGTCGCCATCCTTGAACAGCGCATCAAATTGCGACCCGTCCCGCTGGAAATCGGTGCCTGCGTTAAAGACTTTGCCAAAAGTGTCCTGCACGACGGTGATTTTCTCGCCCACACCGATCTTGCCACCCAGCTTGTCCTGAATGTATGGCGCAGCGCTCAGATGGTCGGCATGAACGTGGGTTTCTATGATCCAGTCGAGTTTCAGCTCGCGTCGCTGCGCCTCGGCAATCAGCGCATCAGCACTGTCATAAGTGATGCGCCCTGCTGCGTAGTCGATATCCAAGACGCTGTCGATGATGGCACAATGGTCGCCGTCAGGCTCTGACACGATATAGCTGATCGTGTTCGTCGCCTCGTCAAAAAAGGCAGAGACATGCGGCGTGACGTTCATTTGGGTGGGATATGTCATGGTTCGAGCCTTTCCATAATACATTACAAAAATAAAATATGTTATGCAAGAAGCCCCAGCATTGACTTTTGTCAATTCGGTGTCGCACAGGTCCGACAGATGGCCGCATAAGGTACGGCATCCAGCCGGGCATCCGAAATGGTTTCATCGCATTTCTGGCAGATACCGTAGGTGCCATTTGCAATTCGTGTCAGTGCATCTTGCAACAACCGCAGCTCTCGCTGGTTGGCGCGTCCGATCCCCTCAAGCACTTCATCGTCTTCAAGATCGATGGCCTGGTCGGCCAGATCGGCAGGCAACGGCTGATCAAGATCATCCGATATCTTTTGCAAATGTGCTGTCAGTTCCTTGATGCGGTCTACGATCTGTCGCCTGCGTTGATTGATGTCCATCAGTCATCTCCTGTGTTCTGTGGCTCATCGTAATGTGCCGCGGCCCAGTCGAACGTGATTGACCTAAGTCAGTCCAAGCACGGCAAAGCACGCCAACGTTCCTCAAAGACACTTTGGGAGAACGAAAAGATGGCGGATACATCATATGTTTTGAATTTCACTTCGCTGCGTCGGGGCGACGTTGAATCGGTTGGCGGCAAGAACGCCTCATTGGGTGAGATGATCCATGCACTTGCGCCCAAGGGGATATTGGTCCCGCCAGGGTTCGCCACAACGGCAGAAGCTTTTCGTGTTTTTCTGACGGCAAATGCTCTGGACAGGCCGGTTGGCGTGGCGCTGGATGCGCTGGCCGACGGCAAAGCGACTCTCCAAGACACCGGACGGGCGATCCGCGAGATGATACTCGGCGGGGACTGGCCCGCGGACATTCAAGCCGCGATCATCGAAGAGTACCGCGCCCTGTCGGCTGCTGCGAAGGAGGCGAATGTTCCTGTCGCTGTTCGCTCCAGTGCGACGGCCGAAGACCTGCCAGATGCGAGTTTTGCAGGTCAGCAGGAAACCTTCCTCAACGTCATCGGAGAGCCGGCCCTGCTGGAGGCGTGCCGCAAATGCTACGCCTCGCTGTTCACCGACCGTGCCATTTCGTACCGGCAAATTCAGGGGTTCTCGCATCAGCAAGTGGCGCTGTCGGTCGGCGTTCAGCAGATGGTGCGGGCCGATACCGGCGGGTCTGGTGTCATGTTTTCGATCGATACAGAGTCGGGTTTTCCAGACGTGGTGTTAATCAACGCTGCATGGGGGCTGGGCGAAAACGTTGTCCAAGGCACGGTCGATCCGGATGAATATCAAGTCTACAAACCATTTTTGACCGATGGCAGCAAAGTTCCGATCCTTGAAAAGGCCCGGGGTGCAAAAATGATCAAGATGATCCATGACCGCGACGGTTCACCGCGCAACGTGCCGACATCCAAGGCAGAGCGCGCGCAATTTGTGCTGAGTGACCCGGAAATACTGACGCTTGCCCGGCACGCGAGGGTGATCGAGGACCATTACGGCGGCCCGATGGATATGGAATGGGCACGCGATGGAAAGACCGGCACGCTTTACATTGTGCAGGCCCGTCCCGAAACGGTGCAGTCACGGGCCGATGTGGGGGCGCTGAGATCCTATGCGGTGGTCAACAGCGGTGAAACGCTTGTCACCGGGCTTAGCGTGGGGAATGCAGCCATCGCCGGTCGGGTCAGCATCATCGAAAAAGCTGCTGACATTGCAGACTTCATCGATGGTTCGGTGCTGGTGACATCCACGACTGACCCGGATTGGGTCCCGATCATGAAACGCGCCGCCGCAATCGTCACTGACCACGGGGGGCGGACGTCGCATGCAGCCATTGTGAGCCGCGAATTGGGACTGCCTGCGGTCGTGGGCTGCGGAAACGCGACACATCTGCTGCATGATGGCCAGGATGTGACGGTATCCTGTGCGGGCGGCCAGGAAGGCGTCGTGACTGAAGGCGTCGCCGACATAACCGTGACCGAAGAAACGCTGGATGAACTGCCGAAGGTTAACACCAACGTCATGTTGAACCTCGCCAACCCCTCGGCGGCGTTGCGCTGGTGGCGCTTGCCTGCGGATGGCGTGGGGCTGGCGCGAATGGAATTTGTCATCAACAACGCGGTCAAGGTGCATCCGATGGCGCTGGTGAAGTTTGACGCAATCAGTGACGATGACGCGCGCGCCAAGATCGCGACGTTGACCGCGGGTTACGAGAAAAAATCTGACTATTTTGTTGATCAACTCGCGCGCGGACTCTCGCGAATTGCCGCCTTTTGCTACCCAAAACCCGTGATTGTGCGGATGAGTGATTTCAAGACCAACGAATATGCCGACCTACTGGGCGGTCGCGATTTTGAGCCGCATGAGGAAAACCCAATGATCGGGTTCCGTGGCGCGTCACGCTATTATTCGGACCAGTACCGGGATGGATTTGGGTTGGAGTGCCAAGCGATTGCCCGACTGCGCGGGCAGATGGGCTTTGACAATGTGGTCACAATGATCCCCTTTTGTCGCACCCCAGAAGAAGCGGATCAGGTCCTGGCAGTCATGGCAGAGAACGGGTTGGAGCGGGGCCGCGACGGGCTGCAGGTTTATGTAATGTGCGAGATCCCGGCAAACGTCGTAAGGGCCAAAGAATTCGCGAAACGGTTCGACGGATTCTCAATCGGATCCAACGATCTGACGCAGCTCACCCTTGGGATTGACCGCGACTCAGATGCGCTGGCAGGCCTGTTCCGCGAGGACGATCCGGCAGTGCTGTGGATGATCAACACCATGATCCGGGCGGCCCATGAAGCCGGGTCCAAGGTCGGGTTCTGCGGACAGGCACCCAGCAATGACCCAGCATACGCGCAAAAGCTGGTGGGTTTTGGGGTCGACAGTATCTCGGTCACACCGGACAGTTTTGTCAGCGTGCTGCGCAATGTGGCTGAAGCGGAAGGCGGTTAGACCACCTCTGTTACGCAATCCTCGAAACGCGCTTGTGTGGTGCCCAATTCACAAAGGGCGGTTCCTTCTGTGCTGACCGTGGCACTGCCTGCGGCAACACCCCAGCGCAATGCTGTATCCAACGGTTCGCCGCGTGCAAGCGACAGCGTCATGGCACCAACAAAGGCATCCCCAGCGCCGATCTTGCTGTGTTCGGTCACGATCGGAGGGCGGCACAAAAAGGTCTGCGCCCGTGTGACCATTATCGAACCTTCAGCGCCAACACCGATAACCACAATGTCGGCAACGCTGTTATTGATCAGCTCTTTTGCGAAACTGATCATATCGGCGACACCAGCCAGAGGCCGCCCGGCGGCCTGCGTTGCTTCTGCATCGTCAAACCGGAGCAGATGTACAGGCGTCGATGGCTCCGCAATTAGCTGATCCAGCGCTGTGCTTGATGTATCTACGATGACTTTCGGTCCCCTTGTCGCGACTGTGGCGACGATATTGCTCTGAAAATCCACTGGTAGACCGGGTGCAACGCTGCCGCTGATCACCAGATAGCCGCCTGACGGGGCATGCGCGGCAATCGCCGTCAGCAATCTATCGGCGTCATCTGCCGTCATCATGTCGCCCGGAACGCCAAACCGGTACTGCGCACCACTGCCCACTTCTGTTACAGCAAAGCTTTGACGGGTTTCACCTGAGACCGGAACCGACAGGGCAGGGACCTTTTCTGCGGCCAGCAACGATAGTAGCCGATCACCCATCGCACCAGCGATGGCCACCAGCGCGGTCGCGTTACCGCCTAATTTACGGACCGCTCGGGCAACATTAACGCCGCCGCCGCCCGGATCAAACCGGGGCGCACTGCAACGCAGTTTCGGGCCGGCGATGACCTCTGGCACGGTTGTCGCCACATCCACCGCCGGGTTTAGCGTCACTGTCAGAATATCGGATTGTGTCACGCTATTTCTGCTGCGTCATTGCAAGCCGCAGGACTGCAGCAAGGATCGCCTGACCCAGGACCGGCGCGCGCCCGGTACCAATGGCCGCATCGCTGTCGCGGCTATCACTTTCGCGCAAGGTACAATGCCAATGGCCGTCCCTGTCATTGGCCCGACCGCGGATATGGACCGACCAATTTGGAAACGCGTCATCAGCAACCAACATAGCATGATCGCTTGTCCCGATCTGCTCTGCCGCTGGTGTCTCGACATCAGGACGCAAGAAGGCGAGCGCATGAATGACACCATCAAAATCCGCAATGCTCATGTCGCGCGTGGTTTCCAGTTCCTTGATCAGAAGCTCAAGTTCGGGGTCTTTCATGCGCGCCACTCCGTTTGTTGGGGTCAGAGGTCTCATCCAACGTGTAGCGAGATTTTGCGGCGCGTGATTTGACATTGATCAATTGCGCTCGAAGCCGATCGGCTAGGTGAATTTCCACGACCCCAAAAAAGGAGTTGGCAATGACACGCATGATCCACGTTTTCGAACGCACAACCCATGAGGCCCATGAGTGGGTCAATGATCTGGCTGGTCGTACCGGTTGGACGAATGAGCGCGAGGTACTGCGACTGCTTCGCACTGTACTTGCCAAGACCCGCGATCATCTGCCTGTCGATGAGATGGCGCAGTTTTCGGCACAGCTTCCGCTCATCCTGCGGGGAATGTTTTTCGAGGGCTGGCAGCCCAAACTAACCCCTGTGCGTGAACGGAGGGCCGCTGAGTTTGTGTCAGCTGTTGAAGAGAAGATCGGCGATGTGATCGCCTATCGCGGCGTGACCGACATCAAAGCTGTATTCAATGTGATCAACGCCCACATCTCTCAGGGTGAGGTCGAAGACGTGCGTGCCTGCCTGCCGCAAGAACTGCGGGATTTGTGGCCAGCACCGTAACGACGGGATGAGTTGACCGGGAAAGGTTGCCGCAATCTGCCATTTTGCAGGCCTTTTTGATGCGCTGTCAGCCAATAAACGAATGGACCAGGCAGTGTCTGATACTCCCAAACTTCGCCGTGCGCTGAACGCCCCCTTGCTGACACTCTACGGTCTTGGAGTGACGGTTGGTGCGGGCATTTACGTGCTGGTTGGTGCCACGGCGGGCGAGGCAGGTGCATTTGCGCCTGCGGCATTTCTGATCGCGGCGGTCGTTGTTGCTTTCACTGCGTTTTCCTATGCTGAACTGTCCACCCTTTATCCGGTCAGCGCGGGAGAGGCCGCATATGTCGCGGCAGGGTTCCGTCAGCACTGGCTGACCACGCTCGTTGGGTTGGCAGTCGCCGCATCTGGCATCATTTCAGCCGCAGCTATATCCATCGGGGCCGCTTCATACTTGCATCCACTCGTCGGCATGTCCGAGCCGATGCTGACGATCGGGGTGGTCATTTTAATGACGCTTGTGGCCATTTGGGGCATCACACAATCCGTGGCTGTTGCAGGCGTCATTACGCTGGTGGAGGTCGGCGGATTGGCCCTTGTGATCTATTGGGGGTTGGCGGTCGCCCCTCCCGACGGCATCACCGTGGGCCAGATGATCCCACCGTTGACCGGACCACATTGGGCTGGGATTGGCAGCGGTGCCCTTTTGGCATTTTTTGCCTTTGTCGGGTTTGAGGACATGGCAAACGTTGCTGAAGAGGTGAAAAACCCCACAGCCACGATGCCAAAGGCGATTATCTGGACCCTTGTCCTGGCGACAGTAGTTTACGTCGCCACAATGATTGCGGTTCTGGTGGCGGTGCCTTTGGACTCGCTTTCTACATCCGCGGCCCCGCTGGGTCTGGTCTTTGACGGTGCTTCACCGCGCATTAAACAGAGCTTTACCCTGATCGCCGTGGTGGCCACGATCAATGGCGTGTTAATCCAGATGATTATGGCGTCGCGTGTGATCTTTGGCTTGGCAGACAGAGGGCATCTGCCCGCCATCTTTTCAGAAGTCGCACCACGGGCGCAAACGCCGTGGATTGCCACGCTGTTGGTCGCCGCAATCATTCTGGCGTTGGGCCTCACCCTGCCGATCACATCCCTGGCGGAACGCACATCGCAATTGGTCCTGGTCGTATTCGTACTGGTGAATCTGGCCCTAATCCGGCTTAAGCATCGTTCGCCACCTGTTGCGCCATACTTCCGAGTGTACTCCGTCGTACCGTATCTGGGCGTTGTGACAAGTGTGCTGCTATTGGCCGCCAGCTTTCTATAATCGTTAGCCGCTTTGGGCCAAAACCCAGAGCACTATGTCGGGCAAAAGTGTATCAAGGATTTGCTGGAAAGCGCGTGCGATTGTATCGGCCTGATCATTCTGAATGGGTGAAGTCTGCGCAAATTGTCGGGTGCCCAGCACCCTTTGATCGCGGTCGCGCAAAACAGTCAGCTCAAATGACACCTGCACAACCCATCCGCCACCTGTCTGCTGATCTACACCAAAGCCATCAATCCGTGTCAGCAGCACCGTATCCGGTACCGGACCGTCACCTTGCGCCCCTACAAATCCGATCTGCCCCACCGAGGCGATAGAGCGGATCAAGACCGATTGCAGCATTGCAGGCACAGCATCGGACCACATCGCGTCAGGCAGATAAGTGACTGCCAAGGGGCTTTGCTTGATCAAGATACGGTCTGTCGCAATCGCAGCGGGAGCGGCGGGCATCAGCACCAGCAAGCTCCGCGATGACCGGCGGCCCGATGCCGTAAGACTGACGGGCTGCAGCTCATAGATATCGCGCGGCGGAGCTGATGGGCTGAGCAGGTCGAGCGCGGTGCATCCTGGCAAAGCCATAACACTCAGAAGAATGGTGCGGCGGGGCAAGATCATCACAAACTACCTCCGATATTCGGGTACGCGATTGTCCAACAGAAATCCTGAAGGATCCCGCGCAATGTTGCGGATCAGGTCGTTAAGTGCGCGCACCACCGCGCGCGCCTCGCCACCAAGTTGACCAAAGTCGCGCAGGCCTGGCGCTGCCGCCGCGATGGCAAGACGCGCCTCGGCCACGCCCGCGCGCAGATCGGCCATGATAGGGGAGACGTCATTGGTGATGGATGAAGTCGCGGCAGCCAGATCAGCTAGGGCGGAACGGGCGTCGGCGAGGGCAGGGCCAAGATCGGTTGCCATGACCCCATCAGCGCGGATAAAGGCCTGATCGGCGCTTTCCAATGCACTGTTGGCGCGACCCAATGTCGTGCGCAAATCCCCTGCCAGCGGTGCAAGATCGTCGGCGACCAACGTGTTTATCACGTCAACCGCATCGCGAATCTGGGCAATCGCCGGGTTCAGTGTGTCAATCGCTTCATTGGCATTTTCAAATGTATCGGTGATTGCGGCAAAAGTGGTGTCAGCGCCTTGCAAGGTCGTACGTGTTGCAGTGCCTAATCCTTCAAATTCTGCGACAAAACCTGTGATCTGTTCTGTCGCTATCCGCAATGTGTTCGAGATATCCGAGAAATCGGTTAGCGCTTGTTCCAGCCCTGCAGTTGCAGCATCGACATTCTGCAGGATGCTGCGCACGTGGTTCTGATTTTCAGGACCGGTCAACTGCTCAAGCTGTGCGATGATCCGGGATGCATCTTCGATTAGTTCCGGGGCATTGCTGACAAGCGACTGAAACGACGATTGGCGCGATGGGATGATCGGCGGGCCATCCGGTTGTGACGTCAATAGGGCGGCGCCGGGCGCGCCACCCGACAGCGCGATATAGGCCACACCTGTGACGCCCTGCGATTCAAGCCTGGCCACAGTGTCAACCGCCACCGGCGTATTGGCGTCAATTTCGATGGCGACATAGGCACGGCTGGGATCGTTCTCCCAGATGCGAATGCCCGTAACACTGCCGACGCTGACCCCGTTGAACAACACATCCGCAGATTGATCGAGGCCCGAAACATTGTCGAAAAGGACGCCATATTGCGCATATTGCCGGTCGATCTGCACAGACGCGAGCCAAAGGAAAAAACCAAGGCCGCCTAGAATTCCCAGAATGGTGAACAATCCGATGATGATGAAATGCGCGCGGGTTTCCATCAGACAGCGTCCTTTTGCGCAAGAGCCGCGCGCGCGCGTGGCCCCTTGAAATAGGCCTGAACCCAAGGATGATCGACATTTTGCAACTCTGCCATCGTTCCCGTTGCGAGGACCCGACCTTCGGCCAGAACGGCGATCCGATCACAGATCGCATGCAAACTATCTAGGTCATGGGTCACCAGAAAAACAGTCAGCCCCAGTGCGCGACGCAGCTGCGCGGTCAACACGTCAAAGGCAGCGGCACCAATAGGGTCAAGCCCTGCTGTCGGTTCATCAAGAAACACAATTTCGGGATCCAGTACAATCGCGCGCGCAAAACCAGCGCGTTTGCGCATTCCACCCGACAATTCCGACGGCATTTTTTGCAGCGCATCTTCCGGCAGGCCCACCATCCGTACCTTGATTGCTGCCAAGGCCTGGCGCATGTCAGGGGGCAATTCCAGTTGCTCGCGCATTGGGGCTTCGACGTTCTGTTGTACATTCAGGGACGAAAACAGTGCGCCGTCTTGAAACATCACGCCCCAGCGGCGCCGCAAGCGACGGTAATCCGCAGCACTGGTATCCCGCACGTTTTCGCCAAATACGGTGATCTGTCCCGCGGCAGGTTTCAAAAGCCCGACAACCGCGCGCAGGAGCACCGACTTACCTGTGCCAGAACCGCCAACAATCCCAATGATCTCGCCTCGTCGCACATCCAAATCCAACCCGTCATGGACAGTATGTTTGCCAAATCTGGTCACCAGGCCGCGCACGCTGATAATGGGATCAGCGGCCATTTCAGACCCCAATGACGGCAAAGAAAATGGAAAACAACGCATCCGCGGTGATCACCAAGAAGATCGACAGGACAACCGAAGTGGAGGTCAGCCGCCCAAGAGATTCCGCGTCTCCACCAACCTGCATGCCTTCGAAACACCCGACGATCCCGATGATCAGCGCAAAGAACGGCGCCTTGATCATCCCGACACCGAAATGCCAGACATCGGTGTTGCTGAGCAGCCTCGCCTGGAACACTCCCGGCGATACACCAAGTTCGACCCAGGACATCAGTGCGCCCCCAATCAGCCCGGCAAAGTTTGCTATCACCCCCAAAACCGGAAGCATCAGGATCAGCGCAATGACGCGCGGGACGACCAGCACCGCAATCGGGTCCAGGCCCAGTGTGCGCATTGCGTCGATTTCTTCGCGCATCTTCATTGACCCGATCGCTGCGGTAAAGGCAGAACCAGAGCGTCCGGCGACAATGATGGCTGTCAGCAGGATGCCCAACTCGCGCAGGATAGAGATGGCGATCAGATCGACGACAAAGACTTCAGCCCCGAATTGGCGCAATTGCGCGGCTCCCTGAAAGGCCAGTACGACCCCAATGAGAAACGCCATAAGCGCCACGATGGGGACCGCGCTCAATCCGACCTGCTGCATATGATGCACGATCGCGGTGGCGCGTATCTGATTGGGGTGCCACAAAAGGCCGACAATGCTGGCAACCACCCGCCCCAGAAATCCAACGATGGCCGTTGCAGTTTGGAATGCCGACACTGACCTGCGTCCAACCTGTTCAAGACGGTCGGCAACGGTCAGCCTTGCACCGTCAGTGGCATTGGCGACAGGCATATTCTGGCGCAACGTGGCGATCAGATCGGTTTGCAGCGCACCTGCCCCCGTAATCCGGGGCATGAGCCCCGCGTCTTCCAGACGGCGTTCCAAGGTTACGACGACCAAGGCGCCGGCAGTGTCGAGCCTGTTAACGTCGGCCAGATCAATCACCTCGGCCACGCCCTGCGGCAGATCAAGTTGGTGGACCGTACCGATCAGCAAATCACCTTCTAACGCCAGAACCCCGCCGGACAGCGTCGCTTTGGGCAAGGCGATGCGATTGCTGGCATATGTTGCGCCGCTATTCATATCAGCGTCTTACGCTTCTTCGCGCCGTTGCGGGTTGATCAAGGTCAATCCGCGGAGCGGCATTGACAAGCATCAATGGGCAGCATGCGTGCCGTCAACGCTGCCGGTCAGGACTGCTATTGTGGTTCTTGCTGCGTCGCCGGGGTTACCGCGCGAATGTTCGGATCATTGGGGTGACCAACGGCACAAAGGTGGTGTTTGCGGTGCGCAGCTCTTCTTTCGTCGGCTAGGATGCAAGCGCGCCTCTGATCACCAAATCCTTTGATCGGGCCTGTGCAGATGGCCGATCAGATTGGCCAGGGTAATGATGCCCATCAAGCGGTGATCGTCGACCACCAGAAACTTGCGTGTTCCTGTCTCTGCCACCTGTTTCAAAAGCGCATCGATCGGTAGGTCTGGCGGGATCGTCGCAGCGACATCAAGGCCCGCAAAGACATCGCCCACGCGAGTGCTGGTCCAGTTGTCACGGTCAATGGCTGTCATCACGTTTTTGTCGATCTGCCCAATCAGGACGCCATCGGCGACCACGGGCGCAAAGCTGATGCGATGCGCCAACATCACCTGATCGAAATAATCCGCCAGCGTTAACTCGGGCGAGACAACGATTGGGTTGCGGATCATCAGATCTGATGCAGTTTTGCCGGCAAATGTGCTTTGCATAAGCTGCGTCTGATAGGCAGACCGTGCGGCGGCCAAAACGAAGAATCCGATCAGGATGTACCACGCCCCTGACGTCACGGCGCCCTGAAACAGGACTAACACCCCAAATCCAATCAGGAAGTATCCAAATATCTTCCCTGATTGCGCCGCCGTCCGTGTGGCCCGCAACACGTCACCATGTCGGTGCCACAAATAGGCCCGCAGTACCCGGCCGCCATCAAGCGGAAAGGCGGGGACCATGTTGAAAACGGCGATGATCAGGTTGACCATGGCCAAATATGCAAGCACCACGGTCAGGGCTGAAGTCCCAAGTAGCGTCACGATGATCCCTGTGGCCAGCCAGAATGCACTGCCCAAGGCCACGCTCATGGCTGGCCCAGCCAGCGCCACCCAGAATTCGGCGCGGGCCGAAGGCACCTCTGTTTCGAGTTCGGCAACCCCGCCGAAAAGGAATAGTGTGATCCCCTTGATCCGCACACCAAATCGGCCGGCCACTACCGAATGGGCCAATTCATGCAACAAAAGCGAGCCAAAAAAGCCCATCATCGCGACGACCGCCAGCACGAAATGCGTGACGATCGTCAGATCCGGGAGGACCAGCCGGAAGTACTGAGTTGAGAGAGTCCATGTGATCAGGGCAGCGATGAGAAACCAGCTTGGGTCCAGCTTGATATCAAACCCTCCCAATCTGAACAGCCTGATTGCATTTGAGAACATCAGTATGCACCGCCTTTGGACACAACAATAAAGTCGCGTGGCATTAGGTTCATTGAGCAATGTCAAAGCGGTCAGTCGAATGATCCGGCGCAACGGTGCGTTCTGGCACAGACCACAAACCGCTGCTCTTGCGCTGTCATGAACATAATGATCGCTGGCATGCACCTTTCACCCCGGCAACTACGAAAAAGCTGGTGAGAAGGCGCCAACGCCTTTTCATAATCCAGAGCACCCACGCCCGTAACTCACTGCTTTTTCAATACGTTGACTCACAGCTGAGACGACGAGCTGGCAAAATCTCACTCCTCGAAATATGGCAGTCAGTCTCCTTGATCATTCCACCTTTACAGGCGCTCCACCTGCAAAGCTGTTTATGTCGTGATAACCAATCGGCTCCTCTTGCATCTGCAAATGCAACCCATCACCAATATATGGATGCGCCCGGGCAAGGTCTTCATCAAAGTCGATCCCCAAACCCGGAGCAGTTGGCACCGGGATATACCCATTCTCGACCGTGATTGAGCCGCTGATCAGATCATTGTGGAATGATGTCTCAATCGTTTCGGCCATCAGGATATTCGGGATGGACGCGGCAAGTTGAACATTTGCAGCCCATTCCACCGGTCCCGCATAAAGGTGTGGCGCCATTTGCGCGTTAAACGCCTCTGCCATCGCGGCAATTTTTTTGGTCTCCCAAATGCCGCCTGATCGGCCAAGGGCCGGTTGCAGGATTGTGGCGGCACCAGCATGCAGGATCGGGGCGAACTCTGCCTTGGTCGTCAGCCGCTCACCGGTCGCGACGGGAATTGTCGTCGCGCCAGCAACCTTTGCCAACTCAGCCACATTATCTGGTGGGATCGGCTCTTCGTACCAAAGCGGCGAATAGGGCTCTAGTGCTTTGCCCAACCGGATCGCGCCACCAGTCGAAAACTGCCCGTGAGTGCCGAAAAGAAGATCAGCCCGATCGCCAACCGCTTCCCTTATTGCTTTACAAAAGCCAACGGAAAGCGAAATGTCGTGCATTGACGGCATGTGACCGCCCCTTATCGTATAGGGTCCGGCGGGGTCGAATTTAACCGCCGTGTAGCCCTGTTTGGCCATATCCAAAGCAGCCTCTGCGGCCATGTCCGGACTGGACCAAAAGTCCGGCAGCGGATGGGATGAACGCGGATAAAGGTAGGTATAGGCGCGAATGCGGTCATTCATTCGGCCGCCTATGAGTGCGTGAACTGGGCGGTCGCGGTCTTTGCCAAGGATGTCCCAGCAGGCGATCTCAAGTCCTGACCACGCACCAATCACAGTCAGATCGGGCCGTTGGGTGAACCCGGCCGAATAGACCCGGCGAAACATCAACTCGATATTCTCAGGATTTTCACCCGCCATGTGGCGTTCGAACACGTCCCGTATGACCGCTGTCATCGCCTCTGGCCCGATTGAAGAGGCGTAGCATTCCCCATAGCCGACGATGCCTGTATCTGTCGTCACTTTCGGAATGATCCAGTACCGACCGCCCCAGCCAGGTGCAGGCGGGGCCGTGACAATGACCTCAAGATCAGAGAGTTTCATGGGGGAACTTTCGAAAGGGCGCTGCTATGGCTGACACAATCACGCTTCGCCACTTAGGTCCAGACGATCTGGATATGTTGCTGGAGGTTGAAGAGGGGCTGTTCGATAACCCCGTTCGCCGAGATCAAGCCGCGGCCTTTCTGGACAACCCGCTGCATGAAATGGTGCTCGCCTACGAGAATTCGCACGCCGTTGGGATGGCAAGTGGCCAGATTTTGCTCCACCCCGACAAGTCACCGGCCTTTTTCATTAATGAGGTCGGCGTGCGCGACACCCATCAGCGACAGGGTATCGCAAAGAAACTTTGCGTCGCATTGATGACCGTTGCGCGGGATCGGGGGTGCCAAGGTATCTGGTTGGCCACAGAAGGTGACAACGTGGCTGCAAGGGCGCTCTATCGATCACTTGATGCACGCGAAACTGGCGACATTGTGGTCTATGATTGGGACGGGGCTATGGACGACTAGGATGGCGTGCGCCTCAGCGCGCTGCAGTTCTGCTACGCCCCACGAGCATTCGGCTTTGCGCTTTGAAGTAGCGGTACGCTATCGAAATCAGGCGGCGGTTTGCATTATGGATGCGACCCCTGATGTTGCGCTGCTTGCAATTGGCGTTGTTCATCCGGGTTGGACGGCAGGGTCACGTGGTTCGCGCACGTTTGGGCCGGGGTGTCTGCATGAAAACCACAATGCAGCCGATCGTAAGAACGGCGGATAACAGAAACGGGGCGCCGGGGAGATAGACCGGGTTTTGCGCGGCAGTGAAGTACCAGAATGTCTGGGTCACCATCAGAGGCGCAACAATTGTCGCTACGGCATTGATGGATGTCACCGTACCTTGCAATTCGCCCTGTTGGTCGTCAGAGGCTGTGCGCGACATGATCCCTTGCAAGGCGGGTCCGGCGATGGACCCCAAAGCCGTCAGCGGCGTCAGCGCCAACGCGATCCAGCCATTGGTCACAAAACCCAAAACGATAAAGGCAAGTACGTCAATCGACAGACCCAGGATGACAGCTTTGCGTTCGCCGATCCGGTCGATAATCGGCCTGATCAGCAACCCCTGGACGACTGCGATACCGATGCCGAAGACGCCCAGTGACAGCCCGATCATTCCCGGCCCCCAGCCAAACCGTTCCGCCCCGAAATAGGCCCAGACACCCGGATAAACAAAGAAGGCGATCGTGTAGACGAATGTGATCAGCATCAGGCGCTTCAGGCCAGGCAGCGACCCGATATTCTTGAACGCACCCAAGGGGTTGGCGCGGCGCCACTCAAACGGGCGGCGAATCTTGTCGGTCACGGTCTCAGGCAGGACGTAATAGCCAAACACCGCATTGGCCGCCGCAAGGAACGCCGCCGCCCAGAATGGTGCACGTGTCCCAAACTCGGCCAGCAAACCACCCAGCAATGGTCCCAGCACAAACCCCACCCCGAATGCCGCGCCAATCAGGCCAAAATTTGCAGCTTTTTCATGCGGTTCCGAGATATCGGCCATATATGCAGCCGAGGTTGATTGCGTGGCTGCTGTGATCCCCCCGATCAGTCGGGCGAGTACGAGCAGCCAGATTGTCCCTGCAAGCGCCATCAGCACATAATCAAAGGCCATCACGACCAGCGATATGATCAGGACGGGTCTGCGCCCATAACGGTCTGACAAACTGCCCAAGGTGGGCCCGAACAGAAATTGCATGGCGGCAAAGATCGTGGCCAGAATGCCACCCCAGACGGCAGCAGCACCGATCCCTTGCCCCTCAACCTCTTGGATCAAGTCGGGCATTACCGGCATGATCAGTCCGATCCCCATACTGTCGAGCGTGACCGAGATGAGGATAAACGTGGTGGCAAGGCGTTTGTTCATCGCGGCAGGATTAAACTGTGCGGTTCACTTTGCAAGGGCATCGGGCCTGGTGACCGCACATTTCATAGATGACCTATCGCTTTCATGAACGCCGTTAGGTGTGCGGCATAAGCCTCCGGCGCTTCAACGCATGGCAAATGTCCAACCCGTCGCATCAGTACAAATTGCGATCCTGGGATCAGGTCGGTCGTTTCGCGCACCAGATCGGGTGGTGTTGTGATGTCATCTGATCCGGCGATGCCCAAAGTCGGGATCCGCAATCCGCTGGTTGGCGTATAGAAATCAGTGCGGTCGATAGCTGCGCAGACGCCCATGTAACCTTCGGCGGGGGTTGCTTCCAACATCTCTCGCCATGCGGTCACCATGGATGCGCGCAGAAAATCGCGCCCAAACCAGCGTTGGATCACATCATCGGCAATGCCCGCCATGCCGGCCGCCTGGACATCGTTGATCCGATCCTGCCACATCTTGGGATTGCCGATCTTGGCCGCTGTATTGGACAAGACCATTGCTCTGATCAGGTCGGGTCGTTTCACCGCGAGCCCCTGCGCAATCATGCCACCAACCGAAATGCCAACAAACAGCGCATCGTGGGCATTCGCAGCATCACACACCGCGGCTGCATCGCTGACCAGCTGACCCATCGTGTAGGGCGCATCTGGCACGTCAGAGCGGCCGTGCCCGCGCAAGTCGTACCGGATGATCCGCAACCCATCCGGCAGGTGTGGCAGGACAGGATCCCACAAGTGCAAGGTTGCGCCCAATGAATGCGCGAAGACAATCGGTGGCCCATCAGTCGGGCCGGACACTTCTGCCTGCAAGGTCACGCCACCTTGCGCAACCTCAATCGTCGCCATCACCAATCACCATATGCGCCATGATCTGCCCGTGATCTGACGCGAGCTTGTTATAGGGCGCCTCTGGGTGCGAGCCGTCGGTCAGGTGGTCGTTCAGCACGCTAAAATACTCCATCTCGCCGATCTTGCCCGCGAAATCCGGCAGGAAGTGGCGCGACATCAGAATTTGGTCGATGCTTTCAAACACGCCGCCAAAGGCAGAGGTGTAGACCATATCGCGCAGTGATTTCCTGACGAACAGTTTCTCGGCAGAGTAGAGGCGGACGCGATTGATCTTCTCTTGGATGATCGTGTCTTCTTCGTCGGTATACCTGTCCCTGCGGTCATTGGCATCATGCCGGCGGATCCAGGCATAGTTCCTGAACGGCGCTTCGCCGGTGATAATCTCAGACGACACGGCATGTTCGCTGTCATTGAAATCACCCAGCACCATAACCGGATTGCCGGCGTCCAGTTCCGCCAGGATCGCCCGACGCAGCACCCACGCCTCGGCCATCCTGCGCAGCGCCGAACGCAGTGAACCCATGGCCCGGCCTGCGGCATCATAGTTCACCAGATCGGCCTCTGGCGGGAACGTGGCACCGTCGGGGCGCGGAAACTCACCCAGTTTCGATTTCAGGTGGCAGTTGAACACGGTGATGACGGTGTCGCCGACCGGAATACGCACTTTGAGGATAGGACGGCTGAGGCGTTTGATCCGATAGGACCCGCCATCGCTGCCATCGAGATCGCTGAACGGAACATCCAGAGGCTCTGGCAGATCTTGAATGACCTCTGGCAGCCCGCCGAAGCCAAGGCGCGACAGAACCGCGACACCAGGGCGGCGCTGTCCAGGGCCGCCGTCAAAACTGTTCGGCGCAAAGGCCAACGCGGATTCCGTGTAAGGTTCATAGGCCAATTTGCGGAAAATGGCCTTGCGTGCATAACGTTTGGATCTGTCCGGGATATTCGCCTCATTCGCGGCCATGCCCAGTTCATCGGTTTCAATCACAACGTCACGCAAAGCGTCTTCGGTAAAGATTTCTTGAAAACAGACGATATCGGCATTCATCGTCAGTAATTGATCGGCGAGCCAAGCGCGTTTCCAGGCGAATTCTTCGGGTGTGTATTCTTCGAAACGATAGTATTCCTGTCCCGCCTCAATCAGGTTTTTGACGTTGAAGCTGGCAATGGTGAAGCGGGTCATGCGATTGTCTCCAACGCTTTGGCAAAGATGGCGGCGTCCACATTGCCGCCGGTGGCGACCGCGATGACGGCATCACCTTCAAATTCATGCGGGTGGAACAGTGCCGCGGCAAGCCCTGCAGCACCACCAGGTTCGATCACGATCCGCAGACGGTCAAAGGCATGTGCCATCGCGCGCAAGCACTCCTCTTCGGTCACGACAATGCCCGGCCCGCAATGCGCCTGCATGATCGGAAAGGTCAGTTCGCCCGGCTGGGGCGTGATGATCGCATCGCAAAGCGATCCGCTGGTGCGATCATTGCGTTCAATCTTCCCCGATGCCAGCGAACGTGTGACATCGTCGAAGCCTTCAGGTTCCACTGGCCGGGTACGCAAACCGGGCGCATCAGCGGCAAGTGCCAGCGCGATGCCGGATGTCAGCCCACCACCGCCACAACAGATGGCAACATCCGCCTCCGTGACGCCAGGGGCCGTCATATCTTGCGCAATTTCAAGGCCGCATGTCCCTTGTCCGGCAATGACCTCCGGTTCGTCAAAGGGCTTGATCAGGGTCAGCCCGCGTTCTTCGGCCAGGCGCGCGCCGATTGCATCGCGATCCTCTGTCGCGCGGTCGTAAAGAATGACCTCAGCGCCAAGGGCCTTGGTATTCGCAATTTTCACCGCAGGCGCATCGGCGGGCATGACGATGACCGCTGGTGCGCCATGTTCCCTTGCGGCCAACGCCACGCCTTGTGCATGGTTGCCACTGGAGAAAGCAATCACACCGGTTTTGAGCGCATTGTCAGTCAGCGCCGACACCGCCGCCCGCCCACCGCGAAACTTGAACGAGCCGGTGTGTTGCAAGCATTCGGCCTTAACGAAGACCCGTCTTCCGGCAATCTCGTCGATGAACGGCGAGGTGAGAATTGGTGTATGCCGGGCATACCCCTTGATCCGTTCCGCCGCTGCCCGGATCATATTGATATTCATTGCATTTTCTCCAGCCAATGACGCAACGCATTCAGTGCCTCTGGCTCATCCAGAAACGGCACATGCCCGCGTCCGGGCACATCGACGCGGATCATGTCGGGGCGGCGTTCGGTCATTCTGTCAGCAGTTGAAGCCGTCAACAGGTCCGTGTTTGCGCCGCGGATCAGTGCGAGCGGCAAACCCTCAAGCGCGTCGAAAAGCGGCCAAAGGTCGGGGGCGGGTTGCGCCCCCGCTTCTAACACAGCGTCGCGCAGCTTCGGATCATACCGCAGATCAAGCCCGTTAGGTGTCTCGATATAATGCGCGCGTACTTCGTCCAGCCAGCGCGACATGGGCACGTCTTTGAAATGCACCCAGGTTTGCGCCCGAAATTCCGCAGCTTCGGCATAGGTTTTTTGCGCAGGTCTGCGCCCGATATAGTTTTTGATGACGTCCAAACCGGCAGGCGCGATCTCTGGTCCGATATCATTCAGTGCCACACCCAACAGCCGATTCCCGGCATTGGCAGCAAGCACCATCGCGATCAGACCACCCCGGGAAGTCCCTAATATCGCAGCCTTTTCCAACCCCAGATGGTCCATCAGGGCGAGGATATCCTTCGCCTCTTGCGGGATCGTGTAAGTGGTATGCGCAGCCCAGTCTGACTGGCCCCGCCCGCGATAATCGGGGCGGATCAGCCGGACAGTGAGGTGAGGTGCGACATGGTCGAAATCGGCAGCGTTGCGGGTCAGCCCGGCCAGTGCGATGACAGGTATGCCTTGACCTTCATCCAGATAGTGCAGGCGCAGCCCGTCGCAGCTTTGATAATAAGGCATCACACCAGCTCCGGTATTGTCGTCAGGTCAGGCAGCACATGATCGGGTTTGGCATAAAGACGGTCCATCGGTTCATCAGCACGGTTCACCCAGACGGTGTGAAAACCATAACCGGCCGCTCCGGCTGCGTCCCAGCCATTTGACGAAACAAAAATGACGTCATTGCGCATACAGCCAAAGTGCTGACCCACCAGGTCGTAGACCTCGGCATGCGGTTTGAAGACGCCAACATCCTCGACGCTCAATACCGCGTCCAGCAATTCGCTGATCCGGGCAGAGGAGACGGCCGCTTCCAACATCGGCGGACTGCCATTGGACAGAATGCCGGTTTTTAGCCCCTTTGATTTCAGGGTGCGCAACATTGTGGTGACCTCTGGATATGCGGACAATTGCCAGTAAAGCTCCAAAAGCCGGGTGCGTGTCGCGTCGTTTCGCAGCCCGTTCGCCGCCATCGCCCAATCCAGCCCGTCTTGTGTAACCTGCCAGAAATCGCAATGCTCATCGGCAACCGCGCGCAGCCAGGTATATTGCAGCTGCTTGAGCCGCCAATCGCGCGCGAGCGCGGGCCAAACTGTTGATAACGCGTGGTGTTCTGGTTCTGCGGCTGCTTGGGACGCTGCAGCATTCACATCAAAAAGCGTGCCATAGGCGTCAAAGATACAGGTGGTGATCGGCATCGTTGGGTCCTTTCGCGGTCACATTGTCATGGGCACTGCGGGACGAAAAGGGGAAACCCGTTTGCATTGGTGGCGCCATGCGCGTAGCGTGCAAACCTTACCCATTCACAACCGAAAGAGCGTCCCAATGAGCCAAGCCAAAGCAGGCGATACCGTGCGGATCAATTACACCGGAACCCTGAACAATGGAGAGCAGTTCGACAGTTCCGATGGGCGTGATCCGCTGGAATTCGTGCTTGGGTCCGGCCAGATTATCAAGGGGTTGGATGCCGCGATTCCGGGAATGGGTGTTGGCGACAAGAAGACCGTGACGGTTCCCTGCGCCGATGCCTATGGCGAACGCAATCCTGACGCCCGCCAAGCCGTGCCGCGTGAGCAAATCCCGGACAACATTCCATTGGAAACAGGGACGCAATTGCAGATGCAAACCCCACAAGGCCAAGTCGTGCCCGTCACCGTGGCCGAAGTGACCGACACGGCAGTCACGCTGGATGCAAATCACCCCCTTGCCGGCCAGGACCTGACATTCGCAATCGAGATCATGGGGATCGATGCGGCTTAATGCCAGGTTAATGTAAAAAACGGCCGGTGAGGTCTCGTGCATTGCCGATCGCGCTTAAATGCAGGCATTTGCGGCGGAATCTCTGATACAGAACCTGTACAGATTGCGTACAGAACCTGTACGTACACATGTGCAGTGACAGCGTCACGGCATGCGCGCGTTGCGCCGAGCCCGCCGCCGGTCATGCGCCAGGGCTTTACGTCAGATGATCCGGCTGTGGCATGCCCAGGATGTGGAAACCCCCATCCACCCGGATGATTTCGCCGGTTGTGCATGCACCGGCATCAGAGGCAAGGTAGACGGCTGTTCCGCCCACGGCCTCTAGCGTCGCGTTCGACCGCATCGGGGCATTCTGATCGGTATGTTTGTAGGTCTTGCGCGCGCCGCCGATCGCTGCCCCCGCGAGGGTTTTCATCGGCCCGGGGCTGATTGCGTTCACGCGGATCCCCTGCGGCCCAAGGTCATTGGCAAGGTAGCGCGTCGCACTTTCCAGTGCAGCTTTGGCCACGCCCATAACGTTGTAGAACGGTGTCACCCTGTTTGACCCCTGATAGGTCAGCGTCAACAATGTGCCGCCATCAGGCATCATTTGCGCGGCACGGTTAGCGACGTCGATGAACGAATAGCAAGAGATCGCCAGCGAGTTTTTGAAGTTGTCCCGTGTGGTATTGATGAAACGTCCGGTCAATTCGTTCTTGTCCGAAAACGCGATGGCGTGAACCACAAAGTCCAAGCTGCCCCAGCGTTCCTGGATCATGGCAAATGCGGCGTCCATGCTGGCATCGTCCGTGACATCGACATCCACCATCATGTCCGACCCCACAGATTGTGCGAGTGGTTCCAGCCGCTTGCCAAAGGCCTCTCCCTGGTAGGTAAAGGCAAGTTCCGCGCCAGCCTCTGCCATGGCCTTGGCAATGCCCCACGCGATAGAGCGTTCATTGGCGACACCCATAATCAGGCCGCGTTTGCCTTTCATTGAGATGGTCATGGTCCTACCCTTGGAATTTGGACAGCAGCATTGAGCCGTTGGTGCCGCCGAACCCGAACGAATTCGTCATCACCGTGTCCAGCGCGGCATTTTCGACAAGTTCCGTCGCGATCTCAGCCGGATCAAGTCCGGGATCAAGGTTTTCAACATTGATCGATGGTGTGATGAAGTCGTCCTTGAGCATCAGCAGACAATAAATTGCTTCTTGTGCGCCAGTGGCCCCTTGGGAATGCCCGGTCATCGATTTAGTCGAACTGATCGGCGGTGTGGATCCTTGTCCAAATACACGCCGCACCGCTTCAACTTCGCCGACATCGCCCACGGGCGTGGAGGTGCCATGCGCGTTGATGTAGCTGACCTTGCGGCCTTCGGGGATGCTGTCCAGTGCCAGCCGCATGGCGCGTTCGCCGCCTTCGCCGGAAGGAGCGACCATATCATGGCCGTCCGACGTGGCGGCAAAGCCGGTGACCTCGGCATAGATCTTTGCACCGCGCGCCTGGGCATGTTCAAGCTCTTCCAGTACGACCATGCCGCCCCCGCCTGCGATCACGAAACCGTCGCGGTCGGCGTCAAAGGCGCGGCTGGCGCGTTCCGGCGTATCGTTGTATTTCGACGACATCGCGCCCATCGCGTCGAAAAGGCACGACAGGGTCCAGTCGAGTTCCTCGCCGCCGCCAGCGAACATCACGTCCTGTTTGCCCAGCATGATCTGCTCGGCCGCGTTGCCGATGCAATGCAGGCTGGTGGAGCATGCCGAAGTGATCGAGTAATTGATGCCTTTGATCTTGAACGCCGTCGACAGGTTCGCCGATACGGTCGAAGACATGCATTTCGGCACGGCAAAGGGGCCAATGCGTTTGGTGGCGCCGGTGTTCTTGACCACCTCGTGCGCAGTTAGCATCGCCGATGTGGATGGCCCGCCGGATCCCGCGACAAGTCCAGTGCGTGGATTGGATATCGTCGCCTCATCCAGCCCTGCATCGGTGATCGCCTGCTGCATCGCAATATGCGCATAAGCAGCACCCGGCCCCATGAAACGCAGCGTCCGCTTATCGACATGTTCGGTGATGTCGATCTTGAGCGTTCCGGCAATCTGGCTGCGAAACCCGTGTTCGGCCATTTCTGGTGAGGCAACGATACCGGACTTGCCCGCCTTGAGCGCGGCGATCACTTCGTCCGCATTGTTCCCGATGGGTGAGACAATCCCCAATCCTGTAACGACGACACGGCGCATGGCTGCTTCCTCAATAGTTTAGTGGCTGTGTAGGCGACAGGCGGCGAGGGAGCAAGTGGCGGGATTGGAGGTTGGTGCCTGCATCGCAAGTGGCAGTCGTGGGCTGCAGGGTGAGGGATACTGCGCGACGTATTCATCCGGTTTAGCGGTCAAAGCTTGTTCAGTCAGCTTGCGAAGCCGCAAATCCGTGATCATGCCATCAACGGTGTTGTGTTCTGCCGCTAAAAACGCCGCCCCGTCGCTTTCCGAGCACCCGTGATCGACGCGGGCCTTTGGGGGTCGCCCGTACCGACCGGAGGCACCAATTCTATTTGTGCCAGTTACCCCAATTCCGAGCCCATATCCGTCTTAATTGGCTTTGAAACACTGGTCTTCACCCCGATACGCTGACGACCAAGGTCGCGTGACTGTTCGAGAACGAGACGATATACGGCCGACCGACGTCCTCGGTGCCGCCGTTATGCCGCAAACGCCTTTCTCAACAAGGATTTGAGTGCGTCACATTCGTGATGATCCAATGGACCAAGCAAACCCGCGATGGTTTCAGCGAGTGCAAGTCTGAGGCGCGCGACGGTATCCCGACCCTTTGGTGTCAACTGCAGAATACAGACCCGGCCGTCAACGTGCGATTGGGACTTCGCGACCAATCCTTTGTTTTCGAGCGTGTGCAATAGTCGCGTGATTTGTGCTTTGTCGCGCGAAATTGATCGCACAAGCACATGGATGGGAACAGGCTCTTGGTCGGCCAATGCCATGAGGACCATCCCGCCCGCAGGGCCGATTCTATCCGCGTCGAATGTCGGCGCCTTGCGCCCCACGTCACAGTGTATTTGCCTCATGAAACGATCAACGAGCTGCCCGATTTCGATATCTGGCATGGGTTTTGTTTTGGTTGACATTATCCACATTCTGCCATCTGTTGATTTTATCAACTTAATGAAGTGACCCGTTTCGGGCAACTGAAACCGAACCGGATCTTCTGAAAAGGGGGGTGAGATGGCAAACCCTATGGGCAAGGCGCCAATCCTTATGCTGCACCTTCTTCCGGTTATGCGCGATCCGGGCGATCGGGTCATGAGAATGATGCAAAGCCCGGACCTGTTCATTTCAAATCACCCGAAACTTGCTTGGTCAGGCCGAGGCATTGCGAAGGAAAGGACATGACATGACGACCCTGAACAGAAGAAATCTGTTAATAGGTGGGACCGCTTTGCCGACCGCCTTGGCGATGGGGCGATCGGCGCTTGCCGCAGGCCATGAGGAGGACTTGCAGGGCGGGCGCGCGCGAAGTTTCCGAATCGGCGACATGGACGTCACCACGTTGTTGTCGGGGACAGCCCAAAACGACGATCCGCAAAAGATTTTTGCGGCAGAGGTCCCGGTTGACGAATTCGAGGCCGTGAGTACCGAGAACTTTCTTAGCGTTGACAGCCTGCAGTTCTACTACACGCCAACACTTGTGCGCGCAGGCGACGCCACGATCCTTTTTGACACCGGTCTAAGCGCTGAGAGCCTCGCCGGCCCGCTGGGTGAGGCTGGGGTTGGCGCAGATGAAATCACCCATGTCGTCATCACCCATATGCACCCTGACCATATCGGCGGCATGACACACGAAGACGGGACGCTTGCCTATCCCAACGCGGCCTATCTGACCGGCGCGGTTGAATTCGATGCGGCCGCAAGCGGCGAGAACCAGATCTTTGACGTGAAGGTGCGTCCTTTTGCTGATCGGTTTGAGTTTTTGGATGACGGCGCTGCTCTGGCCCCAGGCGTCACCGCAATGGCCGCTTTTGGGCATACGCCTGGCCATATGACGTATCGTCTCGAAAGTGGCGGACAACAGGTGTTGCTCGTCGCTGATCTCGTCGGGCACTACGTGTGGTCTTTTGCCTATCCGGAATGGACCATGCTTTATGACGCGGACAAGGATCAGGCGAATGCCACACGCCGCCGCGTGCTCGACTTGCTGGCCACCGACAAGATCCCGATGATCGGCTACCACATGCCGTTTCCGGCCGCTGGGTTTGTCGAAACGCGTGGCACAGGGTTCCGGTTTGTGCCGGTCAGCTACCAAATGATGGGCTGAGGCCACACCGTTCAATGTTCACGTTTGACCATGCGTGCCAGGCGCGGCACGCCCCCAAAGGAGAGGAAAGTGAAATGATGAAGACGACAATTATCTCTTGTTTGACCGGCATCGCTGCCATCGCTTCGGCCCATTCCGCGATTGCAGAGACGCCGATGTCTGCGTCTGTCCTGGAATTCGCAGACCCGACAACATTGTTTGTGGCTGATAATGTTGGCGCGGCGATCTACGCCTATACGTTGCCGGAGGCAGCTCCGGCTTCGGATTCAACGGCCTACACATTCGAAGGCTTCAGCCGGGTGCTGGCCGAAACCTTGGACACGGCAGAGGCCGATATCATCTTTAACGATCTTGCGGTGAATCCCGCGACACAGGCCGCCTTCGTGTCGCTGACCGTGGGGACCGTGCCGGCGGTTGTTATGGTCACACCCGACGGAACGATTACGCCACTTGATCTGGCGTCACTACCCGCGACCAGTGCGCAGTTGGGCACGGCACCCGATGATGGGGTCACTTTCTGGCGCGACATTCCATCCGCGACACTGACCGTCACGGATTTGGATTACGCAGATGGCACGTTGTTCGTGTCTGGTTTGTCGACAGGCGAATTTGCATCGACCCTTAACCAGATACCGTTTCCTTTTGGCGGGGAGGCGCAGTCCACCAGCGTCGAGATCTACCATGCAGTGCATGATCAAATGGAAACGCGTGCCCCCATTCGCGCGATGGAGATCGTTGATCTGAATGGCGTGCAGACCGTGGTTGCTGCCTACACCTGCACACCGCTGGTGACGCTGCCAACCTCCAGCCTGACGGATGGGGCCCATGTCACTGGCAACACGATCGCCGAACTGGGTTACGGGAATACGCCGTTGGAGGTGTTGTCTTTTGCGGTCTACGATCAAGAGCAGAACGCATCAAACTTTGTGATGGTAATCAATCGCGAACTTCAGGCGAATCTCATTCCGTTAGAAGCCGTTGCGGAGGCTGCAAATGCACCTGGCCTTACCACACCTGTCGGGATGGGAGGGGCAGCCGGCGTCGCGACCATGCAGACCCCGATGAGTGGGGTGTATCAGGCGGCAGACCAGGATCCCCAGTTTCTATTGACGCTCAAGCGTAACCTGGACACTGGCGCGATGGACTTGGTGTCGGTCCGCAAGGGCGTTTATCTGCGGCTCAGCGACTTTATCTCTGAATATGACTTCCCTGATTATGTTTATGCCGACAATCAGGCAGGGCAGGGCATGCGCGGTTTTCACAATCTTCTGAAAGCCGAGGAAGGCTTCCCTGAGTTGATCGAGTAATGCAATCGCTGCTGGCAACAAGGCGCGCCATGACAGCCTTGACGGGCCGAGTTCGGGTTTGCGAGACCCCGCAGGTCATCGTCTCGGCGTCGTTTATGACCAGCCGATTGGCGCGCCAGTGGCTGCTTGGATACCCTTCCCGATGTGGCCACTGACGCCGGCCTGGCGCATTTGACCACCTCCTTGCAAGGCGAAAAACGTTTACTGTCATCACATCAAACGAGCTGTCACTCATGCAAAGATATCATCCACTTCTCGTCGCCCTGCACTGGCTGATGGCGCTGATGATCCTTGTAGCGCTGGCCGCTGGTGGCCTATTTCTTGCGAACTTGCCACCTGACAGCCCTGATAAAGTGCAGGGTCTCGGTGGACATATGGTCTTTGGGATGGCCATCGGCGTGTTGCTGATCTTGCGCTTTGTAACCAGGGTTCGCAGCACCCACCCGCCTGATGCCACGACTGGCCATGCTTTGCTCGACCGGTTGGGACGGTGGACCCATTGGGGGTTCTATCTGCTGATTGCAGGCATGGTGTTAACAGGGTTGGCCACGGCATTGGGATTGAGCCTGTTCCCGATCGTCTATGGCGGCGCAGGCGATGCGTTGCCTGCGGAGCTCGCGACGTTTGCGCCGCGCGTGGCACACGGCTTCATCGCACTATTGTTGGTCGCGTTGATTGTCCTGCACATCGCAGCGGCCCTCTATCATCAGGTGGTGCTGAAAGATGGGCTGATGCGGCGCATGTGGTTCGGCAGGCGCAATCCATGACGTGCCTGTCGACGCGGATTGTGCGCTTTGTTGACGAAACGCTGCTTGTTCTGGGGTCGATGATGCTGTCGCACAGCGTACAGGGTCATACCACATGTGTCGCGGCACCAAGTGGTGCGCAGCACAATTACGAGAGCGTCATCGCCCCCTGCGCAAAGAAACCCACGATATGCTTCTTGAATGGGATACTGTTGCGTAGAATTGGGTCGCGCTTATTGCAGCGCACGATCCAATCCCGGCGGGGGCGCAATGCGACCCTTAGCGCGCATTGAATGAGGCAAACCAAACGGAGCAAGCCATGGCACAACTTCCCAAAATCACCCCGGCCGAGAACGGGCCACTGATCGTTGAGACGCCGCCCAACCTGTCTGGCGCCGTAGAGGCAGATTTGACCGGCAAGCCCAAAGTTGCGCTGTGTCGGTGTGGCGCCTCGGCCAACAAGCCCTTTTGTGACGGAGCGCATGCCAAGATCGGTTTTGACAGCGCCCCCGATCACAGCCGGTTGCGCAACGAACCATTGGACTACGCCGGTGAGGTAAACGGCGTGTCCGTGACGGTCAGCTATACACCCGTATTATGCACGCATGCCGCGCGTTGCCAGGCCCGTGCTGCATCTGTGTTTGACCCAAAAGGGAAGCCTTGGATTCAGCCGGAAAACGGCACGCTTGAGGGCATTCTTGACGTCATTGCCGCGTGCCCGTCGGGTGCGTTGCGCGTCTCGGTCGGTGAACAACCCACACAGCACATGACCACAGGTGATGTCGCTATCGAGGTGGAAAAAGACGGACCTTATCACGTCACCAACGTGCCGCTTGAGGCTGTGTTTAACGGCGCAGGTGCCAGTCGCGCGAAGTATTCGCTTTGCCGCTGTGGATTGTCAAAGAACAAGCCCTTCTGCGATGGGTCCCACCACGACGCGAAATGGTCGGATGAGGCAGCAAGCCCCGCAGATTGACACGGCCACATTAATGGGCGGTTGGCGTCCGAAGGGCCATGATGGGTGCACCCCCATGGTCCAATAGTTTTTAAATGGGGCTTTTGAGTTTGCGCCGCGACAGATGGAAATCCGGCTCGATCCGCCCGGCTGGGTCGCGTCCTTTTACGTAGTCGCGCTGCCAGCCCTGTTTGACGGCTTCGGGGTCGCCTTCCGCCAAGAGGGCGTGAAACTTGTTCCGTTCTGCACGCCAATGATCGTAGCTTTGCTTGAGCTCCTCGGCCTCGGCGAATGTGCGCAGGCGCGGTTGGATCTGGTCAAGGGCGGCATGGGGGACCAGCGACAGAAAGCAAAACGACTCTCCCTTGGTAAAGTGAACGGTTCCGGGGCGTGTGAATCGCCAATTCATCGTGAATGTGAAGGGCAGCCAATCGGTCTCGACCAGTCCTTCGAGTGCCGTGATCCCGTCCTTGACTGTGTTGGGGGCGCCGCGTGCAGCAATGGCCCAGCCCGGTGACGTGCGAAACAGGTAGCCGGGGTGGAATGTCACGATGCCATGGCCAAAGACGGGCACGACCATGTGCTTGAAATTAACCGTTGGATCGTCACAGGTAATCACCACGTCATTTGGCAAGTCGCCGCCGTTCCAATGTGCCGAAACCGAAAAAGGCATGATGATTTCCCAACCGCTTGAATTGGCGATGGGCAAAGGTGTGCAACGATAAGCAAAGCGGCTGGTCGTCTTGTCCATCCAGTCACGCGATGACCGCCCGGGGACAATGGCCGGCGGATTGTCGTATTCCTTGAAGCACTCCAGATCCGGATAGACGGGCAGCATTTCGCGTTCGCTGTCAGGCATGAAGCTTGTTCCGATGATGATGTCAGCAGCGTTACGTAAGCATCAACGCCGCATCCAATCAAGCGGGATATGCATGTTCAAAGTGTGCCGCTTGCAATCTAGCTTTCTGACAAAGCGACCTTCATGTCCTTGACCTGATAGATGACTTCGCCATCGGCCTCGACGATGCCGTCGGCCACACCCATGGTCAGGCGGCGGGTCTGCACCGCCTTGGTAAAATCGATCTTGTAGGTCAGCATCTTGCGGTCAGGGCGGACCATGCCGGTCAGCTTCACTTCCCCCACACCAAGCGCATAGCCGCGCCCCTGCCAGCCGCGCCAGCCCAGGTTGAAACCGGTCAATTGCCACAAGCCGTCCAGCCCAAGACAGCCAGGCATGATCGGATTACCGGGAAAGTGACAGTCGAAAAACCATAGGTCGGGGGTGATGTCGAACTCTGCCAGTACATGGCCTTTGCCATGCGCGCCGCCATCGCCGGAAATATCGGTGATCCGATCCATCATCAGCATCGGAGGTGCAGGAAGTTGCGCGTTACCTGCGCCGAAAAGCTCTCCTCTGGCACATTTTAGCAGGTCGTCCTTGTCAAAACTGGAGGGGAAGTTCGCCATATTACTGGTCTCATTCTTGGCTGCTACGATCGCCGATCTCTATCATTCAAGCCTCTTAGAGGGCAAGTAAATGCCGGTTTTGAAGAATTGAGAACGATTTGCAATTGATCCGATGGGCTTTTCTCCCATATTAATGGGGCAGGCAGCTGAAGAGCGACCATGACAGAGATTGAAACAAAACGCAGTTCTGACTGGCTTGCTGGTGCCGGATTGCGACCCACAAGGCAGCGGATGACGCTGGCTGGTTTGCTGGTTGGCGACGGTCAGGACAGGCATGTCACAGCGGAAAGTCTGTTTGAGGCTGCGTCAAATGCTGGTGAAAAAGTATCGCTGGCGACAGTATACAACACGCTGCGTGCTTTTTGTGACGCTGGTCTTGTACGCGAGATCACCGTTGACGGGTCCAAGAGTTACTTCGACACCAATATGACCGATCACCCACATTTCTATTGGGAAGACAGTGCCAGCTTGACAGATGCACCGGCGGAAGACCTGGAAATCTGTAAACTGCCCGAAGCGCCTGCAGGCGCAGAGATCGCATCAGTCGATGTTGTGATCCGTTTGCGTCGCACCTGACCAAAACACCCCGAAAGGCGATTGTCGGCTTGAACACGTTCTGACCGCAACACATTATGCGCGCAATTTCATGCGTGTATTCATAGGGTTCGTCATGGTCGAAGAACACCGTCAGGATATGGTCATTTCATATCATCGGGTGCGCACCGCATTGGGTATTCTGGGAATGGCGCTGCCGCTGGTCCTGATTATCGGCGGTTTACTTGATTATAGCCGTATTGAGCCGTCGATCAGCGATTTCTACCATACGACCTATCGGGACATCTTTGTCGGGACGTTATGTGCCATCGGCGTGTTTCTGATTTGCTATCGTGGCTATGGCCGCCGATCAGGAGATTTGATTGACGATGATTGGCTGGGCACTGTCGCCGGCGTATCGGCCTTTGGTGTGGCACTCTTTCCCAATGAGAGCCCGACAGACCAAATTGCTACGATGACGCAGAATATGGTTGGGATCGGCACCAGTCCGTTGTTTCATTATGCATCTGCGCTGGTGTTTTTTGCCTGCCTTGCTGTGTTTTGTCTGGCGAAGTTTCCGCGCACGGCCAAGCCGTATCGCCGTCGCATCTATAGAAGTTGCGGATGGATCATCGTATTTTCACTGATCGGTATCGCGGCTGCATCGGCGGTCAAGATACTGGGCGGCGGTGCAGCGCGGGACGTTGTGGTCGACTACCAACTGGTTTTCTGGTTCGAGGCGATTGGCATCTGGGCCTTTGGGCTGTCATGGCTTGTTAAAGGCAAGGCAGACATTGCGCTGATCCGGATGGCGCAAGGCAATGCGGCGAAGAGGGTTGGCTGACGCAGGTCTGTTCCCGATCCGAAATGAGCGTTGGCAGTGGGGGTTGGGCAAAACGTACCATGCAAAGCATCTATTGCGCCGGGACCGCCTGCGCGCCTTCTTGACGTTGCTGCCGCTCCCACCAGATCAGCAGAATGCTGCACAGGATCAGGACGACCGTGCGCCAATGCAGGATCGCGTCAAAATCGATATCGCGCAGAAAGCGCTGCGGGAGCCAGAAAAGAAAGATCAACCCTATGCCGACAGCCGTGGAAAGCCAGCGCGATTGGTTGAAGGCGAGCAAGAGTAGATAGCTCATCATCGGGACGACCATGATGTAATCGTAGTCATGCCCGTAAAAGAATGTCAGCGAGATTGAGAAGATCAGGAATAGCGTGGTCATTTCAGAGAATGCGTGCCGCCGCAGGAACAACAATATGAAGGCTGCAATCCCCGCCAGTCGGAACACCAGCCCCAGATTTGCAACACCCAGCGCAACGAACAGACTGTCCAATCCCACGACATGCTGAAACCCTGCCTGATTGAAGGGAACCGACAGATAGTACGTCATCGATTGAATCCACGAAGAGATCGCGCCAATAACGCCCAACATCACAAAGGCCGGGACCGCCATCAGCACACCGACCAAACCACCGATCAAGACGATTTTGAACTTGCCTTCCAGCAAGAACCAGACAACCAGCAGAAAGCAGATCTGCGGCTTGATACTGGCAACGCCCAGCAACACACCCGCCCAAATGACCGACGACCCGCGCGATAGATGCCATGCCCACAGGGCGCAGGCCGTTGTGATCAGTGAAAACTGCCCCATAAAGAAGATGTGCGCGCCAAAAGGGCTGGCGATCAGGGCAGAGATACAGAGGCTTTTCTTCGTGGTGAGGTCGCTGAGCGTTTCGATCCGCAGGAATGTCAGATTTGCCAGCAGTACCAATGATCCGATCGCCAGAATGCTGGCGAGGGATTGCAATGCCAAAGCGATGTGAAAAGGCAGTGCGCCAAACAGCAGCAACACCGACGAGATATTTGGCGGGTAAGAAAACGCGGCCTCTCCGATGGCAGCCAGCCACGGATCCTGACCCGACAGCATACGCTGGCCAGCCGTGTGAAAAACTTCGAAATCAAAACCAAAATCAGCGCTGCGGAACAGACCGAAATAGCCGAACGCGATAAAGTAAAGCAGAGCAAAAAATAGAACAATCAATGACAACAACAGTTGGATTGGCTTGGCGCGGGCGGTTTGCGGAATATGCATTTCTAACGGCCTGTCGTGCTTTGTAAAAAATCTATCAATACAATGTTGGACCAACACCCGCACTTTCGGTGATGAAAGCCTTTTCTGTCAATAGTATGCGCGCTGTGGGGCGAAGCGCTTGGCTCCATAATTGTGCCCACAAGCCGATGCGGTCGGTTGTCTTGTTTACCTTCTACTAACCAAGTTGTGGCACCACAGCGGTCATGACCGTTGATCGCCGCCGATTTGTGCCTGGTCGGACACATTTTTTCACTGCGCGCCTTTACAGTCCGGCCTGTGATCTGCTTGTGTCCGAGGTCGCGTTATTGCGCGATGCGACCCGTTTGTGTATAAAGCGTTGGCTGTTTGAGATCGCGGGCGCCGTGATCTTGCCCAATCAGATGCATATGATTTGGGTCCTGCCGGACGATGACATCGGCTTTTCCAGACGTTGGGGTCTGATCAAATCAACGTTTGCGCGGCACGTCCCGCAGCAAGATAATGTCGCGCCAGACCAATCCGCCCGCGCGGACAAGGGCGTTTGGCAGCGCAGGTTATGGCATCATGTCATCCGTGATGGCATGGATTACGATCGCCATATGCATCTGCTTGCAAGCGCGCCGGTTCAGGCGGGACTGGTCAAGAAGGTGGGTGATTGGCCCTATAGTTCTTTTGTCGCGGGCAAGGCAAATCGGGGCGTGTCACCAGCTAGAACCATTGTCCCGGCTCCATCCAGCCGTGGTCCATCAATTGCTGCGCGCGCCAGTTGAACCGCTCTGATTGTTGCCAATAAAAGCTTTCAATCATGTGTCGGCTGCCGGGATTGCGTCGCAACGCCTTGGCTGTCCGGAATGACGCGACGGCGGCGGTCAGACTGTTGTGCCATGGGCAGGCAATCGTGTTGTATTCCGCCATATTGAATGTTCGGTCCGGCAGCATTTGCAGCCCCGGCTGGGCCCGAAACAGTGGCACCCGGTCAATCCGGCGCCGGTCTGGTGCGATATGTTCTTCAAACCGCCACCGCAAGCCGCCAAACACATCCATCTGACGCTCCAGGATCGTCCCGTCCTTGTCTTCGCGCGCAAGCGCATAATAACCCGATCTGTCGAAAAAGGCGTCATCCCTTGCCACACCCGTGGGATATGCCGTCAGATCACCGGCATAGAGATCCACGACATAGGCTGCGACAGCATCGCGCCGCTCTTCCGTGACAAAGCCTAGCATTTCACCGATGCTGCGATGTTCGGCGAATGGGTAAAACAGATATTCACCGTTATATGTGTAATACAGCCATTGATTTGGAAAGGCTTGAATCGCGGCATTGACGATCGCCGTCAGAGCCCCGTCGCCCGTGACATCGTGGTCAATCCTATCTATCTGATCTGCGCTGCTATCTGGTAGGGCGATATCTGGCGTACAAACGGCGATAATCCGAGGAAAACCGAGCGCAAGGTGATGGGTGATGGTGCTATCGATTTCAATCCCATCCTCGATCACGATCAGGGCGATCGGTCCACGCGTGCTGACGCTTCTTTTATCGCGGGCAAGTGTAGCAAGGCTGGGGTAATGCGTCATCTCAACATCCCGTAAACGTTGCTGCAAATTCTGCCATATTGTCTCGCATTGCAAGCGCGCTGCAGACCCGTTAGAACGCTGCGAATTCACCCCGATATGCGAGCCTTGCCAATGTCTGCGCCCAAGAAGCTGTTCATCAAGACCTATGGCTGTCAGATGAATGTCTATGACAGTGAACGCATGGCCGAGGCGCTGGGCGGCAAGGGGTATGTTGAGACGCAGACAGCCGATGATGCGGATATGATCCTGCTCAACACCTGCCACATCCGCGAGAAAGCGGCTGAGAAGGTCTATTCCGAACTTGGTCGTTATAAGGATCTGAAGGCGGAAAAACCGGATTTGAAAATCGGCGTTGCGGGCTGTGTGGCCCAGGCAGAAGGCGAAGAGATCATGCGCCGCCAGCCGATGGTGGATTTGGTTGTCGGCCCGCAAAGCTATCATCGTTTGCCTGCGATGGAGGATGCGGTGCGGGCCGGGGAAAAGGCGCTCGACACCGATTTTCCCGAAGATGATAAATTTGATACCCTGAAAACGCGTGCAAAGGCCAAGCGTGGCCCCACTGCGTTTTTGACAGTGCAGGAGGGTTGCGACAAGTTTTGCGCGTTCTGTGTGGTGCCTTATACGCGTGGGGCAGAGGTATCACGCCCTGCCGCAAGGGTCATTCGTGAAGCGCAGGAACTGGTGGAAGCGGGGGTGAAGGAAATCACCCTTCTCGGTCAGAATGTGAACGCCTATCATGGGCATGAGGGCGGTCTGGCCGGGCTTATCTGGGAACTGGATAAGGTCGACGGGTTGGAGCGTATCCGGTTTACCACATCGCATCCTAACGACATGGATGATGCGCTGATCGACGCGCATGGAACCTGTGACAAGCTGATGCCTTATCTGCATTTGCCCGTGCAGTCGGGGTCTGATCGCATTTTGAAGGCGATGAACCGCAAGCACACGGCAGAAAGCTATATTCGCCTGATCGAACGGATCCGTGCGGCGCGCCCTGATCTGCTGCTCTCTGGGGATTTCATTGTGGGTTTCCCCGGTGAGACCGACGAAGACTTTGAAGACACAATGCAACTTGTCCGTGATGTGCATTACGGGCAGGCCTATTCGTTCAAATACTCGACCCGTCCCGGCACCCCTGCGGCCGAGAAACCGCAATTGCCCGATGATGTGGCCCATGACCGGTTGCAGCGCCTGCAGGCGCTGTTGCGCGCCCAGCAGCAGGAAACGCAAGCGTCGATGGTGGGTCGCGAGGTGAAGGTGCTGTTTGAGAGAGCGGGGCGTGAACCAGGGCAGATGATCGGCAAATCTGAATATCTGCATGCGGTTTATGCAGATGCACCTGCGGATGTGCTGGGGCAGGTGTGCCCGGTTAAGGTTCTACAGGACAGCCCCAATTCTTTGAAAGGCGAACTGATCGCGTGATGGGGCAAATTCCTTGATAAGGAAATTGTTCAGACTTTTCGAAAAGTCTGATGTCGCGCCGGGGCCATGTGAGATTGCCCGTTTTCGTATCAATTCGGTGACAATCCGCCTTCACCGCTTGCGCCTTGCGGTCGGACTTGCCACCATATCAATATATAGACTCAAAGGAGAGCTGTTTGGCCACTGGTGCCCTGACCCCACCCGCTGACCCCGTCAATGAATCCCTGCTGGAATTCCCTGACAACTTTCTGCTGATTGATCTGTGCGGTGAATATGACCGCAACCTGACAACGATTGAAGACAAGCTGGGTGTGCAGATCCTGCGCCGCGGCAATCAGTTGGCTGTGATCGGCGAGGATGGTCCGCGCCATGACGCAACGCAGGTCTTGCAGGCGCTTTACGGTCGGCTTGAGGCGGGCCGCACATTGGAGCCCGGCGATCTTGACCGTGAATTGCGCATGGGACCGGACACGATGTTCGATCCAAATGCTGATGCGGGCCAGATTGAGATGTTCAAGGGCGACACTAGCCGCATTGAGATCAAGACCCGCAAGAAACTGATTGAGCCGCGCACAGATGCGCAGAAAGCCTATGTGAAGTCATTGTTTGACAATGAACTGGCCTTTGGGATCGGTCCGGCGGGGACTGGCAAGACTTACCTGGCTGTCGCTGTGGGCGTGAACATGCTGATCAGCGGCCATGTGGACAAGATCATCCTGTCGCGCCCGGCGGTCGAGGCGGGTGAGAAGCTTGGTTATTTGCCCGGCGACATGAAGGATAAGGTCGATCCTTACATGCAGCCGCTTTATGACGCGCTGAATGATTTTCTGCCCGGCAAGCAATCGGCCAAGATGATCGAAGAAAAAATCATCGAAATCGCACCCTTGGCCTTTATGCGCGGGCGCACGCTGTCGAATGCGTTTGTGGTGCTGGATGAGGCGCAGAACGCCACGACGATGCAGATGAAGATGTTCCTGACCCGTCTGGGGGAGGGGAGCCGCATGGTCATCACCGGCGACCGTACGCAGATCGATTTGCCGCGTGGGGTCAGTTCGGGGCTTTGGGATGCAGAGCGGCTTTTGAAGAGCATTCCCAAGATCAGCTTCAATTATTTCTCGTCCAAGGATGTTGTGCGCCATCCGCTGGTTGCGGCGATTATCGAGGCCTATGAGAAAGATGAACAGGCTTGATATGATGCGCGAATGCGCACTCTGTCCAGCCCGGCGGCACCGCCGGGCAGCGCCTGACCTTTCCCCTGGGAAGGCGCTTCACGCCTCCCCAAGGTCAGGCACTGCCCTCAGCACATCAACGTGACCGTCGATATCGTCATAGAGGACACGCGTTGGACCGATATTGCGTCATTGGCGCAAATGGCGACCGATGCAGCGCTAGACCGTTTGGGTCTTGAACCAGCGGTGTTTGAAATCAGCGTCCTTGCCTGTGATGATGCCCGTATAGCCGCGTTGAACGCGGATTTCAGAGGCAAACCACAGCCGACAAATGTGCTGAGCTGGCCTTCGGAGGAACGTGCCGCAGCGATGGATGGCGAAATGCCTGTAACCCCATTACCCGGCCCTGACACAGAATTGGGGGATATCGCTATCGCCTATGAT
>JBCBDL010000001.1:0-113273 GCA_038529695.1 Pseudomonadota bacterium | reverse complement strand
CCACAGCCGCAAGCCCGGAAATCGCGCCCCAGCCAATCAGCTCATCCGCCCCGGCAGAGGTCAGATGCGGATAGACAGGGTCAGCATCGGAATATTCAAAGATCATGACATGGCTGCGCACCCCGCCATCCTCGATCAAATCCACTTCGTTTGCCGATACAAGCAGGTTGCGATCAGGAATAGCCACATATCCCTCTGGCCCGACACCCGATGGCAGCAATTGCGCCAGCACCGGGCTTGCCAGATCGGTCGCGTCATAAACGCCCACAATCGATCCGCGCTCTGAGCCTACAAAAATCATCCGCGTGCCGCCAAAGGTGGCCGTATCGATGCTTTCAGGCTCCACCCCTTTGCTGTCGGACCGCTTGTCCGGGTAGTGCCCTGCCGCGATCACGGCATATTCAAAGCTGGTGCCGCTTTCATAAACAACACTGCCATCGCGGTTAAAGATCGTCCACCCACGCGATCCGCCATCCATGTCGCCTTCATTCGCGGTGGCAAAGTGATCTTCATCCACCCATTTCACCGCATCGGGTTCGCGCACAACGCCCATCTGATTTTCAGTGAAAATCAGCGCCCCACGCTCATCTGTCGCGTCGATATTGACCAGATCAACCGCACCTGCACTGAAATGCGATGTCACCTCACCCGCACGGTTTACGACCACCATATGGTTGTTTTCCTGTAGGCTAATGACCACATCACCGGCCGCGTTGATATCCACAAATTCCGGCTCCGGGTCCTCTGGGCTGACCGCGGCAAGCCCGGTCAGATCAACAGTTTGCAGCGTCGCGCAATCGGCCCCGGCCTCGGTCACATCAACCATCACCAGCGCACCAGCGGGCAACTGTCCGGTCCGGCCATCGCCCAAATCCTCGTCACGTTCATTCTCAATCGCGACGGCGACAAAGCTGCCATCAGGCGCCACGGCAATACTGTCCGGCTGACCGCCCAGATCGCAACGGCCAAGTTCAGTGCCGCTTTCCACATCAATCGCGACCAGATGACCCGACGGATCGGTATAGCTCTCGGACGTGTTCACGCCGACAAACGCAGTCTGGCCCAGTATGCTGACCGATGTCGGCTCACCATCCAATGCGACATTGCCCAATGGAGCCGGATTTGCGGGATCAGTAATATCAATGCGCCCGATCACCCCCAAGGGGCTGTCGGTGTAGACCAATGTCATCCCATCAGATGTCGCCGCAATGATCTCGGCCGAGGTTTCAACAGCCTGATCGCCATCGCCAATATTCAGATGCGTCGGAAAGGACGCGATGCGATTGAACGCATCCGCATGTGCCATCCCTGCAATCAGCGCCAAAACAGATGTCAGGCCAAAGGTGCGATAAGTCATGAATATCCCCAAAAGTTCTTGTACCGCAGCGGATGCATCCTACGGGCAACGATAACGTAACGACAGTGTGAAGGTTTTATGACAGAGGGTCGTCTGACCGACGATTTGAAGAAAGTGCCTTTGCCCGTTATGCTCCGATCAACATCAGCCATAAGGACAAAACCAATGCGCATTCTGGCCCTTGTCCTGATCGCCCTGATCGCAGCCTTGCATGCCTACATCGCCTATTTTGAGATTTTCGCGTGGGAAGAAACCGGCCCCCGCGTCTTTGCGACCTTCCCGCCAGAGCTTTTCAGCCAGACCACCGCCATTGCCGCCAATCAGGGAATTTACAACGCTTTTCTTGCCGCTGGTCTGATCTGGTCCCTGCTGATCCGTGATCCGATCTGGCAGCGCAATGTCGCGACCTGTTTTCTGCTCTTTGTGACAACCGCAGGGGTCATGGGTATGGCCACCGTTTCTGCCCGCATCTTCTTTGTGCAATCGGTGCCTGCGCTGATCGCCCTCGCACTGCTTTTGCTCAGCGGTCGCAAAACCGCAATTGCCTGATTGACCAGACAGGGCCGATCAGGCAAAGCCCGCCCATGCTGAAGATTTCCGACATTACATATTCCGTCGAGGGCCGCACGCTGGTTGAAAACGCGACCGTCACGATCCCGACGGGCCACAAAGTCGGCCTTGTGGGGCGCAACGGCTCCGGCAAAACGACACTGTTTCGGGTCATCCGGGGCGAGATGGTGCTTGATACCGGCAATGTCAGCATTCCGCAGGGCTGGAAAATCGGCGGTGTCAGCCAGGAGGTGCCAGGCAACGAGGTGAGCCTGATCAACACCGTTCTCGCCGCCGACAAAGAACGCGCCGCGCTGTTGGCCGAGGCGGACATTGCAACGGACCCGGCGCGCATCGCCGAAGTGCAAACGCGCCTCGCCGATATCGATGCGTGGTCGGCAGAGGCGCGCGCGGCCACGATCCTGCGCGGACTGGGCTTTACCAATGACGAACAGAAAATGCCGTGTTCAGCCTTTTCTGGTGGCTGGCGCATGCGGGTCGCCCTTGCCGCCGTTCTGTTCTCCGAACCCGACCTGTTGCTGCTTGACGAACCCACCAATTATCTCGATCTCGAAGGCGCGCTGTGGCTGGAGGCTTATCTGGTCAAATACCCCCACACCGTGCTGATCGTCAGTCACGATCGCGAACTGCTCAACCGGTCCGTCGGGGGCATCCTGCATCTCGAAGACAAGGGGCTGAACTATTACACGGGGCCTTATGACAGCTTTGCCAAACAACGGGCGGCAAAACGCGCGGTGCAGGCGGCAGCGGCCAAGAAACAAGATGCCCAACGCGCCCATCTGCAAGCCTTCGTCGACCGGTTCAAAGCGAAGGCCTCCAAAGCCAAACAGGCGCAATCGCGCGTAAAGATGCTCGAAAAGATGGAAACGATCCGCGCGCCAGAGGACGCCGCACGCACCGTGTTCACCTTCCCCGAACCTGAAGAATTGTCACCCCCGATCATCGCCACCGAGGGTGTTGCGGTCGGCTATGGCAACCATATTGTCTTACACGATCTGGACCTGCGCATCGATCAGGACGACCGGATCGCCCTTTTGGGCCGCAATGGCGAAGGTAAATCGACGCTCTCGAAAATGCTGTCAAACCGCTTGCCTGTCGCCCGCGGCAAGATGGTGCGCTCCAACAAACTGCGTATCGGTTTTTTCGCCCAGCATCAGGTGGAAGAACTCCGCATCGATGAGACCCCGCTTGACCACCTGTTCCGCGAACGCCCGAACGAAGGTCAGGCCAAGCTGCGCGCGCGCCTCGCCGGTTTCGGCCTTGGCGCGGATCAGGCAGAGACCCAGGTTGGGCGTCTTTCGGGCGGGCAAAAGGCGCGGCTATCTTTGCTGTTGGCCACCTTGCCCGCCCCGCATCTGTTGATCCTGGACGAGCCAACTAACCACCTCGACATCGAAAGCCGTGAAGCTTTGGTTGAGGCACTGACCGCCTATTCCGGCGCGGTGATCCTCGTCAGCCACGACATGCACCTGCTCAGCATGGTTGCCGATCGGCTGTGGCTTGTCAAAGACGGGCATGTGAAACCCTATGCCGACGACCTGCAAGCCTATCAGAAAATGCTGCTGACGCCCGACAAGCCTGCAGAAAAAGACAAGCCGAAACCGGTCAAGAACGCCAAACCGAGCCGCGAAGCGATCCAGACGCTGCGCACGGATGTCCGCAAAAATGAAGAACGTGTGAACAAAATCAACGAGATGCGCGACAAACTTGCCAAAAAGCTCGCCGATCCGGCACTCTACGAAGACGGCAAAGCGGGCGAGCTGGAGACCTGGAACAAGAAATACGCTGAAGTGATGGACGGTTTGGACCGCGCTGAGGCGCTTTGGATGGCGTCGCTCGAAAAACTCGAAAAGGCGGAAAAATCCTGATTATCATCTTGCCCAAAATACTCCCGCCGGAGGCATCAAAATTCTAGAATGTTGCCTCACGCCCTGTCACACAGACATCCATGACTGAACTGCCCGCTCTCATCGCCGCTTTCACGACGATGTTCATCATCATTGACCCGCCTGGCCTCGCGCCCGTTTTCATCGCGCTGACGCAAGGGATGACAGCAGCCCAACGGCGCGCCATAGCGATCCGTGCCTGCGTGGTCTCTGCCGTCTTGATGATCCTCTTTCTGTTTCTTGGCGAAACCGTCCTGGGCTTCATCGGCATCTCCATGGATGCATTCCGCATCGCGGGTGGCATCCTTCTGTTTCTTACCGCACTGGATATGCTTTTCCAGAAACGGCAGGCCAGACGCGAGGAAAGTGCCGCGACAGGTCAGGCCGAACACGAAGATGATCCGTCCGTCTTTCCCCTTGCCCTGCCCCTGATTGTCGGACCTGGTGCGATCACCACGATCATTTTGCTGGCAGGCGAGGCGCAGGGTGCTGCTGATTTCGGTGCGATTGCCGGGGTGCTGATGGCGGTTCTTTTTATTGTCCTGCTCGCTTTCCTTGCCGCACCTTCCATTGAACGCGCGCTGGGAAAGACGGGGCTGAACATCGTTACACGCGTTCTTGGCATGCTGCTGGCCGCCCTCGCCGTTCAATTCGTGCTGGATGGATTGCGGGGTTTCGGGATCGGCGGCTAGACCCTATATCAGGCGCATGAGTACAGACCAGATTATGCAATTGACCTATCTTGTCCTGCTGGGTGCCGCCATTGGAGGCTCTGCCATTGTCGCAGGGCGCAACAATATGGGCAAAATGGCGCAGCAGGCAGCTATATGGGCGCTTATTTTTATCGGCGTGATTGGCGCCTATGGCTTGTGGGAGGATATCAGCGGTGATGTCACCGCGCGTCAGACCGTCATTGATGACGGCCAGGTCGCCGTCCCGCGTAGCCCTGATGGCCATTATTATCTGACCTTGGATGTCAATGATGTGCCGATCCGCTTTGTCGTTGATACCGGCGCAACACAAGTCGTGCTGAGCCAGGATGACGCACGGCGTGTCGGGATCGATCCGCTGTCGCTCAGCTATTTCGGCTCTGCGCAGACGGCCAATGGTGTCGTGCGCACGGCACAAGTGCAGATAGACACCGTGGCACTTGGACCAATGCAGGATTACAATGTCGATGCTGTCGTGAACGGGGGAACAATGAGCGAGTCCCTGCTCGGCATGACCTATCTGGGCCTTTACGACCGTATCGAGATTTCCGGCGGCCAATTGGTCCTGACACGATGATCCGTCTATCTGTATTGCTTTTCTTCACCGCTTGTGGCGCATGTGCCCCTGCACCGGTCGAACTGCCCGAAGATTTCGACCCAACGTTCCAGTTCTTTGCCGCGCCCCAGTAATCACGCGATCATGTCAGCCCAGATTGCACGATTTTTCTTCGCAAACGGGCCGATATGGCCAATGTGGTCCAACGCGTATTCCGCGGGATCAATCACCATCTGGGCCTTGGGCGCCCCGCGGTAAAAATCCATCAACCGCCAGACGCTGTCAGGTGGAATCAGCACATCGTCTTTGATGGCCACAATTTTGACGGGCGCCTTCACACCGTTCCAATCTGGCATTGGCAGGCCCGCACCGATTTCGCCAGCGAAGAACCCGCGCGACGTGCACCAGCGCCGCCACTGCCAGAAGACACCGGCCGGGATATCATTGCCGAAACGCAGGCGCTTACCCGGCATGTAGCCCGAAAAATATGTGGCCGGTGGCCCGACGGCGTACCAATAGGCCGCCGCATAGAGGCGATAGGGAAAGGGATGCCCTGTGACATGCGCCGGGCCGGATGCCACCGCGATCACCCGGTCAATCCGGTCCAGATCCTTCTGAAATGGCAACATGAACCCACCTAGCGAATGACCAATCACCCAAAGCGGTACATCAGCGACGAGCCCACGAACGTGATCCCGCGCCGCCTGTTGATCATGCACGCCCCAATCCGCCATTGTCGCCTTTGAGGCTTTCATAGGCCCACGTGCGGATGCACCGAAGTCGCGGTAATCGAAGGTCATGCAGGCAATGTTGCGCGCCTCGGCCAGCCAGCGTGCAAAACCTTCATAATAGCGCTGCGGCACACCCGTCGCGCCATTCAGCACGGCCACCGCATGTGGACGCTCATAAGTGCCATAAAACTGCGCGCGCAGTTTCTGGCCACCCGAATAAAACCACTGATCCTCGTACCCGATCCCTGCATGCATGTTCATAGTGCCATCTCCCAGAAATAGACCGGTCGGTCTACCACCGATCTAGACCAATCAGTCTAATTATGCAAGAATTCATTTCATGAGTGACACGCGCACCAAACTCGCTATCGAAGCTGGTTTTTTGTTCCAGCAAAAGGGCTATCACGGCGTCGGCATCGCAGAGGTGCTGGAGCGTGCGGGCGTACCCAAAGGGTCACTCTACCATCATTTTCCCAGCGGCAAGGCCGACCTTGCCCTTGCGGCCGCGGAAATCGCCTCGACAGAGGTATTACGCATCATTGATGCCTCTTTCGACCAGGCCGGGAGCTATGCCAACGGCGTGACTACCTTTTGTTACAAGCTGGCCAAGTATTTCGATATACACGAAGGCAAGATCGGCTGCCCCGTCTCTGCGACGCTCCACGAAGGTCCTAACAACGCGGCCTTCCGTGATGCGCTGAGCACGATTTTCGCACAATGGATGGACCGTATCGCCCACTATGCAATGGCATTTGGTCAATCCCCCGACGATGCTCAACGCAGCGCCAAGCGGCTGTTTCTTTCGCTCGAAGGCTCCTGGACACTTGCCCGTGCGAAAGGCGATTCAAACGTGATCCGCCAATTGCCTGCTTTGGTCTGCTAGCAGGGTCACCGCACCGCCTTAGCGTCCGAACAGATCAACATCCCATTCGCGCGCGCGCCGCCGCAATTTGGCGACATAATCGTTGAGAAGTTGCACACGGCGCGGACGGAAGCATTCATCCGACTTCGATGCATGTATGATCCGTGTGACATGAAACTTGCGATAATCCTGTCGCAGGTGACAAAAGGCCAACAGCATGACCGCGCGCTCAAAATAAAGCACTGCAAGGGGGTAGACCCGCCTTTGCGTATCCACACCCTGCAAATCGCGATATCGGATGTGCAGAGCATGCTCTGACCAACACGCCTCGCGCATGCTGCTCATATCAACGTCGGACGCATCGTGTTTCGTAAACCGATAGACTTGGCTGACTGCATGCAAGATATCGCGTTGCTGGTTTTCCTTGAGTGTCGCGGTGATCTTGGACAACGCATTCCTGGCCGCATCGGCCAGTTGTTCATCGCCCCTGAATTGCACTTCGGCCAATCCGATGGAAAGCGCCTCGGTCTCCAACCGGGTCAGCGTCTGCGGCGGCAGCGCAATGTCCTCAACCAATGTAAAGCCCACGCCCGCCTCACCATCGATGCGTGCCCCGACAACCCGCAAAGCGGCAATATCGCGATAAAGCGTGCGCTTGGATATCTCCAGCTTCCCGGCCAAAACTGCGGCAGTGACTGGTTGCGGCAAGGTCCGAAGCAGCTGGATCAGCCGCAGGATACGATCAGATTTGGCCATAATGCAGGCTACAACAATGTTGCTGACAAGAAATGGCAACAGCTCTGTGGCATGTCCTTTTTCATGCTTCAGATAAGGAAATCCAGATGATCACCCTCTATCATTCGCCACACACCCGTTCGACCAGCGTGCTGAGCCTTTTGCGCATGATGGGCAAAGAGACCCACGTGAAGATCGAACCTGTCCATGTCAGACGCCAGGACGGTTCGGGCAAGATCGATCCCCGCAACCCGCATCCCGAAGGCAAGGTCCCCGTACTGTTGGTTGACAGTCAAATCATCCGTGAGCGCGCAGCCATCATGCTCTGGCTAACGGACCATTTTGAAAGCCAGCTGGGCCGCAGCCCGTCCTCTCCCAGTCGTGGTGCCTATCTGTCATGGCTCTTTTACTATGGCAACGTGATGGAACCTGTCTTTTACACGACGGTGCTTGGCGTATCCGAACATCCGATTGTCAGAGAATGGTGCCGCGACAGCGCGACCATGTTTGCCGCGATCGAGACGGCCCTGTCCCACCACGAGTTTCTTGTCGACGACCAGATTTCCGCAGTCGATATACTGGTCGCATCCCCGCTTAAATGGTTCCCCGACATGATCCCGGAAAGCCAGACGGTCCGTGACTGGATGCACCGATGTGATGCAGCACAGGACCAGACCTATATCTCTGAAAGAGAACATGCCGCGTTAGAGGCGTTAAATCTGCCGCTGCCTGCCGTATAAGCCAACGCAGACGACAGGGCCGCCAGTTTGCGGATTGGCGCCCCTACTTCTCTGCCTTCTTGGTCCAGCGCCCACCTTCCTGCGCCCAGTATTGCGCCGCACAGCCTGCATCGGTCAGCGCCTTCCACTGACCCCGCGCATGCTGCAAGGCGTCGCCATCATGGCCGTCAAAAAGGATGCAGGTTCGCGCCAAAGCACCCACCTCATCCGCGCTCACATCGGCGCCTGCCACGCTCATCAAACACGCAAACCCGTCCGCAGACACATCGCCGAGCAACACCGGCTGATCCGCATCATACGGGCCACCAGCCAGACCATGCGGGACAAATTGCTCTTCCGGACCTTGCCAAAGCACATCATCAAGACGTTTCAGAAGGGCCTCATCAGACCCGCGCACCAACACCCGCCAACCTGCTTCTCGCGCCTTGCCCACAAGCATGGGCAGGGTGGCCTCTAGCGGGCTGTCCGTCAGGTGATAGAAATACGCAGCGCCCACCTAGCCCTCGTATTTATCCGCGATCAAACGGTTAAGTGCCATAACGCCCCAGCCCGTAGCGCCTGCCGGAGCTAATGCGGTTTCCTTCTTCACGCTCGCTGTTCCAGCGATATCCAGATGGCACCACGGCACATCCTCCTTCACAAACCGCTGCAGAAATTGCGCGGCTGTAATCGATCCAGCCATGCGCCCACCTACATTCTTCATGTCGGCAATCCGGGATTTCAGCAGTTCATCGTAAGCCGGGCCCATCGGCATGCGCCATGCACCTTCACCTTCTGTTTTCGCGGCTTTCAGGAACGCGTCACTCAACTCATCAGAATTCGAAAAGACCCCGGCATTCTCATGGCCCAACGCCACCAGAATGGCCCCGGTCAAGGTCGCCAGATTGATCATGCCCACCGGCTTGAACCTGTCCTGCGCGTACCAAAGCACATCGGCCAGCACCAAACGCCCTTCGGCATCTGTGTTGATGATCTCAACCGTGTCACCCTTCATCGATTTCACGACATCGCCGGGACGTGTGGCAGTGCCGGACGGCATGTTTTCAACCAACCCAACCAGCCCCACGACATTGGCCTTGGCCTTGCGTAACGCGAGCGTGCGCATCACACCTGCCACCACGCCAGCACCGCCCATATCCATGGTCATGTCTTCCATGCCCGCGGCGGGTTTCAGGCTGATCCCGCCAGTATCAAACACAACACCCTTGCCCACCAGCGCAAAAGGTGCATCGCCTTTCTTGCCACCATTCCAGGACATCACAACAACCTTGGACGGGCTGGCAGAGCCCTGTCCCACGCTGAGCAATGTCCGCATACCGAGCTTTTCCAGGTCGTCCTCTTCGAGGATTTCAACCTCTAGCCCCAATTCCTGCATCGCGGCCAGCCGCGCGGCAAAGTCATCCGTTGTCAGCACATTGGCCGGTTCATTGGTCAGATCGCGCGTGAAAAACACGCCTTCAGCGATCGCCGCCATCGGGGCAGCCGATTTCGCCACCTCCTCAGGCTTGGACACCATAAAGATGACGGCACCTGCGGGCTTTTTCTCATCCGTCTTATGTGTATCGAACTTGTACCCGCGCAAGGCCAGACCCAGCGCGATCTCATCCGCGCGGTTGATCGTCCCGGCGAGCACCAGCAAATCCTTGTCGCCTTGCGCCTTGGCCAATTGCGCCCCCGCCTTACGCGCCTCTTGGCGAGATGGACGGCGCGGCAGTTTGACGACGCAGACCGCGTCGGCCGCCATGCCAGCCGGATAAGCCATGGCCGATACATCGCCCGGCGCCATCTTTTCAAACGCCTCACTTGCCACAAAACGTTCAAGCGCTTTTTTCGTCAACCGGTTCACCCGACGCGCGCCCGCATCCAGCCTCGCATCATCGGCGACAAACACCACGACCTTGCCCGCCGCATCAGCCACGGCATCAAGATCAACCTCTTTGAACTGGATTTCTGCTGGTGTCGTCATGGGGGCTCCCGTCTAAGGTCAATCACTGTTTCGGCCATAGGTAGCCCGGCGCATTGACAATGACCAGATAGCTGTTCAATCCGCCGCACCAATGGGCTAGCCTGCGGGGCAAAGCAGGCAGGCATTTGAATAAAGGACAGGTCATTGGCACGATTTGACAGATATATGCTGTCACAATTGATGGTTCTGTTTGGTTTTTTCAGCCTTGTCCTGGTCTTGATCTACTGGATCAACCGGGCCGTGGTGCTGTTCGATCAGTTGATCGCTGATGGCCAATCGGCGACAGTGTTTCTTGAATTCACTGCCCTGACACTGCCCAGCGTCATGCGCCTGGCGCTGCCGCTCGCGGCCTTTGCCGCAGCCGTTTACGTCACCAACCGGATGACAACCGAATCCGAGCTGGTCGTGGTGCAAGCGACCGGGTATTCCGCATTTCGGCTGGCGCGGCCGGTTCTTTATTTTGGGTTGATCGTCACGCTCTTGATGTCGCTTCTGATGCATTTTCTGGTGCCGATGAGCCGGGCGCAATATGATGAAAGGCTGGCTGAAATCTCGCAAAGCCTGACCGCCCGACTTCTGACCGAAGGACAATTTATCGAACCCGTTGGCGGCGTCACTTTCTACATTCGCGACATCACGCCGGCGGGCGAGCTGCAGGACATCTTTCTGTCTGACACCCGTAGCGACGAAGAACACGTGACTTACACGGCATCCCGCGCCTATTTGGTGCGCGACAGTACCGAAACGCAGTTGGTGATGATCGATGGCATGGTGCAAAACCTGCGGTTGGCCGATGATCGCCTGTTCACCACAGCCTTTGCGGATTTCGCCTATAACATCGGCAGCCTGATCAATGACCGGCGCGACACCCGGCGCAAGGCCGCACATCTGTCAACATGGGAGCTTTTGAACCCAACCCCGGAACTGGAAACGGAAACCCGCCAATCCACGGCACGCCTTCTGTCGCGCGGTCATGACAGGTTTAATCAGGCGCTCTTGGGCACCGTTGCCGCGCTCCTTGGTTTCGCCACGCTGCTGATCGGGAATTTCAGCCGGTTTGGGCTCTGGCCGCGATGATCTGCGGCCGTCTTCCTGATCGTGGTCGTCAAAGCAATCGAAACCGTTGGCCTGAACGCATCACGTAGCGACGCAAATCTGTGGTTTGCAACCTATTTGCCCAGTGTCGCCGGTTTCGCAATCGTGTGGTTTTTGCTGTTCTGGGCGGGCCGTCCCAATCTGTTCAAGCGACGCATCAAGGACAGCGCGGCCCCATGATCCTGCACCGCTATTTCGCCCGCCGCTTTCTGATGACCTTTCTGGGGGTCTTTGCGGTGTTCTTTCTGATCATGATGTTCATCGATCTGACCGAACAATTCCGGCGCTATGGCCGGTCAGAGGCGACGATGATCGAAATTATCACGCTCAGCCTTCTGAACATTCCGCAAGGGGTTTACCGCATCCTGCCATTGATCATGATTCTCGCGACCATCGCGCTCTTTCTGGGGCTGGCCCGATCATCAGAGATGGTTGTGACACGGGCCGCGGGCCGGTCTGCCTTGCGTGCATTGGTTTCGCCGCTGGCCGTCGCGCTCCTGTTGGGTATTCTGGCCGTGGCAATCCTGAACCCGATCGTGGCCAGTACATCACGCGAATATGAGGCACGTGGTGATGCCTTGCGCGGTGATACATCCGTCCTGTCTATCGGATCATCAGGTCTATGGCTGCGCCAGGGGAACGCAAACGGCCAGACGGTGATCCGGGCACAAAGTGCCAATCTCGATGGTACCGCCTTGTCGGACGTGACATTTATCACCTTCACCCCCGATGGCAGCCCAACGCAGCGGATCGATGCTGATACAGCCACACTGACCTCGGGTGCCTGGGAATTGACGGCAGCCAAAGCCTGGACATTAGCGCTGGATACCGTGCCAGAGGCAAATGCCACCTTTCATGACACGCTCTCGGTGTCCTCGACCCTGACACCAGATCAGATCCGCGACAGTTTCGGCACGCCCTCCTCCATCCCGATCTGGGAATTGCCAGTGTTCATCGAACGGCTTCGCACCGCGGGTTTTTCTGCGCAGCGCCACCTTGTCTGGTTTCACACTGAACTGGCACTCCCCGCCTTTCTGGTATCCATGGTTATGATCGGGGCGAGCTTTACCTTGCGCCATCAACGTGGCGGACGGACCGGGCTGATGGTCATGTTCGCGATCCTTCTGGCTTTTGTGATCTACTTCATCCGGAATTTTGCACTTGTGCTGGGCGAAAACGGCCAATTACCGGCCATCCTGGCCGCCTGGGCGCCACCGCTGGCGGCGATGGGTCTGTCACTGGGCATCTTGTTGCACAACGAGGACGGATAATGCGGTGGCTGTGTCTGCTGGTCTGCCTGGCCTGTCCGGCCCTCGTCACCGCACAGGGTGCCGCAACATTGGTTGCCGATAATGTCACGTTGAACGATCAGGACCAGCTGATCGCCACTGGCAATATTGAAGTGCTGTATCTCGGCGACAGGCTGACGGCAGAGCAGATCATCTATGACCGCGCAACAGATCAGCTGTTTATCCAAGGGCCGATCGTGATCCGCACTGCGGACGGGACTGTCTTAACCGCGGAACAGGGTGCGCTTGATCCGCAACTTGAAAACGGCATGCTGCAGGGCGCGCGGATCGTATTGGATCAGCAATTGCAATTGGCCGCCAATCAGATTGACCGCCGCGAAGGCCGTTATCTGCAACTTTACAAATCTGCGGCCACATCCTGTCAGGTCTGCGGTGACAAACCGCCATTGTGGGAAATCCGTGCCGAGCGGGTGATCCATGACAGTCAAGAAAGGCTGTTATACTTCACCAATGCCACCTTCCGCGTGCGCGGCGTTCCGGTACTTTGGGTGCCGCGCATGCGCTTGCCTGACCCAACACTTGACCGTGCCACCGGTTTTCTTGAGCCAGAGCAGCGCAATACGACACAATTGGGAACGGGCGTGAAAGTCCCCTACTTCGTCACCCTTGGCGATCACGCCGACATCACTGTCACACCTTATGTGTCGCCGGAAACCAGAACACTGGAACTGATCTACAGACAAGCCTTTGTTGCCGGACGTCTGCAGATTGAAGGGGCTGTCAGCAATGACAGTTTGCAAGACGACACCCGCTCTTACATCTTTGCCGATGGCCAATTTGCCTTGGCAAATGACGTGCAACTTACCTTTGATATCGAGGCCGTCAGCGACCGCGCTTATCTGTTGGATTATGGGTATTCGGACAAGGACCGGCTCGACAGTGCATTCAGCCTGCTACGCGTGACTGACACGACCCTCGCCCAGACCCGACTGACCTATTATCAGACCCTGCGCGACGATGAAGCCAACAACTCGCTTCCGCCGATCATCGCCGACGCACGCTATGAAAGCCGGATCAGACCGACATTTGGCGGCACACTGACCTTTGACGCGGGGATCGATGCGGCCTACCGATTTAGCGATGAGAATGGTGATGAAGGGCGCGATGTGGCACGCGCCGGCGCGCGGGGGCAATGGCATGACAGCTGGATACTACCCGGCGGCTTTGTCGGTGATTTTCGGACCCAACTACGGGCCGACCTCTACAATGTCGCCGATGACACCACGTTTCCAGAGGCTGATCTGCGGATTGTACCAAGTACCGGTGCCACCTTGCGCTGGCCGCTCAGCCGCAATGCGGCCAGCGGCACGCAACATCTGATTGAGCCAACCATCAGCCTTGCCTGGTCCGAGAGTTTCGGCGGCACGCCCCCCAATGAGGACAGCACACGCAGTGAGTTGGACACCGGCAACCTGTTCGATCTGTCGCGCTTTGCCGGCGACGATGCGGTCGAAACCGGTGGCCAGGCCGCAGCAGGTTTGACCTGGACCCGGATCGGCCGCATTGGCACGACCTCGACCTTGTCGTTTGGACGGGTCTGGCGCGACGAAGCGGATGATACTTTCACGATGGCATCCGGACTGGATCAGGTGCAATCGGATTGGCTATTAGGTGGGCAATTGGTTATTCCCGGCGGCTTCTTTGTGGATGGGCGTGCCTTGCTTGATGACAATACCGGGGTGAATCGTGCAGATGCGCGTATGGCCTGGCAAAATGATACGGTGTCACTTGGTGCGGCATATATCTGGCAAAGCGCCGATTCCGAGGAAGATCGCCCCGACACAATATCCGAATGGACGTTTGATGCGGACTTTGAACTTAACGCGGCCTGGTCGCTTGAACTTGACGCACGCTACAATGTCGCCGCCGACCGGCCTGTCAGCGGCGGTGTCGGTCTGGAATGGCGAAACGAATGCGTGAGGGTGAACGTTTCCGCCTCGCGCCGCTATACGTCATCGGATAGTGTTGAACCCACGACGGATTACCGGGTAAGAGCCTCTGTAGCAGGCTTTTCGGCAGGGCGCGCAACGCGCGGACTTGCTGCCGGTTGCAGGAACTAACAAAAGACGAGGGTCAGCATGCGTGCTTTTCGGTTGATGGGGACCATCATGACATTGATGGGGGCCATCGGGATTGGATCGGTCAGCAGCGCGCAGGGGCAACTGACGCCTGTCATCACCGTCAATGACCGCGTCATCACCCAGTTTGAACTATCCCAGCGGGTGCTGTTACTCGAGGTCTTCAATACGGCCGGTGACCTGAACGAGGTCGCACGCAACGGCCTGATTGAAGACCGACTGAAACAGCAGGAACTGGACCGCGTCGGCTTGAGTATTTCGGACGAGGCGCTGCAAACAGCGCTTGAGGAATTTGCCAGCCGCGGCGATCTGTCATTGCCGCAGTTTCAGCAACTTCTGGCGCGAAATGGCGTGCAACCGCAGACGTTGCGCGATTTTGTAGAAATTGGTGTCAGTTGGCGAGACTATGTGCGCGCCCGTTTCGGACGGCAGATCAATGTCACTGATGTTGATGTGGAACGCGCCATCGCCAGCCGCGGTGGCGCCACCACCGAATTGCAGGTGCTATTGAATGAAATCATAATCGCCGCGCCGCCAGACCGGGCGGCACGGGCGCAGGAAGTCGCGGAATTGATTTCGGGCTTTCGCACCTTTGCCGAATTCGAAGATGCCGCGCGCCAGGTCTCGGCGCTGCCATCGCGCGAGGATGGCGGTCGTCTTGGCTGGCTGCCGATCACCAATTATCCCCCCCAAATTCGGTCCATCATTCTCGACCTTGAGCCTGGCGAAGTAACGGAGCCTCTCAACATCACAAACGGGATCGCCCTGTTTCAGCTGCGCGGCACACGCGAGGCGGCGCTGCCCGCCACCCCTCCGGTCAGCATCGATTATGCTGCCTATTACATACCCGGCGGCCAATCCGACGAGGCATTGCGTATCGCCGCGCAGATTCGCAACAATGTCGATACCTGTGATGATCTATACGGGATTGCCCGCAGCCAACCTGCAGAGGTACTCGACCGGATGTCAGTGCCGCCGGCAGATCTCGCAGACGACATCGCGCTGGAACTCGCACGGCTCGACCCGAATGAGGTGTCGACCAACCTGACGCGGAATAATGGGCAAACGCTCGTCTTTTTGATGCTGTGTGAGCGGGTCAATGCAGGCCAAGCCAATGCCAACCCCGACGCGGTACGCAACCAGATCCGCAGCCAAAGACTGGCTGGTCTGGCCGACGCCTTGCTGGAAGACTTGCGCGCATCAGCCATCATTCGGACGCGATGAAGCCGATCGTCATCAGTTGCGGTGAACCCGCGGGGATCGGACCTGAGATTGCTGCAACAGCATGGCGGCGCCTGCATGGTGACATCCCGCTTTGCTGGGTCGGCGACCCAACCCATCTGCCCAACGATCTGCCCGTTCAAAAGGTTGCCAAAGACGATGATATCGCCCTGATCAGCCGCACGGCGCTACCTGTCCTCGCGCAGGATTTTGGCGCACCTGCAACGCCGGGTCAGCCCAATCCGACCCATGCGCAAGGCGTTATTGACGCCATCGCGACCGGTGTTGATCTGGTGAATGCGGGCATCGCTGGCGCGATCTGCACTGCGCCCATCCACAAGGCTGCATTGATTGACGGGGCCGATTTTGCCTATCCCGGCCATACGGAGTATTTGGCTGCGCTGACAAAGACGGATCGCGTTGTCATGATGTTGGCCTGTGATAAGCTCCGGGTTGTACCCACGACAATTCACATCCCCCTTTCCGCAGTCCCGCAACATCTGACGGCAAGCCTGCTTACCGACACACTGTTGATCACCCATGCCGCTTTGCGGCGCGATTTCGGGATCGACAAGCCACGGATCGCTGTTGCGGGACTGAACCCGCATGCGGGGGAGGACGGGAAAATGGGCACGGAAGAAATGGATATGATCATGCCCGTGCTGCACGCATTGCGCAGCGAAGGATTGCACATTCAGGGGCCGATGTCGGCCGACACGATGTTCCACGATGCAGCACGTGCCCGCTATGACGTCGCTGTTTGCATGTATCACGATCAGGCGCTGATCCCGATCAAAACGCTAGACTTTTCAGGTGGCGTGAATGTCACCCTCGGCTTGCCGTTCATCCGAACCTCGCCCGATCATGGCACCGCCTTTGACATCGCCGGACGGGGAAAGGCCGATGCCACATCCATGATCACTGCGATCAAAATGGCCGCTCAAATGGCCCAGCGACGCGGATGAGCAGGATCGACACACTGCCCCCCTTGCGCGAGGTGATCGCCCGACACGAACTCGCCGCCAAGAAATCCCTTGGCCAGAATTTCCTGCTCGATCTGAACCTGACTGCCAAGATCGCGCGGCTCGCCGGTGACTTGACGCAATGCGATATCCTGGAAGTTGGCCCCGGCCCCGGCGGACTGACCCGTGGACTTCTCGCTGAAGGTGCGCGCCGCGTGCTCGCCATCGAAAAGGACCCGCGATGCATGCCCGCTTTGACCGAAATCAGCAATGCCTATCCGGGCCGCCTCAAGGTTATCAATGGCGACGCATTGGTGGTCAATCCGCTGGACCATCTGACGCCGCCAATCAAAATCGCAGCAAACCTGCCCTATAATGTTGGCACCGAATTGCTGGTCCGCTGGCTGACACCGCCTGCATGGCCACCATTCTGGCAAAGCCTGACGCTGATGTTTCAACGCGAAGTCGCGCAGCGGATTGTCGCCCAACCCGGCAGCAAAGCTTACGGACGGTTGGCACTGCTTGCCCAGTGGCGCACGGATCCAAAGATCGTCATGGACCTGCCACCAGAGGCATTCAGCCCCGCACCCAAAGTCAGCTCCGCCGTGGTTCACCTGACCGCCCTGCCCGCCCCGCGATACCCCGCCGCCGCCGCCACGTTGAACAAGGTCGTCGCGACCGCGTTCAATCAGCGGCGCAAGATGCTGCGGTCCGCGCTCAAATCTCTTAGCCCGGACATCGAAAAGCATCTTAACGCGGCTGGGATCAAACCGACCGAACGGGCCGAACAGGTCACGTTAGAGGCATTCTGCGCCCTCGCACGCTGCATTGATGAACGCTGAAGCCTCGGCTGCGGTGGACAATCGCAATATGGGACCATCCCAATCGGCAAGCGCATCGCCTATCACGCGGGCAAACTGATCGCCATGCACCAGCGCCCGCAACAAAAATCGCATCTGCCGAACGCCCGGCCAGTCGCGGTTCCCCGGCGGATGTTCGGGACGCACACGGCCCAGATACCAAAAGCTCCGGCGCAAAATACGCCAGGCCCGCAGCCGCCCCGACACGTCCAACCACACTACAAGCGTCGCCCGCGCCAGCACTGGCTGCGTCAGAATTGATGGGCCGCCCTCCAGCACCCAACGCTCTGCCGCGACGGCCCGTGCCAAATCTGCCTGAACCTGCGCCGCAGGCCGTCGGTGCCACCCGGTCGTAAGCGCCAGCGCATCCTTGCAAATCACGTGCCCACCCGTTCTTTGGGCCAAACGCGTGGCAAACCACGTCTTGCCCGCACCATTGGCGCCGACCACAACAACCCTGGCAAACATCTTTCTTTGTCCGCTCAAACGTCCGCCGGAGGCATCCAACATCACCAACAAAAAAGCCCCCCGAAATCGGAGGGCCTTTGCTTCATTCTGCAGCCTCTGGCGCGGCACCGCCATCTGGGGCGGTTTTGGGGCCATCGCCGCCGCCTTCGGGATTACGCGGCTTGCGGGGACGACGCGGACGCTTGGGCTTTTCTTCCGGTGTCTCGACAAGGCCGGAATCCGGCTCAACCGCCACATCAGGCTGCTCCATCAACGCGGGGTCGTTCGCCGCAGCCTCTTGTGCTTTCAGGCGTTCCTGACGCTCCCGGTCACGCTCGGCTTGGCGCTGGCGGTTCTGTTCTTCCTGTTCTTCGCGCTTGGCTTCGACCTCGCGCTGCGCTTCGGCAAGCAAACGCGTATAATGCTCGGCATGCTGGGCATAGTTCTCGGCATCCACACGGTCACCGGACAAAACGGCGTCGCGGTGCAACTGATTGTACTTCTCGATAATCTGCTGGGGGGTGCCGCGTACCTTGCCATCCGGGCCCTGACTGTCAAACACCCGATTGATGATATTGCCACCCGACGGGCGGTTATTGCGGTTCTTATTCCGCGACCGTGACTTCGATGATCTCATAAATGTGCTTTAGCCTTTAGCTGTCGTGACGCTGGGCCGGTACGCGCCTCTAGCGCGTCTGAAATTATCTGGCCTTACGATGTTTTGGCGACTGATCGGGGAGAGGTCCAACTGGCTCTCATACCCGCCGATACGTTTGAATAACCATGTGAACGGGTCCAAGACAAGCAGAAATTGCGGAAAACCCGGTATTTTGCCCCTTATGGCAGGGTTTCGCCATCTTTCGCGGGTCTGTAGCCCAGCACCACGCGGTCCCGGCCATCCAGATCAGGAATCACGCGAATGGCCCGAAAACCGGCATCGGCCATCAAGGCCGAGACGGCTTTCGCCTGAGATGGGCCAATCTCAACTATCAGACGGCCACCGGGGCGCAAATGCGCCGGTGCACCGGCAGAGATGGCACGGTAAGCCGTCAAACCATCCGCTTCATCGGTCAACGCGATGCGCGGTTCGTAAAGGCGTACTTCAGATTGCAGGTCATCCATTTCATCTGCAGCGATATAGGGCGGGTTTGACACGATGAGGTCATAGCCTCCACCCACGGCTTGAAACCAATCAGACACCTCAAAATGGGCGCGTTCCAGCACGCCAAGCGCGGTGGCGTTCTGCGATGCAACACGCAAGGCCGCCTCTGAAATATCCGTCCCCATGCCAACGGCCTGCGGGACTTCCGCCAACAACGTCAAGAGAATGGCCCCCGACCCCGTACCCAGATCCAAGACGTCCTGAAATGGCGCGTTGAGCGCAGTTGCAATCAGGGTTTCTGTCTCTGGACGCGGGTCGAGGACGTCCTTTGTGACCTTGAATTCTCGACCATAAAAAGCCCGACCGCCGATGATGTGACTGATGGGCTCTCCGCCACGCCGACGTGACGCAAATACATGCGCAGCCTCTAGGATGTGGTCCTCCAGCGTGTCGTATGCCAGCAGAGTGAGCCGTTCTGCGGGAACAGACATGGCATGTGCAAGCAATAGCCGCGCCTCTCGCGCCGGATGCTCGATCACAACTTCCGGTGATTGGAGGTCTCTGTTCTGCCCAAGATATTTGGTCAGATGACGCAGCCCATCCTGGACTGTCTTCACCCACCCATCTCCGCCAGCAAGGTCGCCTGCGCGTCTGCTTGCAACGCTGTGATCACCTCATCCAGATCGCCCTGCATCACCTGACCCAGCGAATAAAGCGTCAGGTTGATCCGATGATCTGTCATGCGGCCTTGCGGGAAGTTGTAGGTGCGAATACGCTCTGAACGGTCGCCCGACCCCACTTGCGCCTTACGATCGGCAGAGCGTTCATCGGCGGCCTTCTGCCGTTCGAGGTCAAAAAGGCGCGTTTTCAGGACCTGCATTGCGATTTCGCGATTCCGGTGCTGCGACTTCTCGGAGCTCACAACGATGATCCCCGTCGGCTCATGCAAAATCCGCACTGCTGAATCCGTTGTGTTCACGTGCTGGCCACCCGACCCGGACGCGCGCATGGTATCAATGCGGATATCTGCTGGATTGATCTCGATATCCACATCCTCGGCTTCGGGTAGCACGGCAACTGTCGCGGCAGAGGTATGGATCCGCCCGCCGCTCTCCGTCTCTGGCACACGCTGCACACGGTGGACGCCGCTTTCGTATTTCATCTTGGCAAAGACACCGTCCCCAGCAATCCGCGCCACAACCTCTTTGATGCCGCCAAGCTCGGTCTGGCTTTCCTCAAGGATTTCAAAACGCCATCCCTGGCTTTCCGAATAGCGCTGATACATCCGCAACAGATCACCTGCAAAAAGCGATGCCTCATCGCCCCCCGTCCCCGGTCTGATCTCCAACAGCGCAGGACGGGCATCGGCCGCATCCTTAGGGAGCAGCGCCAATTGCACATCATGCTCGGACTCTTCCAGTTGCGCCTTAAGCTCCGGCAATTCCGCCTCGGCCAGCTCTTTCATTTCTGGATCAGCCAACATCGCTTCGGCATCGGCGATTTGCGACACGAGGTCCTTATAGGCGGTCACCGTCTCCACCACCGGGCGCAGTTCGGCATATTCCTTGCCCAACGCAGCAATGTCCGCCCCGGCAGAGCCATCCGCCATTTTCGCCTCCAGAAACTGGAAACGGTCGATCAGTTGTTCAATGCGGTCAGCGGCGATCATGTCAGCGGGATTGGCGGATCAGAGCGGCTCGGTCAAGGGGCCAAGCGTCTCCAGCCAACCGGCAATCCGGGCGCGGTTCACGCCAAGGTCTGATCTGCCAAAACGCAGGCGACCATAGATGACCAACAGATCATCCTTCACAGCCACAGTTGTATGATCGGGAAACCCCATCACAAGTGAGCGGGTTTGGAACGTCAGCATTCCTTCGGCGACACTGCCCTTTAGCAGCCGGGTACGCGGTGTGGCGAGCGCACGCTGTTCGAGCGCAGCAAGCACATCCTCTGCCGGTGCGGTGATCTTGCGCACGGCCAAAAAGCCTCCTTCTTCTGACACATCGCCAGGTCCAGTAAAGTCCGGCAGCTGATGCCACTTCGCAATGCTTGTTGGCGCAAGACGGATATACGCCATAAGCGCCAGGATCAAAAGCAGCAGCAAAGCCAGAAAGCGCATGGTTCAGCAGTTTCCTTGGGTTGGACAGTGTACGTACAGCATGTGTACGGGATATGTACGCATTCTGTACACGGGCTGCCAGCCCAAAGCTAAGATCAGATCTTGGCAAAATCAGACTGGGCTTTGCCGGATGCTCGCGCTACCCAAGGGGAAAAGAAAGGGGCAGCACATGCCAGTCTTACCGCGTCTCACCATACTGATATGGGTGCTTGCCGCCGGTTGCAGCACAATCGGCACTGATCGCGTCATCGTGACGGGCGCAGGCGACGAATTGTTGAAACTACGCTCCGGCCCAAGCCTTGGCTTTAACGTAATCATGGGCCTGCCCGATGGCACAGAGCTTAACCAGCGCGACTGTGTGACCGAAGTCGGCCAACGCTGGTGCGAGGTGTCATTGGCGGACAGTCCGACTGTGACCGGCTATGTCTCGGCTGATTACCTGTCCGCGCCTTAGCGGTACGGCACCCCTGGCAGGATCGACAGCATCTCAAACATCAGGTTCGCCCCGGTCAGCGCGGTATTGCCCGACAGGTCATAAGGCGGTGAAACCTCGACCAGATCACAACCCACAATATTCAGGCCGCGCAAGCCGCGGATCAACTCCATCGCCTGCGGCGTGGTCAGGCCGCCGATCTCTGGCGTGCCCGTACCGGGGGCGTAGGCAGGGTCCAGGCTGTCGATATCATAGGTGATATAGCAAGGCTGATCGCCGATTTTTGCTTTGATATCAGCAGCCAAGGGTGTCAGCGACTTGTGCCAAAGCTCAGGCGCCAGATATTGGTTGAAGCCCCAGCCTGCAGCCTCGGTAAAATCATCTGCCGTGTAACCTGTGCCACGCAACCCGATCTGAAAAACCTTGTCCGCGGTGATCAAACCTTCCTCGTAGGCACGACGAAATACCGTCCCATGTGTCTCACGCTCGCCAAACATCTCATCATTCACATCAGCATGGGCGTCTACATGGACAAGCGCGAGCGGGCCATGCTTTGCCGCCACAGCCCGCAAGACCGGCAGCGTCAGTGTATGATCCCCGCCCAGCGTCATCGGAATGAAATCGAACTTGAGGTGTGTCGCATAAGTCTTTGTAACAATGCGGATACTGTCGCTCAGTGAAAACGTATTGATCGCGACGTCACCCAGATCAGCGCATTGCAGCGCATCAAACGGGGCCGCCCCAGTCTGAATATTGTAGGGCCGGATCATCGCTGATTGCTCGCGCAGCTGCTTGGGCCCCATCCTTGTGCCGGAGCGCCAGGATGTGCCGATATCCATTGGAATACCAATGAACCCCACATCCAGCCCCTCCGGCGAGGCCGCCTCCGGCAATCGCATGAAGGTTTGCGGCCCTGAAAACCGCGCCAGATCATTGCCTGAAATCGGCTGGTTCGGCATCACTTTTTCCTTTTGTTCCAGAGCGCAAGGCAGCAAAGCTCCATCGCCACATGCGCCCCGGCAATCGCCGTCGCCCCGGTCGTATCATAAGGCGGCGACACCTCAACAACATCCCCGCCCACCATATTGATCCCCGCCAAATCCCGGAGCATCGCCGCCGCTTGCCATGAGGCCAGACCACCCCAAACAGGCGTCCCGGTGCCGGGTGCAAAGGCCGGATCAAGCGCATCAATATCAAAGGTAATATAGGCGGCATGATCGCCGACAATTGCCTTCACCCGGTCCACGACGTAGGACGCACCCAATTCATGACAGGTCCGCGCGTCAATGTATTGCATGCCGAGATAGTCTTCACATTCAGTCCGTATCCCGATCTGAACTGATCGGCCGACATCCACGACCCCCAGCTTAACGGCCTTGTACATCATCGTGCCGTGATCGACGCGGTTCATATCGTCATCGGGCCACAGATCCGAATGGGCATCAAATTGGATAACCGAGATAGGCCCATACTTCTCCGCATAGGTGCGCAGAATAGGCAGCGTGATAAAATGATCCCCGCCCAGCGTGATCGCGCCGCACCCTTGGGACAAAATCCCCGCAATATGCGCCTGCAACAGCCCCGGCACGCCGGACACATCCGCATAGTCAAAGGCCATATCGCCATAATCAGCGATGGCAAATTCAGCCAAGGGGTCGAAGCCATCCCAGCCATAAGGCGGGTCGAATGTCTGCAAAGTGGAGGCTTCGCGAATAGCGCGAGGCCCAAACCGCGTGCCCGGCCTGTGTGTCACCGCCTGATCAAAGGGCACGCCTGTCACGGCAAGATCAAACCCCGCAAGGTCTTTGGTGTAGGTCCGGCGCATGAAAGACGTGGCGCCGCCAAACGCATTCTCAAACGACAATCCACGTGCATCCCCGCGCGTAAACGCCGTATCCACAACGTCGCGTGCTTTGTCCAAAGTCACTGGCCCACTCTCTTTCTTTGTCCAATCAAGCTTGTGCAGGAAGCGATCAAATTTCCTGAAATATGATCATTGCACCGGCAGCGCACGCTCGACCAATCGTGCAAAAAACGAAGCACCTGCAGGTGAGGCGCGATCGTCAAAATCATAACTCGGATGGTGTAACCCTGCCGTATCGCCATTGCCCATAAAGAGGTAGGCACCAGGCCGGGCCTCAAGCATATAGGCAAAGTCCTCTGCCCCCATTTCCGGACCGGCATCATCCACAACGTCTGCCGAAACTTCACGCGCGACGTCCGCGGCGAATGCTGCGCGCGCCGCATCGTTCACTGTCGCTGGGTAGCCGACCTCGTAGGTCAGGTCCGCTTCGACGCCATATGCCGTCGCATGCCCCGCGACAATCGCCTCCAACCGTGCCATGACCATTCCCTGTACCGCGCGATCGAAAGTGCGCACGGTACCATTAATATAGGCGGTTTCGGGCACGATATTATCGGCCGACCCTGTGTGGATCTGCGTCACCGATACGACCAGATCATCCTGGGCGTAATTGTTGCGGCTGACAATGGTCTGGATCGCATTGACAATGCCTACTGCGGCCACAATCGGATCCGCCGTTTCATGCGGCATCGCACCATGCCCGCCACGCCCCGTGATGTTGATATCAAACGTATCCACTGCAGCCATGATTGGACCTGGCGTCGTGTAGAACGCGCCCACTGGCGTGCCCGGAGCGTTGTGCAAAGCATAGACTTCTTTGATTTCGAACCGGTCCATGATGCCTTCTTTGACCATTACTTCGGCGCCACCGCCATTTTCCTCGGCCGGCTGAAAAATCAGCGCGACACGCCCGGCAAAATTTCGCGTTTCGGCCAGATATTTCGCTGCACCCAAAAGCATTGTCGTATGGCCATCGTGACCACAGGCATGCATCTTTCCCTTCACGGTCGATGCGTAATCAAGCCCGGTCACCTCTTCCATCGGCAACGCATCCATATCGGCGCGCAGACCAATCGTTGGGCCAGTTGCGCGGCCCTCAATAATGGCAACCAAACCAGATGTCGCAATGCCTTCGTGAATGCTATCAACGCCAAACTCCTGCAGACATTTGGCGACGAAGGCTGCGGTTTCAAAACACGCAAAGCGTAATTCAGGATGCGCGTGCAAGTGCCGCCGCCATTCGGTCATGTCCTCGGCGAAATCAGCGATACGATTGATAATGGGCATAGCCGGTTGGTCCTCATCACGATGGCATCGCACAGACAATTGTGCCCGCTGACGCACAAAATGCCGTGCCGTCTTCTGCAAAGCAAGACCCATGCATTCATGCCAGTTTTCGTCGGTGTGACCGGGCAAACACATCTTGAAATTGCCATTATTGCCATGTCGATGCGCTGTGCGGATTCAATTATTCAAAAATCGGCAACAACTAATGAAAGAGGAAGTATCTTGTCTTTGTTGAAATCAATTACCCTTGCAGGTGCAGTTCTTTTACCTACAACGGCTCTCGCCGAATGGAGTGGTGGTTACATTGGTGGCTCCGTTGGATCAGTGACCAACCTAAGCTACGATGTCACCACGGACATTGACCCCGACGTCGACTTTGAAGACGGGACATCCTACGGTGCCTTTATCGGCGGGTATAGTGACGCAAATGGATTTGTCATCGGTTACGAAGTCGCGCTGGAATTCACCCCTGACGCCGCTGAACTGGATGATGAAGTTGTCGTCGACTTTATTCTTGACCTGAAACTGTCGGGAGGCGTGCCTGTCGGCGACGCCCTGCTTTATGGCATTCTCGCAGTCTCTTCGATCAACGGCAACTATGCCGTCAACGATATCAGCGCTGGCGGTTTCGGGCTCGGTGTCGGCGCGGCGATTAAGCTGACTGATAACTTTTCGCTGGGTGGTGAATACATCTCTCGCGCCGCGACGCAGGAATTCGATCTAACGGATCTCGACGCCACTGCGGACACATTCACGTTGCGGGCAGCATACCACTTTTAACGATCGCAGACTGCACGCTTTACAGCACAACACGGGCCGAGACACTTTCGTGTCACTGCCCTGTATCGATAACAAAGCCGCGCCTCTTGGCGCGGCTTTTTCATTCCATTAGCGTGATCGAGAAAGCAAAGAGGGCCTATGCCAGATCATCTTCTTATCCACGACCCAAATGGTGGCATGCTACGCCTTTTGGAAATCATGCGTCGGCTGCGTGATCCGGCCACAGGGTGTCCGTGGGATATCGAACAGGACTTTGACAGCATCGCCCCATACACGATTGAAGAGGCTTATGAAGTTGCCGATGCCATCGCGCGGCAGGATTGGGCTGAACTTGAAGGCGAGTTGGGCGATCTGCTCTTACAAACTGTGTATCACACGCAGATGGCGGCTGAAGCCGGACATTTCACGTTTGATGACGTTGTAAAGGCGATCAGTGACAAGATGGTTGCCCGTCACCCTCATGTCTTCGGTAACGAAAGCCGTGACAAATCCGCCGCTCAGCAGACCGCCGATTGGGAAAAGATCAAGGCTGCAGAACGCGCCGGCAAAGCGCAGCAACGCACGCTTGACGGCGTGGCAATCGGGCTGCCTGGCATGACACGCGCGGTCAAACTGCAAAAACGCATGGCGCGGGTCGGCTTTGACTGGGACGAAACGCAAAGCGTGCTCGACAAGATTGTCGAGGAAGCCCAGGAACTCGTCGAGGCGCGCGACACCCTGACACCCGATGATGTGGAGGCAGAATTCGGTGATCTGATGTTCGTTATGGCCAATCTGGCACGCCATCTGGAGGTTGACCCCGAAGCCGCCCTGCGACGCACGAATGCCAAGGTCGAGCGACGTTTCGCCCAAATCGAAGACAGACTCTCCGTCATCGGAAAAACGCCAGCGGAGAGTGATCTCGCCGAGATGGATGCGCTCTGGAATGACATCAAAGCGGAAGAAAAGCGATGAACATCAAAGAAGCCAAAGTCGTTGTCACAGGCGGCGCCTCTGGCCTTGGGGCGGCGACCGTGCGGGTGCTGCTTGCCGCAGGCGCACAGGTCACCATTTTCGATCAGAACAAACATGGCATGTCCTTTGCTGCAGAACGCGGCGCGACCTTCGCCCATGTCGATGTGACCGATGAAGACAGCGTAGCAGTCGGTCTGGATCAAGCCATCAGTGCCATGGGTGGCCTGAACGCTGTGGTCAATTGTGCCGGCATTGCGACAACAGAAAAGACGCTGGGCCGTGACGGGCCCCATCACCAAGCCAGCTTTCAGCGGACGATCAACATCAACCTCAATGGCACGTTCAATGTGGCCCGTCTTGCCGCACCGCGCATGAGCGGAGGTAGTGTCATTATCAACACTGCCTCTATCGCGGCCTTTGACGGGCAAAAGGGCCAAGCGGCCTATGCGGCCTCCAAAGCCGGGATTGCTGGCCTATCGCTGCCGATGGCGCGCGATCTTGCCCGTAATGGCATCAGGGTTATGGCAATCGCACCCGGTATTTTCCGGACACCGATGCTAGAAGGATTGGGGCAAGAGGTAATGGATAACCTTGCGGCCGACGTGACCTACCCGCAAAGGCTGGGTCATCCGGCAGAGTTCGGCGCATTGGCAAAGTTCATTATGGAATGCGACTATCTCAACGGTACAACAATTAGGTTGGACGGCGCGCTACGCATGCCCTAAGAATCAACGATCATCTTAATCAATGTGTCATTTCACGGCATCAGCCGCACGCAACCCATGGTAGTTTTTTAATAAGAGGTGCGCATGCCCATCATCGTTTGCTACGCGGTGCTTGCTGCCGCATATCTGGTCTTCATGATTTATGCTGGATTGCCTTTTGCGCACAGCACGCTGTTCAATTACGCCTGGATCGTTGGCTATACCGAGGTTTTTCAGTCGGGTACCTTACTGCCGCGTTTCTTACCTACGTTGAACGGTGGCATTGGAGGTTTTGACTTTTTCTTCTATGGGCCGCTGCCATTCTGGCTTACGTCTGCCGTCGCGGTGCCATTGTGTATCGGTTGCGCGCAAGAGACGCCGTTTATTGCAATGATGTCGGTGCTATCTCTGGTTGGAAGTGTCGGCATATACATGATGTGTCGCCCCTATTTTGGCCAACTCGCCGCAGGCATTGGTGCCGTCTTTTACGCGATTCTGCCGTATCATCTTTGGGTTGATTGGTTTCTCCGCCAGGCGGCTGGCGAATTTGCGGCCTACGCTTTTTTGCCCTCCATCCCAATCGCGATTGGGATGGACCGGTTACGTCAGAAGCAGAGCGGCGCCGTCCATATAGTTTTTGGTGTGGCGGGCACAATCTTATGTCACCTGCCATCAGCTTTGTTGGCAGTGCATGTTTTTGGCCTCATTGCGCTGGCAATCATCTTTCACCCCTCAACACCACATCACAGACGGTGGAGCTTGATGGGGCAATATGTTGGCTGGTCGGCGCTTGGCATCTTGTTGGCCAGCTTTTATTGGCTTCCGGCTTTGGCATTGCTGCCACATGTTTCGTCAGAAGCTCTTTACGTACCACATTTCCAAGCGACGAATTGGCTGTTTGGTATTCAAAACGACTTTGCAGATCGCGAACTCGTCGTTGGCAATCTCATCGCATTCGCGCTCGCCTTTGTCATTTGTGTCATTGCCGGCCTGACGACACATGGCATCATGCGGATATTCATCGTTTTGCCGATCCTTTTCGCACTGGTCATGAATACGCAAATCGCGGCACCGCTATGGGAATGGTGGATCATTGACCGTGTCCAATTTCCATGGCGGTTGCTTGTCTTTGCAGACATCGCTACGGCATTGGGGATAGCGGCCATTATCTCATCTGTCGTCAAAAAGGCGCTCCATGCATTGGCGATTGTCCCATTGGTCGCGATAGTCATGTCAACCTCAACATTGGTGCTTGGCGGCTTTGCTGCAGGTGACATTCCTGGAACGACAACTGGCTATTCAACAGGGTACGGGCCAGCGGAGTACTTTTCGCCTGCCCGGTTTGGCGCAACCGCCGAGATTCGTGCGGATTTGCAGTCAGCTGAAGGCGTCGCGGAGCTGAATGAAATTGCGGTTAACAGAATGGCGCGCGCATATCGCGCGGCCGCCGCTGACACGTTTACCGACTACGATGCGCAAGGGCGGTTGATCAGATTGCGGCCCGCGTTGGAAAACGAACGGGTACTTGCGCCTTTGCAGCATTGGTTTTTATGGACGGCACACACCGTCGATGGCGCCGCGCTTGCGATCGAACCAAATCCCACGTTCGGAACCATCGACATTCTTCCACCGGAGACAGGCTTTGCCGACGAATTGATCGAAATCCGTCTGACCACACATTGGAGCGAGACATGGGGTGCGTTGATGTCTGGCCTTGCCGCGCTGACATTCGCTACCATGGCCGTCGTCCGCTCCAGACGTAGACCAGGCATGCAATCGGTATCGTGAACTGGTCGTCGGGCACGTATCGCGACACATAGCATCTTCTGATACGAAGAATTCAGTGGCGCAGTTTCTGCAATATAGGGGCATACAATTCATGCCTTACCCGGTCGCCTTCTCTTCCAGTTCAAGCCACTCATCCTCAGCAGCGCGCAATGCCGCCTGCCGCGACACCAACGCATCGGTGGCTTTGTGAAACTTTACCGGCTCTCGCGTGAACAGTTCCGGATCGGCTAACAAGCCTTCCAGCTTCGCAATTTCGGCGCTGAGACGGTCAATGACGCCGGGCAGCGCGTCTAAACGGTGCCTTTCCGTGAATGAAAGGCCCGTAACAACTGCGGCCGCGGTCGGTTTCTCCTTCTTGACCACAGGCTTGGAAGCCACCGGCGTTTGCGCAAAATCACCCCCACGCTGCGCGCAATAATCCGTCCAGCCACCTGCGTAAACGACCGCTTGCCCGTCCCCTTCCATGGCGATCGTGGTCGTTGCGACGCGATCAAGGAAATCGCGATCATGGCTGACAAGCAAAACGGTCCCGTCATAATCGCCCAAAATATCCTGCAACAGATCGAGCGTTTCGATATCAAGATCATTTGTCGGTTCATCAAGCACCAAAAGGTTGCTTTCCGTTGCCATGAGCCGGGCAAGCAACAAGCGCGCCTTTTCGCCGCCCGACAAAGACCGGACAGGTGCGCGGGCCTGCGCCTCATCAAACAGAAAATCCTTCAGATACCCTACGACGTGGCGCGGGCTGCCGCGCACCATCACCTGATCGGATTTGCCTGACACGCCAAGTTCGGGATCGTTGGCGAGATTCTCCCAAAGCGACATATCCGGGTTCAACGCCGCACGTGTCTGGTCGAAAACTGCGATATCAAGATTGGTACCCTGTTTCACCGACCCCATATCAGGTGCAACTTGCCCCAATAACATCTTGATCAGCGTCGTTTTTCCAACCCCGTTAGGCCCGACAAATGCGATCCGGTCCCGTCGCTGAACGGTCAGATCAAAGCCTTTGACGATTTGCTTGCCATCAAAGGCCTTTGACAAGCCAATGGCTTCTATCACTTTACGCCCCGACGCCTGCCCACCCTCAAACGACAGCGCGGCGGTGCCTTGCCGCTTGATCTGCGCGGCGCGTTCTGCGCGCAATTGCTGCAACGCCCGCACGCGGCCCTGATTGCGCTTGCGCCGCGCAGAGATGCCTTCAACGGCCCAACGTGCTTCCGCCTTGATTTTGCGGTTCAGCTTGTGGCGCTGCTGGTCTTCTTCCTCCCAGATCTTGTCGCGCCATTCCTCGAACCGGTCAAAACCCTGCTCGGCACGGCGGACTTGCCCGCGATCAATCCACAGGGTTGCGCGGGTGAGCGCCCGCAAAAACGCGCGGTCGTGGCTAATCAGGACAAACGCAGCGCGGGTCTGCTTTAACGCAGTCTCCAGCCAGGCAATCGCCTCAATATCCAGATGGTTCGTGGGTTCGTCGAGCAGCATCAATTCGGGCGCTTCGGCCATTAGTTTGGCCAATGCAGCACGGCGCCGTTCACCCCCCGAAGCCGTCTCAACCGCGCCTGCCGGGTCAAACTTCAGCCCTTCTGCGACCATTTCAACCTTATAGGCCTCTTCCGGCTGCAACCCGCTCGCTGCATAATCGCCCAAGGTTGCGCATCCCGCCATTGTCGGGTCCTGCTCCATGTACCCGGCGGTTACCCCTGGCGACAAAACGCGGGTGCCACTATCGGCCTCAACCAGCCCCGCCATTACCTTCATCAGGGTCGATTTGCCGGATCCGTTGCGCCCCACCAGCGCAACGCGGTCCCCTGGTTGGACAACCAGTGACAGATCGGCAAACACAGGATCACCCCCGAAGGTCAGGGCGATATCAGAAAGTTGCAATAAAGGAGCGCGCGGCATGCGCGCCTGCTACGTCAGCACCGCGTCCGGTGCAAGGGCACGCAACGCGCGGGCGCGGGCAGCGGGAACTTTCGCAACCTCAAGACAGGTGAACACATGCATGGTCTGCATGCCTTGATCGATAACCAGATCGGACCCAACCCAGCCGCCCATCGCCAGATAAGTGCGTAACAAAGGGGGCAACGCACCTTTGCCAGCCCCTGAACAGCGGGCCAAAGGCAAAGCCGGGCATCGCGCCACAGGCCGCAAATGATCTGGCCCCATATGGCGCGTCAGCCGATCTAAGCTACGCCCATAGACGCGTGGGTCGGTCCCTGCAAAGCTGGAACACCCAAACAGGACCTGCACACCACGCGCGTCCACATATCCGGTCATCGCGCCCCATGCCGCGCGCAACACATCAGCATCCAACACATCAGGCGTAATGCAAAAGCGTCCAACCTCCAGCATGGGCACCTGCAAAGCCTGTAACCCTGACAAGTCGTAAAAATGCGCCGCGTAACCGCCAGGGCCATCCAGCAAGCGCAGCGTCGCGACAAGTCGCCCAGTTGGACCTGTAACCATCACGTGGCGGGCATTCAGGTCGAACGCATCTGCATCCACACCCGGCCTGCCAAAGAAACACGCATGTCGCAAACTTTGACATGCCCGCACCTCATCCTGCCCCACCGCAAAGCGCACCCGGTAGCGACCTTTTTGAAACGGAATTGTCATTACTCATCACCTTGGCGAAGCCGTGCCTGCGTCCTACGTTACGCGGCAACACGACAAAAGGATATCCAAGATGGACAAAGTCATTAAATCCGATGCCGAATGGCGCGCCCAATTGTCTGATCTGGCCTACAAGGTTACCCGCAAGCATGGTACCGAGCGGGCCGGCACACATGAAAATTTCCCCAAAGTCCCCGGCACCTATCGCTGTGTCTGCTGCAACGCACCGGTCTTCGATCAGGCCCACAAGTTTGAAAGCGGGACCGGCTGGCCAAGCTTCTACCAACCGCTTGACCCCGACATGGTTGGCGAAAGCATCGACCGGAGTTTCTTCATGAAACGGACGGAGGTTCACTGCAACCGCTGTGACGCCCATCTGGGCCATGTCTTCCCGGACGGTCCTCAGCCAACGGGTCTGCGCTATTGTATCAACGGGGTGGCGCTGGAGTTTGAGCCCGAAGACGATTGACGTTGCTCATCTGACCGCGCTGATCGCAAGGCAGGATGGGCACTTACCCCCATCTTTTCAGGCTTGAACCGACCGTCGTGCCGCTTAAACCTCCTCCTGCATGACCCAGGCGCTCGCAACTATGATCACGCCCGCTCCAACCCACATTAGGCCGGGCGGGGCGAAGCCGAAAAACACCAGACCCAGTCCCACATTCAAGGGTAGCTTGAGGTGATCGAACGGCTGCAGATAGGCGGCATCGGCCACGGCATAGGCACGCACCAGCAAATATTGCGCCCCGGCAATCAATAACCCCGACAATACCACCAGCCAAAGCGCATCCGCTGCGACAAAAAAGCCGGAACCAAAGGCCGCTACGCCATTCACCGGGACCAGCAAGACCAGCAAATAGAGCGTCAGGGTCGATGCAGCTTCTGTCCGGGTGAGCCTTTTGGCGACAAGCGATGCCGCCGCCCAGAACGCAGCCGCCCCGACAGGGAACAAAGCCGCCCAGGTGAACGCGTCTTCCCAAGGTGCCAGGATCAAAGCGCCGCCAAACGCGCCCAACAGCACTGCCAACACACGCCTGTAGGTCAATCTCTCGCCCAGCAAAAGCCCGGCACCCAGGGTGACAAATAGCGGCGATGTCAGGATCAATGCCACTGCCTGCCAGATTGGGACGACACCCAGCCCTGCCACCCAAAGCTGAACGCCAATGGCGGCCAATACGACACGCAGCACATGCAAGCCCAACTGGCCCGTGCGCCACGATGCATGCCAGACCAGCGGCAACACCACGGCCAAAGCAATCGCATATTGCCAGAACGCAATCGTGGGTGATGGGACCCCGAAATGCATGCCCGCCCCCTGCACGGCTGTATTCGCACCTGCAAAGAGCGCACCCGCCGCCACAAAATAGAGTGGGCCCATCAAGGCCCCGCTTTTCATTTCCAACTGGATCATCGCTTTTGTCCTTTCTTTCCTTAGCGTGACCCAAGGCAAAGACAGGACAGGCCGGGGCGCGTGAGGCGACCCGGATTTACCCCGCTCTCTTCCATCCGGACTATGACCGTCGGCTCAGGCATCGCACCTGATCTGCTAGACCCTTTGGGCAAGCCAAAGGCGCTCGCGGGCTCGCGCATGATGCGCATACCGCCGGTGGGGAATTCCACCCCGCCCTGAGAACAGAGGGAGATTAGCGCGGCTTCCACACTATATCAATAGTGCATCAATGCTAGTGCGACTGTTGCCTGTTTCGCCGATCAAAGCATAATGGTGCTACAGATCAGATGGCTCTTCGCCCAACAACTGACCTGCATTGAAACGCCCAAACGACCGCAACAATTGCGCAAGCAATGTCACGTCATTAATGCCGTCTTCGGTCACCCGACGATCAAGGGCAACAACTTGTCCATCCTCCAGCGTGTAGCGCGCGACATTTCGCACAACGTCATTGCTGTCGAACCTGATCGCCACGACCTGGCGGTCCACTTCATCCGGAGCGAACGCACCGAAATGCACGAATGTGCTCGACACATAATAGACAGCGTTGTTTTCAAGCGTGCCATCCGAAATGGGCGGGCCAAAACTGGCAAGAACAGCGTCTTTGGTTGTTTGTCCGACCTCAACCGCCGCCAAATCCGCCTCCGATGGCGCAAAGCCATGAAAGCGTTCCATCCGCGTGCAACCGGCAGCCGCAGCCAAAACCATCACAAAACCCAACGCACGGAATGCGGGGCGGAGCGTGGGGAAGGTGCGGGTCATGACGGGCCTCTTGCTTTGGCGTCGTTCGGCTTTTATCCCCCTACATCACCACCTGCCCCTGTTCAAGAATGGAACCCACCTTGGCCGCATTGCCCCAATCACACTTGCGTTTGGCTGATCTACCCAACCGGCGGGCAACGGAATTTGCGCTTACGCCAACCGCCGATGAACGAAAGGCGATCGCCGCGGAGCTTGGGATCAGCGCGATCAAAAAGTTGCGTTTTGCCGGCCACATGGAACCTTTGGGACAACGCGACTGGCAGCTGACCGCCGATTTGGGTGCGACAGTGGTTCAACCTTGTGTCACCACGCTTGATCCGGTCACGACACGGCTGGATGAAACTGTCACACGCAGCTACATCGCCGATTTGCCCGAAATCGCTGGATCCGAGATTGAAATGCCCGATGATGATACGGTTGAAATGCTGCCCGCCGCGTTGGATCTGGCTGCTGTGATGATCGAAGCGCTCGCGCTTGCTCTTCCGCTTTATCCACGCAAAGCGGGTGCGGAATTGGGCACAGCCGTTTTCACGGAACCCGGCGTCACACCAATGAGCGATGACGAGGCAAAGCCGTTTGCTGGCCTGGGGGAACTGCGCGAAAAGCTTGAAAACAAAGAGAAATAATCATGTACATGTGACGGGCGAAAAACGCTTGCACAAATGCTGAATCGCAGTATGTTCGCGGCCTCTTTTACATCGCGTCTCGACAGGGCTGCCGCAATGGCTTAGGACCCCGCAAAGATGCACGAAATCAGGGCCGAGCGCCCTTCTATGATAGGGTTGAGACATGGCTGTCCAGCAGAACAAAGTATCCAAATCACGTCGCAATAATCGGCGTGCACATGACGCGCTTGTTGCGGCAAACCCCAACGAATGCGATAATTGCGGCGAGTTGAAGCGCCCGCACCATGTTTGCCCTTCTTGCGGCCACTACGCGACACGCGAAGTGATCGCCGACAACAGCGAAATCGACCTCGACGACGACGCGGCATAAGCCCGTAACGCAAAGGCCGCAGCCGCATGACATCAGCCCAGACGGACAACGCTCCGAGATCGGGGCATGATGCAAACCAAGTGCTATCTGTTGACGCCATGGGCGGCGACCAGGGGCCTGCAACCGTCGTTGCAGGCCTTGCGAAATTTCTGGGCAAGGCGCCAGACGCATCCGCAATCCTGCACGGCCCCGAAAAGGCGCTGAAACCACTTTTGCAAAAGCATAAGATTGCCGATCGCGTGACAATCGCCGACGCTCACGACGTCGTTGAAATGACCGATAAGCCCAGCCAGGCCCTGCGCCACGGCAAGAAAACGTCGATGTGGTCGGCGATTGAGGCCGTGCGCAACGGCCAAGCCGCTGTCTGCGTCAGCTGCGGCAATACCGGCGCCCTGATGGCGATGTCCATGTTACGGCTGCGCAAGGCCGAAGGCGTCAACCGCCCGGCCATCGCCTGCCTTTGGCCATCGCGCAACCCTGCCGGTTTCAATGTGATGTTGGATGCCGGTGCGGACATCCGCGCAGACCAGGATGATTTGCTGACATACGCCCTGATGGGCGCCTCTTACGCGCGCAACGGGCTGGATATCGCACGCCCACGCATCGGTTTGTTGAATGTTGGCACCGAAGAGCACAAGGGTCGCGCGGAATTGAAGGTCGCCCACGAACTTATTGCAAATGCTGCTGAAAAGGGCGAATTCGACTATCACGGATTTATCGAAGGCGGCGATCTGCCCTCTGAGAAAATCGACGTTATCGTCACCGACGGCTTCACCGGCAATGTCGCCTTGAAGACCGGCGAAGGGACGGCGACGCTTATCGCGGAGCTTTTGCGCGCGGCATTCATGAAAACGCCACTTTCGATTATTGCGGCAGTCTTGGCTCGCGGGTCGCTCAAACGGCTGCGTAAGCGGATCGACCCGCGCCGGGTTAATGGCGGTGTCTTTTTGGGTTTGAACCACACCGTGATCAAAAGTCATGGATCCGCTGACGCAACCGGTGTAGCAGCTGCGTTGCACCTGGCCTATCGGCTGGCACAGAGCGGTTTCTCGGATAAACTTGCAGCACGGGTTGCATCTGCAGCATCACTTGCCCAAGATACCGAGCAAGAAATTGAGACAGATGATCTCAATACCTCAACAGGCATGTAAACATGACACGTCGTGCAGTTGTTAAAGGAGTCGGGCATTATCTGCCTGAACGCGTTGTTGCCAACGCCGAATTCGAAAAGACGCTGGATACGACTGACGAATGGATCAAGGCCCGGTCCGGGATCGAACGTCGTCACTTTGCGGCCCATGGCGAAACCACGTCGCAATTGGCGACTAAAGCCGCGAAAGCCGCGCTGGATATGGCGGAGATGGATGGCGACGATATTGACGCCATCGTTCTGGCGACATCAACGGCGGATATGACATTTCCGTCGGCCGCGACAATGGTGCAGCATGCGATTGGCAACACCAAAGGCTATGCCTTTGATGTACAAGCAGTTTGTGCAGGCTTCGTTTATGCATTGTCGAATGCAAATGCGCTGATCGCGTCAGGTCAGGCTGACCGCGTCATGGTCATCGGGGCCGAGACATTTAGCAGGATCATGGATTGGACCGACCGCAGCACTTGTGTGCTTTTTGGTGACGGGGCAGGCGCGCTCATCTTACAGGCGGAAGATGGCAAAGGTGACAGCGCGGATCGTGGAATTCTGTCGACGGATCTGAACTCTGACGGCAGCTACAAGGACTTGCTGTACGTGGATGGTGGTGTGGCCACACAGAATACCGGCGTACTGCGGATGGAAGGCAAAGAGGTGTTTCGCCATGCGGTTGAAAAATTGGCCCAAACCGCCGATACCGCGCTGGAAAAGGTAGGCCTCACAGCGGACGACGTGGATTGGGTCGTGCCCCATCAGGCGAATATCCGGATTATCCAGTCCACGGCGAAGAAACTGGGGGTCAGCATGGACCGGGTCGTGGTGACCGTTCAGGACCACGGCAACACCTCTGCCGCATCCATTCCGTTGGCTCTTTCCGTCGGCGTTGCCAATGGGCAGATCAAGCAGGGCGACCTGATCGTGACCGAAGCGATTGGCGGCGGGCTGGCATGGGGCGCTGTCGTTCTACGCTGGTAAGCAGAAACCGACTGTCAATGCCGATTGCCAAGTTGTTGTTATTGACTCTGAATTTCAGGCGGGCCTATGCTCGCCGCTATAAAAACAGAGGGGATTGATATGGCTGACAAAACACTGACACGGATGGATCTTGCAGACGCGGTCCACAGCCAGGTTGGTCTTTCCCGCAACGACAGTGCAGATCTTGTCGAAAGCGTGTTGAACCATGTCTCCGACTCACTCGTGCGCGGTGAAACAGTCAAAATCTCGTCTTTCGGAACTTTTTCAGTCCGCGAAAAAGCAGCGCGGATCGGGCGCAATCCGAAAACCGGGGAAGAGGTGCCGATCCATCCCCGCCGTGTACTGACCTTCCGCCCATCGCATCTGATGAAGGATCGCGTGGCTGCGGGAAACAAGCGCTGACCCATGGCCAAAGCCAAGGATGCCTTTCGCACTATAAGTGAAGTTGCCGAATGGCTTGATACGCCCACCCATGTCCTGCGGTTCTGGGAAAGCAAATTCACTCAGATCAAACCGGTCAAAGGGGCCGGCGGACGGCGATATTACCGCCCCACGGACATGGATTTATTGGGTGGGATCAAACAGTTGCTGCACGAAGATGGCCTGACAATCAAAGGCACTCAGAAGCTGTTGCGCGAAAAGGGCGTGAAATACGTGGCCACACTTGGCCAATCGATGACAGACCCGGAACCCAAGACCGAAGCGGCCCTTCCCACTAAACCGGCGCCGAAACCCGCAGCCCCGGCAGTGAAGGCTGAACCTCCAACGGCCATGCCAATTCAGGATGCGTTCCCCTTCGCCGAAGACCAATCTGCTCCCGCGTTACAGATTGACCTGCCCGCTTTGCCGACGGATCTGCCCGATGTTCCGGGCCGTTTGATTGGGCGTGCCCCTGTCGATCCAACCGGATTACAAACTCGTGCGGCGCAGATCGCGCCCTTGCTTGCAAAGCTAGAGACCGTACGCGACCGGATGCTGGATCGCTAAACACTCAAGATGCTTTTCGGGCTTGCTCCTCAATCCTATTTCGTTATGTACATCGCCAGTCGGGCTATGGCGCAGCCTGGTAGCGCGTCCGTCTGGGGGACGGAAGGTCGCAGGTTCAAGTCCTGCTAGCCCGACCAAACAGAAACGCCCGTTTGCGTGCATGCGCAGCGGGCGTTTTGGTATCTGAAGGGACGGGAATATGACCAGTTCAGGCGTCTTGGCCGATCATCAGATCAAAGCGATGATTGCGCAGGGTAGTATTGCAGCCACCGCAAACATCACACCCGATCAGATTCAACCGGCGTCACTTGATCTGCGACTGGGCGACGTGGCTTACCGGGTACGTGCATCTTTTCTGGCAGGAAGACAGCGTTCGGTGAAAGAACGGCTGAATGACGTTCAGATGCATTCCATTGACCTTAAGAGCGGCGCAGTGTTGGAAAAGGGTTGCGTCTATGTCGTGCCGTTGATCGAAAGCTTGTCCCTGCCCTCGGGCATGACCGCCGCTGCCAGCGCAAAATCCTCCATCGGGCGGCTGGACCTTTTGACCCGTATCATCACAGATCATGGCGTCGAATTCGACCGCGTGCCTGAGGGTTATCAAGGCCCTCTCTATGTAGAGATTTGTCCGCGCTCATTCTCGGTCGTCGCGCAGACAGGACAAATGTTGAACCAGATCATCTTTCGTCAAGGCAAGACCTGGATGTCAGACGATGATTTGCGCGCCTTACATGCGCAAACACCGGTCGTCTCGGGCGATCCAGTGATTTCGGACGGGCTTGGGTTTTCCGTGGACCTGCGACCAGAGAAAGGTAATCTGGTCGGCTACCGGGCGAAACCGCATACCGGCGTGATCGACCTTTCAAAGCTAAACCATTATGATCCGGCTGAATTCTGGGAACCCATCCATACAGATGCAGGCTGGATCATCCTCGATCCCGGCGCCTTCTATATTCTAGTCAGTCGCGAGGCGATTGTCATTCCGCCAATGCAAGCCGCCGAAATGGCGCCATATCTGGCGATGGTTGGGGAGTTTCGCGTGCATTATGCGGGTTTCTTTGACCCCGGTTTCGGCTATGCCGATGCTGGTGGTTCAGGATCTCGCGGTGTGCTTGAGGTCCGCTGTCATGAAGCACCCTTTGTCTTGGAACATGGCCAAGTCGTCGGTCGGCTTGTCTATGAAAACATGGCGGCCATGCCAGATGCACTGTACGGGCGCGAAATCAAATCGAACTATCAAGGCCAGGGCCTGAAATTATCGAAACATTTCAAGGCCTAACCACGCGGATCGCTGTCAGCGTCAGGCGTATCAGTGCCCTTTTGCGCCTGTTTTGCCTTGCTGCGTTTACTGGCCATGCCCATCGCGCCGTTGATCCCTGCATTGATGCCTCTGCGCATCACCATTCGCACCACCATATTGATCACTTGATTGAGGTTCATTGGGTCATCTCCCGCATCTTTATCGCTCTACATAGGTATGCGCCGCTATTCTTCAAACATCTCCGTCTGATCGTCGTCTTCATCAGCATCTTCCGCCTCGCCCAAGGCGGCAGCGCCGGGTGGTGGGCGATTTTCCAGAAGACCAGCAGCCCGCAATTCCTTCAGCCCCGGTAGATCACGCGCATTCTCTAGCCCGAAATGGTCAAGAAACCCTTGCGTAACCACGAATGTCACCGGTCGCCCCGGTGTCATCTTGCGCCGCCCAAAGCGGATCCACTCCATTTCGATCAACTGATCGATCGTCCCTCGGCTGACGCTGACACCACGAATCTCCTCGATCTCCGCCCGTGTGACCGGTTGATGATATGCGACGATAGCCAGCGTTTCGATCGCTGCACGGCTGAGTTTGCGCGTCTCGACCGTTTCCTTTTGCATCAGGAACCCAAGGTCCGCCGCCGTGCGGACCGCCCACGCATCCCCAACCTTCACGATATTGACGCCCCTGCCATCGTAACGTTTCCTCAAATTCGCAATCGCCTCTGCGGGATCACAGCCATGGGGCATCCGGCCCGTCAGCTCCTTGATGCTGACCGGGTCGGCGGTTGCAAACAGGATCGCCTCGACCATACGCTCCTGTTCACCCATCGGTGGGGCCTCAAACAGGCTGTCATTTTCGGGCTTAGTCATCCTTGGGGGCCTTTTTGCGGATTTGAATGGGGGCGAATATGTCGCCCTGCCGGATTTCGATCTTGCCTTCCTTGGCCAGTTCCAAGCTGGCGGCGAAAGTAGCCGCAGTGGTGGATCGTACGCGTTGTGGGTCCACATCCCAGCCATCAGGCAGATAGCTGGAAATGTCAGTCCAATCCCCGGCAAAGCCGATCAGGTGGCGCATGCGGTCCAATGCTTGCTCCATCGTCATGACATGCTGTCGGTCCATCACGAAAGGCCGGAAATCGTCGCGGGTGCGGATGCGGGCATAGCCTTGCATCAGGTCTAGCAGTGTCGCGGTATAGGTGACCTTGCGCACGCGTTGGACGTCTTCGGTGATGCCGCGGGCAAAGAAATCGCGCCCCAACTGATCCCGTGCCATCAGCTTGGCGGCAGCTTCGCGCATCGCCTGGAGGCGTTCGAGTTGGAAGGCAAGATGGGCGGCCAATTCCTCGCCTGTCGGCCCCTCTTCTGCGGGGTCCGGCGGCAGCAGCAGGCGCGATTTGAGGAATGCAAGCCAAGCCGCCATGACCAGGTAATCAGCGGCAAGTTCCAGCCGCAGTTGTTTGGCCTTTTCGACAAAGGCCAGATATTGCTCGGCCAAGGCAAGGATCGAGATTTGGCGCAGATCGACCTTTTGTGTCCGCGACAAGGTCAACAGCAGATCAAGCGGACCTTCATAGGCACCAACATCCACGATCAGCGCTTCAGCGGCGACACGCTCGCTGACACTCATCATGTCTTCTTGAAAATCGTCCTGCATGCGCCCTCAGCCTATCAGCGCTGCAAGTTCCGCCTCAAGCCCGGAGATGTCAATGTCATCAGGGGTTTTTCGCTGGGTCATGGCGCGATTTGCGCGGGTCATGGCCGCCGGGGTCATATCGCCCGCTGCACGCGCCACCGCCTGCATCTCGGCCCCGTCGCCGTTGCAATGCAGGATGATATCGCAGCCCGCCTTGATCGATGCAGTCGCGCGTTCGGCGACAGTGCCGGACAAGGCCTGCATCGACAGATCATCGGTCATGATCAATCCGGCAAAGCCGATATCATCGCGGATCACCTGCATCATTTTAGGCGAGGTGGTGGCAGGCGCATCTCGGTCAATCGCGGTGAAAACGATATGGGCCGTCATGCCCATCGCAATGTCACTCAGCGCTTTGAAGGGTGCAAAATCATGCGCATTGAGCGCGGCCCTATCCGCATCCACGCGGGGCAAGTCTAGATGGCCGTCGACCGCCGCGCGGCCATAGCCGGGGATATGTTTCAGCACCGGCAGCACACCACCCGCCAGATGCGCCTCTGCGCAGGTGCGCGCGGCCTCAACCACCGTAGCAACATCACCACCATAGAGGCGGTTGCGCAGCACAGGGTGGGTCTCATCCTCGACCAAATCCGCAAGCGGCGCACAATTCACATCTATGCCCACATCATGGAGTTCCGCGGCGATCAGCCTGTTGCGCACCCATTGCGCCCGCATCGGGTCGCGGGCGCGCTGCATCTGATCAAGCGCCGGCAGGTATTCACGCCAATGCGGTGCGCGCATGCGCTGGACACGCCCCCCTTCCTGATCAATCAGGATCGGTGCCTGCCGCCCCACTGTGTCGCGCAAATCAGCGGTCAGTTTGCGCAATTGCGCGGGGTTTTCGATATTTCGGGCAAAGACGATGAAACCAAGCGGATCAGCATCGCGAAAGAAATCCCGCTCCCACCCTGTGACCTCTGACCCGGCAGGGCCAAAGATCGTCGCGTTCATGCCCACCTAGTCGACCACAACCGCGATACAATCTGCGCCTTCGGCCTCAAGTGCCGCACAGAACCGCCGTGCCTCGGCCCGGTCGGCAAAGCCGCTGGCGCGCAAGCGATACCAGGTGTTGGTGGATTGATTGCTGACCTGAATGACCCGTTCCCGATCCGCCATCAATTCACCAAAACGCCCTTGCAGACGCTCCCATTCGCTCGCGGCGAGGCTGGGCGACGTGAACGCACCAAGCTGCACAAGATTTGTTCCAGCAGGGAATGACGCTGTTGAGACGGCCACTTCGCCATTGGTGGTGGTTGTTTCCGCTGCCGGTGCGTTGACTGGTGTCGCCTGCAGGCCTGTTGGCCGCACCAATGGGCGCAGCGACAGGGCGACGCCGGGCACGGAGGCCGGGATCACATCGAATGCCGGCAGAGCTGGCGTAGCCGCGACTTCGGCGGCAATCTGATCAACAATCGACAGAACATCGTCGGTGGTCAGTTCTTCATCCGTTGCAAGCGCTTGATCTTCAGCTGGTGTGCCATCAGGCGTGCGTGACACAGTCACATCTGTCATCACGCTGGCGGGGATTACCGCAGCCACTTCGGGTGTTGGTTGCACGTCGAGGTCCTCTTGTGCCAGCCCAGCTGTCCTGGGGGCCAATACAAGCCTGTCCTCGGGCCCTCCTGCCTCTCCGACAGCGGCAACTTCGTTAACGGATAGCCCAGTATGCGGCGCGACGTCGCCGCCGGGATTGTCTGGCAAGACGCGCATGTCACCTTCCATCGCACGGACGACCGGAATGCCGCTGACATCCCGCATGATCAGCTTGTAGCCCCAGAAACCGATGCCGAGGATCAGCGCAAGCGACAATGCCGCGCCTGCATAATTTACAAAAACATTCGCGCGCCCTGCGCCGTCAGAAGGGGCGAACCCCTCATCATATACTGCCATCTCTGCCTCACTGCCCGTGCCATTTCGGCTTATCTGGGTCGTTTCATCAGCTCAATCCGGCGGTCTGCGTGTTGTCACATCTCTTCCGCCGGAGTGACCCCAAGAATACCAAGCCCGTGCGAAATAACAATCGCTACGGCCCGGATCAGGGCAATTTTCGCCTGTGTGGTATCTGAGTCACCCTCCTGAACAAAGCGCAGGGCCGGATTGTCGTTGCCTTTGTTGTAAAGCGTGTGGAAATCAGAGGCGAGATCGTAAAGGTAGAATGCGATCCGATGAGGTTCATGGCCCTTGGCTGCAATTTCGACCAAACGCGGCCATTCGGCGAGCTTTTTGATGAGCGTCAGTTCGGCCTCATCGGTCAGCACGGACAGGTCCACGCCCGCCAATGTCGCGTCATCGACTGTGGCAAAGGCGCCCGCCTTGCCCACGGCTGAATTCACCCGTGCATAGGCGTAATTTACGTAGAAGACAGGGTTGTCCTTTGACTGCTCCAGTACCTTGTCAAAGTCGAAATCCAGCGGCGCGTCGTTCTTGCGGGTGAGCATGTGGAACCGGGTTACGTCCGGCCCGACCCGTTCGACCACATCGCGCAGGGTCACAAAGGTCCCCGCCCGCTTGGACATCTTGAAGGGCTCTCCATTCTTGTAGAGCTTCACAAGCTGCGTCAGCTTGATATCGAGCGGTACCTTGCCGTCAGACAGCGCGCTGACAGCCGCCTTCATGCGTTTGACATAGCCACCGTGATCGGCGCCAAAGACGTCGATCAACTGATCGAAGCCCCGCTGCACCTTGTCATAGTGATACGCGATGTCGGGGGCGAAATAGGTCCATGATCCGTCCGATTTCTTCACAGGTCGGTCGACGTCGTCACCGTGTTCGGTGGATTTAAACAGGGTCTGCTCGCGCGGCTCCCAATCTTCGGGCATCTTGCCTTTGGGTGGTTCCAGTACGCCTTGATAAATCAGATGCTTTTGGTCCAGTTCATCAATAGCTTTTTCGATCAGGCCGGTGCCATAGAGCGACTTTTCAGAAAAGAAGTTGTCCATCGTCACGCCAAGCTGACCGAGGTCTTCCCGTATCAGGTCCATCATCGCGTCGGTGGCAAATTCGCGTATTTCAGTCAGCCAGAATTGTTCGCCCTTGTCGACGAACGCGTCGCCCACTTTGTCCTTGAGCGCTTGCCCCACCGGGATCAGGTAATCACCGGGATAAGTGCCATCCTCAAAGGCGACGTCTTGGCCATGCGCCTCCAAGTACCGCAAATAGACTGATCGAGCGAGCACATCGACCTGCGCGCCGCCGTCGTTGATGTAGTATTCCTTGGTCACGTCAAAACCTGCGTAATCCAACAGCCTTGCAAGCGCATCGCCAAAAACGGCCCCCCGCGTATGGCCGACATGCAAGGGGCCTGTTGGATTGGCCGAAACATACTCGACCATCATCTTTTGCCCCTGCCCCAGTGTGGATTTGCCATAGTCAGGATCAGTCAGCGCCGCCTTGACGACGCCCTGCCAGACCTCAGGCACCAGCCGCATGTTCAGAAATCCTGGACCCGCCACCTCTGCGACTGCAATCTGAGGATCAGCTTGCAATCTTGCGGCCAGCGCCTCCGCAATCGCGCGCGGATTCATTTTGGCGGGTTTGGCCAGCACCATCGCAGCATTTGTTGCCATATCCCCGTGGGCTGCGTCGCGTGGCGGTTCAACAGTGACGGCAGCGGTGGTCAGCCCATCGGGCAGCGTACCGTCGGCGACCAGTTGGTCAATACAGGACAGCACGCGGGTGCGGATATCAGCGAAAAGGTTCATTCTAGCGTCCAGATGCAAGTGTTGGAGCGGTGTACCACCCCAATTCGGCAGGGCAAGCAGACTTTTATCAAAAAGTCTGAGGCCATTTTCTTTTCAAAGAAATTGCCATCACGCTGCTGGGGGGTGGGCATCGAACGCCGCATCTGGCGGCCGCAATGTGACGATCTTTACATTGGGCGCCGGCCTGGCCTCATCATCTTTGCGGATTAGCTTGGTCGTCCCAACTGGCGTGAGCAGTGCATTCATATGGGCGTGCGACCGATCGGCGCGCCAATCGGCAAACGTGATTTCTGCGGTCGGGGCATTGTGCGAAATGTCCAGCAGTGATTGATCAAATGCGGCAATCCGCTATGGGTTCAGGACCCAACCCGCGCCAGACCAAATTCCGCAAATGCCCTCACAACACCTGCAATCCGACACCAAGCACTCCTACCAACACAAAGGCGGTCATCATCGCCATCACGCCGACGTTGCCGTCAATTGCCATCGATAACGCCTGCCGGGATATCCGCACCGCCAATCAAACGCCTGTGTTCCTGAATGGCAAACCGGTCGGTCATGCCCGCGATGTAGTCTGCCACGATCCGGGCAAGGGTGGTTTTGTCCGCCGCATCGGCAACATCCTTGCGCCATTGCTTAGGCAGCTCGCCGGTATTCTCCATAAAGAACGGGAACAGTTCATCGATCATCTTGGTCACGACTTCGCGCATGTCGACCACCGCTGGGGCGCGATACATTCGCTTGAACAGGAACCGCCGGATGACTTTCAAATCAGTCCAAAGCGCAGGCGAAAACTGCACCATCATTCGACCGGCACCGCGGATATCCTGCACGCTTTGCGGGTTTAGCGCTGCGATGTTATCGCGGCTGATATTGATCACATCCTCAACCAGCACCCCGAAGAACCGACGTAACGCCTCATGTCTGCGCCGATAATAGTTGAGACCGGGATACTTCGCATCCACGCGCGCAAAACAATCGTCCAGAATAGGCAATTCGGCCAATTCATCGGTACTGAACAACTCCGCCCGCAGCCCGTCATGCAGGTCGTGGTTGTTGTAAGCGATGTCGTCGGCAAGCGCGGCCGCCTGTGCCTCGGCGCTCGCATGGGTGTGCAGTTCCAGATCATGACGCGCGTTGTACGCGGCCAAGGCATACGGAATGTCACCGGTCACCGGGCCGTTATGCTTGGCAATCCCCTCCAGGCTTTCCCATGTGAGGTTCAAGCCGTCCCATTCGGCATAATGCCGCTCCAGATTGGTGACGATGTGCAGCGCTTGGGCGTTGTGATCAAAGCCGCCATAAGGCTGCATCAACGCATCCAGCGCTTCCTCGCCAGTATGTCCAAACGGCGTATGACCTAGATCATGCGCCAGCGCCACGGCCTCGGTCAGTTCGACGTTTAAATCAAGCGCGGCCGCGACCGTGCGTGCGACCTGCGCGACCTCAATCGAATGGGTTAGACGCGTGCGAAAGTAGTCACCCTCATGTTCGATAAAAACCTGCGTCTTATGCTTCAACCGTCGAAAGGCTGACGCATGAATGATCCGGTCTCGATCCCGCTGAAAAGGAGAGCGAAAGGCGCTTTCCTCTTCCGCATAAAGGCGGCCCCGCGGACGCGCGGGATCCGTTGCGTATGGCGCTGCCATGTGATCTGCCTGTCTTGTCCGTCTTGCCTGCCGCCCTTATATTGCAACCGAACGCGAACCGATAGGGCCGTTAACATGCTGACAATCCCACCAAAAGTGACCGAACGTGCCTTTGAACGCCTGGCCGAAATCGGGGCCTCTGCACAAGGCAAAGCCTTGCGCGTAGCCGTGGAGGGGGGTGGATGTTCGGGCTTTCAGTATGAAATCGACCTCGACGAGCCAAAGGATGACGATCTTGTCCTGTCCGACAAGGGTGAAACGGTTGTGATTGACAGCGTCTCCCTGCCCTTTTTGGCTGATGCGGTCATTGATTTCAGCGAAGAGCTGATTGGTGCACGCTTTGTGATCAACAACCCGAATGCAACATCATCTTGCGGCTGCGGTACGTCGTTCTCCATGTAATGCCGAACAATGAAAAACTGACCGCGTTGATCCTTGACCAGATCAGCGGTGAACATCGATTGGCCGTGGATGAGGCGGAATTCGTCAACTTATTGCAAAATGCGTTGCAGGACGGCGCATCGCGGCTTGATCTGCGCGACAGGCTGGTCGTTGGCGCGCGCGACAGCAATAAGGTGACGCTGGAAGACATCGTTGATGTCATGAGTCAAAGCCTTGCCGACGAAATCCGCGATCTGGGCGAAGACATTGCGAGGATGGAGAGCGATCTGGTACCCAGCCGCTTGGCCTTGGGCAGCATGATCGGGGTCGCTCTGGGTACAGGTGTGACGCTCTTTGCCGGTGAAACCGACACAGTCACATCGGCGATATTGGTCGGGGTCCTGGCGACCGCCGTCACGACTGTCACTCTATTTCGCAGGCGGGTCTTCGCCAAAATCTCGGACCTGCGGGTGCGGCAGGTCAATTACGACAATTTCAAAGCACTTTTGCAGGGACTTAAATAGTGTGCTAAGAAACCTTAGCTAATTGTCAGGTAGCAATACGGGATCAGGTAATGCACGAGATGATGACAATCACCAGCCTTGAATGGGTGCTTTTGGGCCTTGCGGGTATTGCGCTGGTCCATAACGCGTTCACATGCCTGCAACTGCGCAAGGATATCGTGCGGGCCGAGGCGCGTCCGGCCTTTCGTGGCTTAACGGCCGCATTGTCTGATGTGCCCAAGCGTGCGCAACTGAAAGCGCCCAAAAACTGACACCTGCGCCTTGCGCGCGCACTGCCTGTGATCCACAACTGTCCCATCAGATCCGGGGGCAGACATGAAGATTGCGACATTCAACATCAATGGAATTAAGGCCCGGATTGACGCATTGACGGCGTGGATTGATGACGCACAGCCAGACGTGGCGATCCTCCAGGAAATCAAAACGGTCGATGAAGGTTTCCCGCGCGAGATTTTTGAAGACAAAGGTTACAATGTTGAAACCCACGGCCAAAAAGGCTTCAACGGCGTCGCGATCCTGTCGAAACTTCCGCTGGAAGATGTCGCGCGCGGTCTGCCGGGTGCGACCGGCGCTGGGCGTGAAGGGGTCGACGATATAGAGGCCCGCTACATCGAAGCGACGGTGATCGGTGACAAACCCGTACGCATTTGCGGGCTTTATCTGCCCAATGGCAACCCGGCACCGGGGCCAAAATACGACTATAAACTGCGCTGGATGGCGCGGTTGCAAGCCCGTGCAAAAGAGCTTCTGGAACTTGAAGAACCAGCGCTAATGGCTGGTGACTACAACATTATTCCACAGGCAGAAGATGCTGCACGGCCCGATGCGTGGCGTGATGATGCCCTGTTTCGCCTCGAAAGCCGTGATGCGTTCCGGCGCATTCAAAACCTTGGTTTCACCGAAGCCTTCCGCACCCGGCAGAGCGGGCCCGGCCATTATTCGTTCTGGGACTATCAGGCCGGCGCATGGGACAAGAATGACGGCATCCGCATCGATCATATCCTGCTGACACCGCAATGCGCTGATATTCTGAACAATTGCTGGATCGAGGCCGATGTGCGGGGACGCGAAAAACCGTCCGATCACGTGCCCGTCTGGGTTGACCTGGCGGCCTGAAGCGCAGTATCCCCTCGATAACAACAAACGAGCAGCGATTGTCACGGTAAGGAGCGATCTGATGCTCGGAAAAATGATTGTTGCCGCCGCGCTTGTCGCTGGCCTCCCATCAATTGGCTCTGCACAATGTCGGATTGCGGTTGCGGGCACCGCATGCGTATCGATCCCCAAACCGACCACCCCACGCCCAGGCCCCGTGACAATTGGCGAGGTACTCGAACGCGGCGAGTATTCGATGCTGATGAACGCCACCTATTATGGCCTGCCCCGCGTTAGCGATGGCTGGGTTTATATGCGGATCGAGAATGAGATTTACCGCGTCGATTGGCGCAGCCACGAAGTGTTGGAACGTGTGACACATCTGGCCAGCCGCAACTGGAAATAATCAGGCCGTCACGTCGTGATCATAGAGCCAGCGCATGCGGTTCAGGAAAGCATCCGGCGCAAACCGCCCCATCATCCGCAATCCAGCATGGGCAATCTGCCGTCTGGTCCCGCCCAAATGATAATTGCGCGCGTTCGCGTTGGCCGCATTGATCGCGCGCACCACCCGTCCGCGCCGCGCATTTTGATAGGCCTGCAACGCCTTTTCTATTGACGCATTTTCATTGCAGCATCGCGCCAAAACATAGGCATCCTCAATCGCCAGATTAGCCCCCTGCGCCAGAAATGGCAGCGTCGGGTGGGCTGCGTCGCCAAGGATCACGATTGTCCCCCGATGCCAATGCTGTGCCACAGGGTGCCGAAACAAACCCCAGAGCTTGACCTCGTCCACCTCGCCCAGAATGCCCTTGATCTCCCAACAGGTGTCCGCAAATGCAGCGCGCAGATTGCCGGGGTCATCGGAATGATGCCACCCCTCATCGGCCCATTGGCTGCGTTCCTGCACGGCGACAATATTCAGCCGCCCGTTTTGCAGCGGATAGGTTACCATATGGCGGCCCGGCGCCATCCAGATCCGGGCGACAGGGGCCGCATCCGGCGCTTTGATCATTGCGCGCCATGCGACCTGACCTGTGAAAAACGGCTCTTCCTGTTTGTTGAGCACACCGCGTATGCCCGACCGTATGCCGTCTGCACCAATTGTCAGACCAGGGTGGCATGTCTTACCACCTACGACAAATGATCCATCCGCTGCGATGGAATCGATACGTGCGTCGAGGAAAACCTTGACCCCTTGCGCCGCGCATGCTCGAGACAAAAGATCGATCAGCGCTGCTCGATGAAAGAACCGATAAGGGGGTGTTTGATTTTTCAGACTAAAGCGCGTGATGGTTTGGCCAGTCAGCGCATCCATCGGCTCAATCCTTGCGGCTGCGATGCCCGTGGCGTCAAGTGCCGCACTTAGCCCCAGACGGTTCAGGGCACGCGCGCCGTTTGGTGTAATTTGCAGCCCAGCCCCAATTTCGGTCAGTGCCGGCGCTTGTTCATAGACACAAACCTTGGCGCCCGCCCGGACAAATGCCAAGGCCGCTGTCAGCCCCCCAACGCCGCCGCCAATGATAGCGATGTCGCGGCCCGCATTATGATGAATGCTAGTCGTCGCGATGGACCTTCTCGCGACGTTCGTGACGCTCTTGCGCCTCAAGGCTCATTGTGGCGATGGGCCGGGCATCAAGACGTTTCAGCGAAATCGGCTCTCCCGTAATTTCGCAATAGCCGTATTCGCCTTCGTCGATACGGCGCAGAGCCGCGTCGATTTTGTTCACCAGTTTGCGTTGGCGATCACGGGTGCGCAACTCCAGCGCGCGATCTGTTTCCTCGGAAGCGCGGTCAGCGACGTCGGGGATGTTGCGGGTCTGATCTTTCATGCCTGCGACGGTGTCGCGGCTGTCTTCCAGAAGCTCGGATTTCCAATTCAGCAGCTTGCGCCGGAAATACTCCGTCTGGCGTTCATTCATGAACGGTTCGGTGTCAGCGGGGCGATAGTCTTCTGGCAGAAACACTTCGGCTTTCATTGTCATACCCTTTATCCCTTATGCACAACGGTCCAGCCCCCACTGCGCTTGGTCCTGTATTTTTCGGCGGGTGTACTCCCTTGACCCAGCGGTGTCACCCCCTCTTTTTGGTCTGGTCGCAAGGTGTTGATGATCGGCGACGACCTGCTACGTTGCCGGGCAAATTGAGAGGTTTTTGAGCATGCAATTCACTGGCACCGACACCTATGTCGCCACTGACGATCTGACCATGGCCGTGAATGCCGCCGTGACACTGGAACGCCCCCTGCTCGTCAAGGGTGAGCCTGGCACAGGTAAGACGGAACTGGCCCGTCAGGTCAGCGCGGCGCTGGGTTTGCCGATGATCGAATGGCATATCAAATCCACCACAAAAGCACAGCAGGGCCTTTACGAATACGACGCCGTCAGCCGGTTGCGCGACAGCCAGTTGGGCGACGAACGCGTGCATGATGTTGCCAACTACATAAAGCGCGGCAAGCTGTGGCAGGCCTTTGCCGCCAAGGGCAAGGTCGTGTTGCTGATTGATGAAATCGACAAGGCGGATATCGAGTTCCCCAACGATCTGCTTCAGGAACTCGACCGGATGGAATTTCACGTCTATGAGACGGGCGAGACGGTAAAGGCGGTGCATCGCCCCATCGTGATCATCACATCCAACAACGAAAAAGAATTGCCCGACGCATTCCTGCGCCGCTGCTTTTTTCACTACATCCGTTTTCCGGACGTCGACACGATGCGCAAGATCGTCGAGGTGCATCATCCAGGCATCAAGGATGCCCTGCTGACAACGGCGTTGACCCAATTCTACGAAATTCGTGACCAGGCTGGGCTGAAGAAAAAGCCATCCACATCCGAGGTGCTGGATTGGCTCAAACTGCTTTTGGCCGAAGATCTGACCGCCGAAGATCTCAAACGTGATGGGGCAAATGCCCTGCCAAAGCTGCACGGCGCACTCCTGAAAAACGAACAGGACGTGCATTTGTTCGAACGGTTGGCCTTCATGGCACGCGCTGGCCGTTAAGCCACAGTTCCCACAGGACCTTTCTGCGCACATCCATTTGATTGGTCAGCCGCCTTTTCGCAGCTATGCTTGCACGGTGATAACAAAGAAGAAACCATATGACGGGCAGCATGACAGCGATCATTCGACCTTTGCAGACCACCGACCGGGCTGCCTGGCGGGTGCTTTGGACTGACTATTTGGATTTTTACAAATCCTCTGTCGAAACAATTGTTTACGACACGACATTTCAGCGACTATTAGGCGATGATGCGCATGACTACCATTGCCTGATTGCCGAAGTAGCAGGCAAGCCCGTGGGTTTGGCACATTACCTTTTTCACCGTCATTGTTGGCGGGTTGAGAATGTCTGTTACCTGCAGGACCTTTATGTGGATACTGCGATGCGCGGTCATGGAATCGGAAGGCAGTTGATTGCGGCGGTTTATGCTGCAGCTGATATGTATGACGCGCCCGGCGTCTATTGGCTAACTCAGGACGACAACAAATCTGCCCGCATGCTTTATGATCGCGTCGGTCAAGTCACTGATTTCATCAAGTATCAGAGGATCGCATGAAGCGTCTGACCGCCTTCGCCCTGATGCTTGCGGCCGCATGTACACCGGCACCCGAAGGCCCCGAACCCATTCGCCTCGATTTTCCTGAGGTCCGCAGCTTTTCCGCAAGCAGCCCGGGGCGCGCGCAACGCCCGAATTCCGAAATCGCGTTGGATTTTGTGGATCTGGCGTTCCGGATGGAAAGCGGACGTGAATTGCCACTGCTGACCCGTTTCGAAGAGCCGATTACGGTACGGGTCGCCGGAAACGCACCCCCCACCTTGTTTAGCGATCTTGAAGGCTTGCTGAACCGTCTACGCGCCGAGGCAAGGATCGATATCAGCTATACCCAAGAGACAGACGCCAACATTGTGATCGAAGCGGTCCCGTCTCGTGCCCTGCAACGCGTGGCCCCCAACGCGGCCTGCTTTGTTGTTCCGCGGGTACAAAGCTGGTCTGAATTGCGGCGTGCGCGGAACACCCCGACGCTTGATTGGGCGACATTAAGGCGGCGTGAAAAGGCAGCGATTTTTCTGCCATCAGATGCTGCGCCACAAGAAATCCGCGATTGTCTGCATGAGGAACTGGCCCAAGCGCTGGGTCCGCTCAACGACCTTTATCGCCTGCCTGATTCCATTTTCAACGACGATAACATCCATGCCGTCCTGACCGGTTTTGATATGCTGATCCTGCGCACATTCTACGCACCAGAACTGCAAAGTGGGATGACCGAAGGCCAAGTGGCGCAACGCTTGCCGCGTATCTTGGCCCGTCTCAATCCCCGAGGTGAACGCGCGGGCGGTCAAATCCCTTCCAGCACATCGCGCGCCTGGATCAACGCGATTGAAACTGCGCTGAGCGACGGCAGCTCTGACCGGCGGCGCAGGCAGGCCGCCGCGCGCGCCGTTGCAATTGGCCAAAGCCTGGGCTGGACAGGCACACGTGAAGGGTTTGCCAACTACGCCTTTGGCCGTTTGCAGATCGGCAATGATGCCACGTTGGCATTAGGCGCGTTCAACGCCGCTGGCCGCGCCTACGGGCAAAGCCCGGTGACCAATATCCATTCCGCCCATATCGCGGTACAACTGGCTGCATTCACGCTGATTTCAGGGGATGCAGAGGCCACGATTGCCATCACATCCGAGGCGATCCCGGTCGCCGAACAACACGAAAACGCGGCATTGATGTCGCTACTGATGATGTTTCGAGCCGAGGCGCTTGATCTGCAAGGCAAGACCGAGGAAGGCATGGCGCTGCGGCTGGACAGCCTTGGCTGGGGTCTTTATGGCTTTGGCACCAGGCAAGAGGTGATCGATCGGTTGAACGAAATCGCCTCGCTGCCGCCGCAAATACCGCCAAGCTAAAGGGAAGTTATGATCTATCCGCTGTCTGGACTTCTGTTTGGGGCCTTGTTCGGGGCGTTCCGCGCCAAGATGCGCGGCGGGACAGTCAAAGACCTGGCCCAATGGGCGGCCGTGTTCGCGATCATGTTCGGTCTGATCGGCCTGTTTGTGCTGATCTTCATCGAACGCAGCTATGTGTAAATTGCATGTTCCTGCCTTTCTTTGACAATTTGCGCAAGCAAGGTGTTCCCGTCTCTTTGCGCGAATTTTTGTCGTTTCTGGAAGGGATGAAGGCAGGCCTTGCCACCTATGATATCGAAGCGTTCTACTTTCTCGCCCGCACGATCATGGTCAAGGATGAGCGGCATCTGGACAAGTTCGACCGCGCCTTTGCCGCCACGTTTGAAGGCCTCGATGCAATTCCAGCCGAGGCTGTGCTGAACGCCGTCGACGTGCCGCGAGAATGGCTCGAAAAGCTCGCTGAGAAACACCTGACAGACGAAGAAAAGGCCGAGATTGCGGCCATGGGTGGTTTCGACAAGCTGATGGAAACGTTACAAAAGCGGCTGGAGGAACAAAAAGGCCGTCATCAGGGCGGTAATAAATGGGTCGGCACGGCGGGCACCTCGCCCTTTGGTGCCTATGGCTACAACCCTGAAGGTGTGCGGATCGGGCAGGATAAAAGCCGCCACCAGCGCGCAGTCAAGGTCTGGGATAAGCGCGAATTTCGCAACCTCGACGACACGGTTGAACTTGGCACCCGCAACATCAAGGTAGCGCTGAAACGCCTGCGCATGTGGGCCCGCGATGGCGCCGTGGAAGAGCTGGATTTGAACGGCACCATTCGCGCAACCGCCGAACACGGCTATCTTGACGTCCAAACCCGGCCCGAACGACGCAACGCGGTCAAAGTGTTGCTGTTTCTCGATATCGGCGGCTCGATGGACCCGCATATCAAGGTGGTTGAGGAACTGTTCAGCGCCGCCAAATCCGAATTCAAGCATTTCGAATACTTCTACTTCCACAACTGCCTTTACGAAGGCGTGTGGAAGGACAATCGCCGCCGCTGGAACGCCCAGACACCAACATGGGAAGTCCTGCGCACATACGGCCCGGATTACAAATGCATCTTCGTCGGTGACGCGAGCATGTCACCTTACGAAATCGCCTTTCCCGGTGGCGCGAATGAACATTGGAACGAAGAGGCCGGTCAGGTCTGGCTGACCCGCGCCCGCGAACAATGGCCGAACCATCTGTGGATCAACCCGCTTGATGAACGCTATTGGCCCTACACGCAGTCGATCCAGATGATCCAAGAGATTTTTGGCGCAGACCGCATGGTGCCTATGACGCTCTCCGGGATCGAAACGGGCATGAAACTTCTGGGGCGTTAGCATGGAAATCCTGAGCATCCAAATCGGCAAGCCTGAAAAGACACCGGCCAAAACAGGGCTCACTGGGCATTTCAAGAAACCCGTGGAGGGGCCTGTTGCAGTTGGACTGATGGGCCTTGCGGGCGATGCGATCTGCGATCTGGACAATCACGGGGGCGTCGATCAGGCGGTTTACATGTTTGGCCAACCTGATCTGGACTGGTGGGCCAAAGAGCTGAACCGCGACATCCCGCCCGGCTTTTTTGGTGAAAACCTCGTGATCTCTGATCTGGTCACGGCGTCCCTTGCAATTGGTGACATATTGACCTTGGGTGACGTTGTGCTGCAGATCACGTCCCCTCGTATCCCGTGTGCCACCTATGCCGCGCATATCGGCGACGGGAGGGCAATCAAGCAGTTTTATGCGGCCGAACGCCCTGGCGCTTATGCGCGTGTTCTGAAAGAAGGACATGTTTCCAAGGGCATGCCGGTCACCTTGCAGCCCTATGACGGCGATCGGATTACGGTGGTCGAGAATATGCGCGCCTATCGCATGAAGTTCAAAGACGAGGCTTTCCTGCGCCGCACGCTTCACGTTCCCGCGCATCACAAGCTCCATGCGCTGGCGAAGGAACGCCTTGGCCCCTAGGCCTGCGGCACTCTGCGCTTTGAAATCTGCAGCGCGACCCCCATATTCACGCCATGATCAAAGTGCTCCCCATCCTGCTGGCCGTTCTTTACGGTCTGGCCATGTACCGCTTTTCGGTCTGGCGCACATCGCGTGAGCTCGACGCGAATTCGACCGAACTTGCCGATCCAATCCTGAAGGTGCTGATGGACCGGATGGCGCAGGCGCTTAATCTGGACCGGATCCGTGTGCATATCTACGAGATTGAGCCGGTGAATGGTCTGGCCGCCCCGGATGGCCGCATTTTCATCACGCGGGGCTTCTTCAACAAATACCGCCAAGGTCAGGTCACATCCGAGGAAATGGCGAGTGTGATCGCGCACGAGCTTGGTCATGTGGCGTTGGGCCATTCTCGTCGTCGCATGATCGATTTTTCCGGTCAGAACGCGATGCGCACAGCCCTGATTATGATTGTCGGGCGGTTCATTCCCTATATCGGGCCGTGGATTGTGAATGGGTTGATCAGCCTGCTTGCCGCGAAGTTGTCCCGCAATGATGAGTTTGAAGCGGATGCCTATGCCTCGGCCCTTTTGGTGAAGGCGGGCATCGGGACCGGGCCACAGAAATCCCTGTTCAAAAAGCTTGAAACGCTGACAGGCGCACGCGGTGCAACCATGCCGGCCTGGATCTTGAGCCACCCCAAAACCGAGCAACGCATCGCCGCAATTGAAGCGAATGAAGCGAAATGGGATGGCAGCCTAACGCAGCGCTAGTCGTGTTCCAGCGCCTTGCCAAACCGCGGAAGGCGCGCCTTTTTCATGAGCGCGCGCATCTCCCACGGTCTGTCTGACAGGTGGTTTGCCTGCGCCAGCACGGCATCTGCTACGCCTCTGACTTGCTCCGCAGCCTGAACCAGCAAATCACACAGAAACAAATCCGGGCCCAGACGATCCACCATGGCATCCGCGAGAATGTCGCGCGGGAAATCCTTGTGGTTCATTGTCAGGATCGCATCACATGACCCGGCCACAGCTGCCGCCAGCACATGGATGTCATTGGCGTCAGGTAGCCAGAACTGTCGCTCATATTCCGCGCCATAGCGGACCACTGCATCCGGGAATGCGGCACCCAATGATGCAATCTCTCCCCGTGCGATCATCTCTTGCTCAGGTCCCAGTTTGACCACGGCCCGCGCCCACTCTTCGAGGATGCGGGCAGACCAGCGCGGCTCAAACAGCCCTTCTTGTGCGCAGCCCATCACGACCTCACGCATCACGGTCGGATACAGCACGCAAGCGTCGATCATCACCCTCATAGGCGATAGACAAGTGCCTTCAGATATCCGCTCTCCGCAAGATGCGGCAAAAGCGGATGGTCCGGCCCGGCAAAGCCTGTGTGAATGATTTGTCCCCGCCGCCCTGCCCTGCCAATTCCACGGGATGAGGCATTGCGGAATTTTGTCAAATCCGCTGCATGCGAACACGAACACAAAACGAGATAGCCGCCATCCGCCACCAATGGTGCGGCCAACCGCGCAACACGTTCATAAGCGCGCAGTCCTGCATCAAGCGCCTGCTTTGACGGGGCAAATGCCGGTGGATCACAAACCACAATATCGAAATTCTCCCCCTCATCCGCCAAAGCGGTCAAGGTATCAAACGCATCCCCCTTGCGCGTGCCAAAACGGTCATCGGCACCCATGGCCCGCGCCCCTTGCTCAGCCAGCGACAGCGCCGGTTCGGACCCGTCGACCGCCAAGGCCGAGCGCGCACCATTTGCCAACGCGGCCAAGCCAAAGCCGCCAACATGCGCAAAAACATCCAGCACCCGCGCATCCCTTGCAAGACTCGCGACAAATGCGTGATTGGGCCGTTGGTCATAGAACAACCCGGTCTTTTGGCCGCCCATGACATCGGCAAGATAGGTCGCCCCATTCATTGGAACTGTCACCGGCGTCACTGGAGGGTTACCGGCAAGAACGGCTATCCGCTCTTCCAGCCCCTCTAGGCTGCGGGTGCGCCCGGTGCCATTCATAATGACGGTCTGGACACCCGTCACCTCTTGCAGGGCTGCTACTACAGAGTTGATGAGAACATCCGCCCACGCGGCATTAGGTTGTATGACAGCCACGTCACCGAAACGATCGATGACGATGCCGGGCAGCCCATCCGCCTCTGCATGGACAAGACGATAGAATGGCGCATCGTAAAGGCACGCGCGATGAGCCAACGCCCGCGACAGACGGGATTTGAACCATGTCGCATCAATCACAGCTTCAGGATCACGGTCGAGCATGCGGCAGATGATCTTTGAGGTCGGATTGACCGCGACCACCCCCAATGGTGTGCGACCGGCATCTTCGAGCCGGGCAATGCTGCCGGGTTGCAGCTTGCGCGTCCGCCTGTCTGTCACCAGTTCATTGGCATAGACCCAGGGAAATCCATGCCGGATCGCGCGGGCCTCTGCCTTGGGCAATAGACGAACAACGGGCAGATCAGTGGGGGCAGCAGACATGTTCATGCCCGCTGTCCTAGCCTGTGTCGCCCCGCTTTGAAAGGGAGGTTACGACAGCTCCGCCAGCAACACTGATGTCAGGAAATCCGTTACCCGCACCTTTTGGGTCTGACCGCTTTGTTCCAAGGCCACCGCGCGCGTCCCACCGGGTGCATCCAAATTAGCCGTGATACGGCGTGTCGGTTCGATCACTGTTCCGCTACGGGCATCAGACACGGTCATGTCGAACACGATATTGTAGTTTCCGCCGACGGAATAGCGTGTCCGATCCGTCACGCCATGAAACCGCACAAGGGTCACACGCACCGCCACAGGCACATCACCGTTTAGCGCGGTCTTGCTGCGTGCCGCCGCAGTGTCGAACATCGCGGCAATCTGCGGCACACGCGCGCCGCGTGGATCGCCGCGCCAGACGACGTCGGCCCAAGGATAGTATCCTTCATTCTCTGACACGGTCAGATCGGACGGTGCTGCAAAAGTGAAGTCGGCCAATGCGTAAGTGCGGCTAACGCTGTCTGACACCGAACTTGGCACAAAGGTGCCGCCGCCTGAACACGCGCCAAGCCCTGCAATCGCAACCAAGATGATCAAGAAATTCCGAAACATTCATCCACCTGTCGTTGGTATCAAATGCGGGTAGCAACGAAATATGCAAACAATATGGCCGGAACGCGGGGTATTGTGTCAACAAATGCAGGACATGTGGCGCTGACGCTTGTTAGCGCTAACACTCTATGGTACTATCCGCGCAAATCTCGACATGAGGACTCTTATGCCACTTCACCCGAAAATCGCTGAAGTCACTGACCGTATCAAAGCCCGCTCTGAAAAGAGCCGCGGCATCTATATGAACACGATGGAACGGGCCGCTGCGGAGGGGCCGCGCCGCGCGCATTTGACCTGTGGGAACCAGGCCCACGCCTATGCCGCGATGGGCGACGACAAAGCCGCGCTGACAGATGCGCGCAGCCCCAACATTGGTATTATCACTGCCTATAATGACATGCTGTCCGCCCATCAGCCGTTTGAAAAATACCCCGACATGATCCGCGCTGCTGCCCGCGCAGCAGGGGGCACAGCGCAGGTCGCGGGTGGCGTACCTGCCATGTGCGACGGCGTTACACAGGGCCAGACGGGGATGGAACTGTCGCTGTTTTCCCGCGATGTCATCGCGCTTGCGGCCGGTGTTGGCCTGTCACATAACGTCTTTGATAGTGCGATCTATCTTGGTGTCTGTGACAAGATCGTACCGGGGCTGGTCATGGCCGCCGCCACATTCGGCTATATCCCCGGCATCTTCATGCCAGCGGGTCCCATGGTTTCTGGTCTGCCCAATGATGAAAAGGCGCGCGTGCGCCAGCAATTCGCAACCGGAGAGGTGGGCCGCGACAAGCTGATGCAGGCCGAGATGGCCTCTTACCACGGCCCGGGCACTTGCACATTTTATGGTACGGCCAATACCAACCAAATGCTGATGGAGTTTATGGGGCTTCATCTGCCGGGCGCCTCGTTTGTCAATCCAGGCACGCCCTTGCGCGAGGCGCTGACCACCGCGGGCACCGAACGCGCGCTTGAGATTACGGCGCTTGGCAATGACTACCGCCCGGTCTGTGACATCTTAGATGAAAAGGCATTTGTGAACGGCATTGTCGGGCTGATGGCCACGGGTGGATCGACGAACCTGGTGATCCACCTGCCCGCCATGGCAAAGGCCGCCGGAATCATCTTGGATTTGGAAGACTTCAGTGACCTGTCTGAGGTGACACCGCTGATGGCAAAGGTATACCCGAACGGGCTGGCCGATGTGAACCATTTCCACGCAGCTGGCGGGCTCGGCTATATGATTGGCGAACTGCTCAATGCGGGGCTCTTGCATGACGACACCAAGACAGTCGCGGGTGACGGGCTGGAACTTTACACACAAGAACCAAAGCTGACCGATGGCCGCATCACCTATATGCCCGGTGCTGGCAAATCCCATAACGAAAAAGTGCTGCGCCCAGCCAACGATCCGTTCCACCCGACCGGAGGGCTGACCCAGCTTGCAGGCAATCTGGGCCGCGGGGTGATCAAGACCTCTGCTGTCGCCGCCGAACGGCACGTCATTGAGGCCCCGGCTCGCGTCTTTCACACACAGGACGCCGTGAAAGAGGCTTTCAAGGCGGGTGAATTCACCGAAGATACCGTGATTGTTGTCCGTTTCCAGGGCCCCAAATCCAACGGCATGCCGGAATTACATGGACTGACCCCCACTTTGGCAGTGTTGCAGGATCGCGGCCTACGGGTGGCGCTTGTCACTGATGGACGCATGTCGGGTGCGTCGGGCAAGGTGCCTTCGGCCATCCATGTCTGCCCGGAGGCGGCAGATGATGGGCCCATTGCATTGGTGTGTGATGGTGACATCATCCGCCTTGATGCGACAAAGGGCAGTGTGGATGTGATTGGCGTTGATTTGAGCACCCGCACACCTGCCGCTGCCGATCTCAGCGGTAATGGCAATGGCGTGGGACGCGAGTTATTTGAGGTGTTCCGCAAAAATGTGGGACTTGCCGCAGAGGGCGCAGGTGTCGCGGTCTGAAGCGCCCCGTCTTTCTTTGTCCAATCAAACTTCCGCCGGAGGCATCAACCCTTGCCAACGGCACCCAATATCAGGAATAGCAAATGACCCCACAAGACGCCTCTGCCGCCGCCGCCAAAGTTTGTCTCATGGCGCCGGTGGTCCCCGTCCTTGTCGTCGATGATGCCGCCATCGCTGCAGATCTTGCGGCCGCGCTTGTTGCTGGGGAATTGCCTGCCCTCGAAGTGACGCTGCGGACCCCCGCGGCGCTGGATGTCATCCGCGAAATGGCCAGCGTCACGGGTGGCGTCGTCGGCGCGGGGACGTTGCTAACACCAAAGGATGTAGAGGACGCCAAGGCGGCGGGTGCCCAATTCGGTGTCTCTCCTGGCGCGACGGATCGGTTGCTCGATGCATGTGAGGCCAATGATCTGCCTTTGTTGCCTGGCGCTGCCACAGCAAGCGAGGCGATGCGTCTACTTGAACGTGGATATACAGTACAAAAGTTCTTTCCAGCGGAAGCCAATGGTGGTGCCCCTGCGCTTAAGGCGATCGGCGCACCGATCCCCCAAGTCAAATTCTGCCCAACGGGCGGGGTCAGCCGGACGAATGCCCCGACTTATCTGGGGCTCAGCAACACGCTCTGCGTTGGGGGATCATGGGTCGCACCCAAGGACAAGGTCAGCGCAGGTGACTGGGCAGGCATAACCGCGCTAGCAAAAGAGGCCGCAGCGCTAGCGCGCGCATAAAGATGGTGTTCCGTTGTGTCGATCACTCGCGCATGGTGCCACCGGCGCAACGATCACAATGGCCCGCCCAAAACAATGTGGACGACGTGCGGTCTGAGACGCGGTTTTACCGAAACCGTTAAGCGGTGTCGGATTGGCTGGGGGTAGTGAGGCTTTGGGCCGACTGGTCGCCGGGCAGCGGGGGCGATTATGACTGTGGGAGAGAGCAGGTCCCACCGCATACTTTGATCATCCCTCAATAAACGCGAGAAGATCGGCATTCACAAGGTCGGGATGGGTCCGGCTTTCTGTCTCAGGCAGCAACTTGCACCACCATTTCCACCTCGATCTGCAGATCAGGCCCGGCCAATGCTGCCACACCAATGCCGGTGAGGCTTGGCTTTGCGCCATTGAGGAAGCGCATGATTTCGCCCATCGCAATCTCTTGCGTCGCTTCCCGCAGGTCGGTCACGTAGATCCGCATTTGGGCGATATCGTCGGTGGTGGCCTGAAGCGCATCAAGCGCGCCTTGCAGGTTCTTTACAACGATGGCGGTTTGCTCTGCCAATGACGTGGGCGCAGGGGTGCCATCTGGTTGCCAGGCCACCTGACCAGACACAAATGCCAATGGCCCGCTTTGCGCGATAGAGATTTGTGAATACCCAACCTTGCCCGCATCGGGCAGTGCCGCAGGATTCAGGCGATCAATTGAAGTCGACATAACTTTCTCCTTTCGTTGATTGTCATGGAGAAACAGTTAGCCGCACCAGACGGCGAACAGCATTCGCTTCAGTCGCGATTTACGTGCTACAAATGGTCATGCTTGGATCCAAGGTGAACGACATCCTCCTGTTTCTGTCCGTAGTCGAGACGGGAAACTTCGTTGCTGCGGGCAGGATGTTCGGGCTATCGCGCTCGACCGCAGGCAAGGCAGTCGCCAGGTTGGAGGATGGCTACGGGGCGCGGTTGCTCAACAGGTCAACGCGCGCATTGGACCTGACCGAAGAGGGTAAACGCCTCTACGAACATGGGCTGGCCATACGCGAGGCAATCGAAGCGGCCGACGACAGTATCGTTGGCGGCAGCGGCGTCCCGCGCGGCGTATTGCGGATAACGGCACCGGATGCGTTGGGGCGTAAGCTGTTGCTGCCAACCGTTCGTCGGTATCTGGAAACTTGGCCCCAGACGCAGATTGACCTCTCGCTCTCGGATCGGGTCGACAATATCATAGAAAAGGGTTTCGATCTTTCGATCCGCATCGGTGTAAACCCACCCGACCAAGGTTTCATCGCACGCACATTGCTACGTGACAAGGCGCTTCTATGCGCAGCCCCAGCCTATTTTGAAACGCGTGACAGGCCCACAAACATCGAACAGCTAACGTGCCACGATCTTCTGCAATTCGCCAGTCGTAACGAACGACAGGGCTGGTATCTGCAGGACAACGATGGCACGTGGGTGCGCGCGCAGGGTCACGTCCGCCTCCGCATAGACAACGCCGAAGCCCTCCGCGCCGCGGCCCTCGATGGCCTTGGCATTGCTTTGCTACCGCAGCTCTTGGTGGGGCGGGATATCGCAAAAGGCCGCCTTGAGAGGGTCCTGCCGCGTCTGAACCATGGTCAGATTCCGCTTCTTGCCCTTTATCCCCACAAGCGCCTGCTTGAACCGCGCGTCCGCCGCTTCATCGACATGTTGAGCGAGGATCTGCGAAAACTTCGTCTCGAAATGACGTCATGCGGAAAACCTTGAAGACAGTCGTTGAAGTTCCAAAACCCGCTGGTCAGGTGATCGCCTGAAGGGCCGCCAGCAGCAGTATCACCCCGCCAATCTGCGACATCATACGGAACCGAGTGAAAGGCTGACTGGCTGACTGGCTGTCTGGGCGACAGGGGGTCCCAAGGGACCGGCTTACCCATCCAGCCAATCTCGGTCGCCAGTGGTACGTTCCATCATGCTGCTCCAGTCGCCCCACCGATGCATTTCAGTAAGTGGACATTTGCCGTTCGTCGCGCACAACCCGCCCGTCTTCCAATGTGACGATCCGGTCGGCCAATTCCAGGATGCGATTGTCGTGTGTCACCATCAGCGTAGTTGTGCCGCGCGCGCGACCGAGTGCTTTGAGCATATCAACAACCTGGCGACCGGAGTCTTTGTCAAGCGCGGCGGTGGGCTCATCGGCAAAGACGACCTTGGGATTTGAAACCAACGCGCGTGCGATGGCGACGCGTTGTTTTTGACCGCCCGACAGGTTGGATGGCAGATAATCCATCCTGTCGCCGAGACCCACCAATCGCAAAAGATGCTGCGCTGCGCGCAGTTGTAGCCCGGTTTGGCCGCGCCCATGCACTTCCAATCCCATCAGGACGTTCTGCGTCGCGGTCAGGCTTTCGTGCAGGTTATGCGCCTGAAAGATAAAGCCAAGCTGGCGACGCAGCATCACAGCCTGTGCCTCGGTCGCGCCATTCAACTCTTGTCCCAACAGGCGCACGCTGCCGTCCTGGACCTCGCGCAAACAGCCCATCAATGTCAGAACGGTTGTCTTGCCCGATCCAGATGGCCCCATCAGGATCGTCAGGCTTCCCCTGTCCACTGACAGATTGACATCCCAAATCGCCTGTTTGCGCGCATCACCGCTGCCGAACCAATGGTTCAGCCCCATGGCTACGATGGGTCCGTCTTTCAAGACCTTCAGCATCAGAACAGATCCGCCGGATCAGCCGCAGCAAGGCGACGCGTTGCAATGGCACCCGACACAGCACAAGCCAGCAGCGTGCCGAACAGCACGGCAAGTGCACGATCAACACCCATTTCCATCGGAAGGCCAGTGGCCGCCGACAGGCCCGCATAAAGCACGATGGAGGTGAGCAACCCCGGAATGAAACCAAAGACGGCCAAAATGATCGCCTCTTCAAAGACGATGCCAAGGAAAAACGGATGGCCATAGCCCATTGCCTTGAACGTCGCATACTCTTTCAGGTGGTCAGCAACATCCGTGGACAGGATCTGGTAGACAATGACCACACCAACCAGAATGCCGATCAATACACCGAACCCAAAGATGATCCCCGTCGGACGTTCCGTCGTCTGATAGCTCAGATCCGCTGCGGCGGCGTCTGTCACTGTGTTCACCTTGACGCTTTCGGGCGGCAGGACGGCGCGCAGCCGGTCAACCACGAATGCAGGATCGATCCCGTCTTGCACCTTCAGCAGGATGTGATCCGGCGCGCCCGCGCTGCGGTTGCCAAAAAGCCGCAGGAATGTCTGGTCCGACGTGAAAAGTGTACCGTCAGCCGCAAATCCACCCCCCACATCCAGTGTTCCCACCGCCGATAAGGTGCGATCATTCGCTTCAAACACATAAGGGTTTTCAGGTGAGACATCGTCCAAGACGCCCTGCGGCAGCCCGCGCGTGCTGCGATCGATCAGAACGGTGTCCTCCAACATCAATTGTGCCGTGAGACCCGCAATCTCTGGTGCCAGAAACGCCGCCGCATCGGAGGCGACACCAAAGGTTTGCAATGTGGCAGAGCTGCCATCTGCGCGCTGCCATTCCAGATTTGCGATAAAAAGTGGTGTGCCCCCTTCGATACCCGCCACACCGAGGGCCTGAAACATTCGTTGCCGGGCGATGTGGCTGCCATCGGTGAGCGTATTGGCATCAACAGACGACACCATGATATCGGCATCGAAAAGTGCATAGGGCGCGGTCGTTGTGCCGTTCAATGCGCCCAGAATACCCAATTGCACAAAGACCAGAAGGTTCGCGAAGGCCACACCTGCGCTTGCTGCCAAGAGACGCGTTCGGTTGTGCGATAATTGCAGCCATCCAATGGGCAGGCGTCCAAAAAGCAGGGTCAGCAGCCGCGTCATGGATCGCGGCGCCCCGCATCAATCCGCGCCACAACCTGCAAATTCGTCAACCGCTCGGCCTGCGCGCTTGATGCGGGGTCAAGCGCGATGATCACATCGACCACGCGCGCATCGGTATTGGCGGCGGGATCATCGGACGTGATCGATTGTCGGCCAATTTCGAGACCGATGGCACTGACGGTGCCGTTTAACGTATCACTCAGCGGGTCAGCCGTGATGCGCACCGGATCGCCAACCGCGACCCGCCCGATCAAGGTCTGATAAACTTCGGCCTCAACCGTCATCTGCGTCGTGTTACCCAAATCGGCGACACCGTCCGCACCCGGTCTTTCGCCGACACGCACGTGCAGATCAAGGATCATGCCGTCTTGCGGCGCACGCACATAGGCCTTGTCGATATCCAGTTCGGCAACCGCCAATTGCGCGCGGCTGGCGGCAAGGTTGGCCAATGCGACGGTAATGTCCGCCTGTGCCCCCTGCCCGTTCGCCAGATAGCGCGACAGCGTCGCGCGTGCTTTTTCGACATCACGTGCAGCTTCGGTTGCGCGTGCAATTGCAGTGTCAAGCACGGCGCGTGTTGTCACGCCACGCTCCATCAATGCGGTGGTGCGCGATAACTCCTCTTGCGCGACGGTTTCAGTTGCCAGCGCCCGTTCCAAACCTGCCTGTGCCTCTTCCCGCGCAACCCGGACCGACGCCTCCGTTTGCGCGGCGCTGGCTTCGGCAACGGCAAGATTTGCGCGGGCTGTGGCCAGCTGACCCTGATATTGCGGTAAACTATCTAGGACAGCGATCACGTCCCCTGACGCGACGATATCCCCTTCGGCCACAGGCAACGCGCTGATCCGCGCATCGCCCGCGCCAAAGGGTGGTGCCACGGTGACAACATCGCCCTTTGGTGTGATCCGCCCCAAAGCCACAACATCGCCCTCGCTGACCAAGGCAATTTCTTCTCCTGACGTGACCTGCGCGATAGCTACAGCAATCGGCGTGTCAGTGCCGCCACCGGGTTCAAGCCCCGTGGCGCGAAACAGGGCCTGCAGGCTTGGCGGTTGGAAATAAAGACCGATCACCGCACCGCTGAACATCAAAAGAAAGATCAGCGGGATCACGAATACACGGCGCCTGCTTGTCGCCTTTGCCCGGCTTGCCGATGAAGCATGGCCCAGTCCGGGGTCGTCCAACGGTAATTCGATTGATGGTGAGGCTTTGTCGGACATGTTATCAAACACCGTGATGATCGATTTAATGACACATATGTCATTAAAGGACGTGTACAAGGGAGGCAACGAAAATCTCACATCGACCAAGACAAAGACGTAAAGACGCGCGCCCGCATGAAATTCTGGCGGCAGCCTTGTTGGAGTTTGAAGAGAAAGGCTTCGCCCACAGCACGCTGGCCAGCATCGCAAAGCGCGCGAGCATCTCGCGCACGACAATATATCTCTATTACGAGACTAAAGAGGCGATCCTTGAGGCGGCAATCCGCAACTCGGTCGAACGCACAATCGACGAGGTTGCGCAGATGGTACGCGTTCACGAGGCCGACTTTTCCACGCTTTTCGCCAATGCCATCGACATCATCTACGATCAGTTGGTGCAGGGTGAGTCGGCCATTTTTCTGAAAATCCTTGTGGCCGAGGGTCAGACCATGCCGGACCTTGTGTCGTTTTACCGCCATCAGATCCTGTCAAAGGGCGAGGCCGTAATCGCTGCCTTGATCGAACGGGGCATCGCGAACGGCGAGTTATCGGAAAGTTGCAGGGCAGAAGATGTGCGTATCTTTATGGCGCCCGCGATCTTTGCCGGGCTTTGGACGCGGGTCTTCGGGAAAATCGACCCCCTCGACATCACTGCATTCAAGGATGCGCATGTACGTCTGGTGACGGACGCCCTTATGGCGCGAAGCTAGCGGACAAAGCGTTTGGTTGGCCTGTCGCCATGCATTAAATTGACCACGAGAACGGAGCCGCCTTGCCACGTCGATATGCCGAGATTTATCCATCGAACCCGTTGCTGAACAGTGACGCGATGCAACATGTCTCGGCCGCAGCGCTCATGTCAGTCCGCTATTTTCAGGCCGAACCTGACACGATGCCGGAAGAGGTGTTTGCCGAGCATCATGTGCTCTTAAACCTCTGCGAAACGCCACACCGGGTCCAGAACCGGCGCGACGGTGAGATGCGCGATTTTACGTTTCATAAGGACGATATCATCGTGACCCCAGCAGGCATGCGATCGGGCTGGCGCTGGTTTGCGCGATCAGACGTGATCGTTGTGACACTTGACCCCCAAAAGGTCGAAAAATTCGCCCAGCAGGAATTGGGCATCATGTTGGACCAGAACCAGCTGGCCGATCTGCCGCAATTTCGCGATCCCGATCTTTGCGCGGCGGGGGTTATGCTGCGCGACGCGCTGGAAAACGATGATCTGACCTCTGGCGTGATGTTTGAGGCGATGAGCCGGGTTCTGTTGGTCAAACTGCTGCAGCGCTACGGGCAGCAGCGACCAGAGGATGTGGCGCTGTCAGCACGGTTCACTTCAGATCACTACAAGCGTGTTCTTGCCTTTATCCGCGCCAATCTGGAGCGAACGATAACAGTCGACGATCTGGCGCGAGAGGCAGGAATGAGCACGTCGCATTTCGCCCGTGTCTTCAAGGAAACGGTTGGCGAAACGCCAATGCAATACGTCATGGCCTACCGGGTGGAACAGGCCATCGGGATGATGAAAGACCGAGGCCGACCCTTGGGCGATATCGCGCTTGCATGTGGTTTTGCCGATCAGGCGCATTTTTCACGCAGCTTCAAACAGGTCACGGGCCAAACACCGCGCGCCTATCGCACGGCCTGAACCAGGCCAAGCAGGATCCTGCAAAAACCAAGCGGTCGCGTTCAAGTATTCGCCCCGCGCCGACGGTATCTCTTCTGTCATCGGGCAAGACGCCCACACACGACAAACAGGAGAGACAACATGAAATCCATTGCACTCAGCACCGCCGCCGTCCTGATGGCCTCCACCGCCGCAATCGCACAGGTGGAAACCCGCACCGTCACATTCGAAAATGAAGGGGCCACATTGTCCGGCACCCTCTATCTGCCCGAAGGCCATGACGGCAGCGCGTTGCCGACAGTCGTTGTGACTGGCGCCTGGACCAGTGTCGAAGAGCAGATGCCAGCCGTCTATGCTGCCGAGATGGTGGAACGCGGCTTTGCCGCCTTCACCTTTGATTTTCGCGGTTGGGGCAAATCCGGCGATCTGCCCGAAAACATGCGCTTTGTTGAAAGCCCTGCGGCAAAGACATCGGACATCCGGGCCGCATTTGAATTTGTCGCAACACTGCCCGAAGTGGATCCGACGCAGATCAACGGCCTTGGGATCTGCGCCTCAGCTGGATACATGATCGATGCTGTCGCCGACAACGACCGGGTCAATCGCATTGGTCTGGTGGCACCCTGGCTGCAGAACGAGGAGATCGTCAGCGCCGTATATGGCGGGCAAGAAGGTGTTAGTGGCCTGATTGAAATGTCACGCGCTGCGGCTGCACAAGGTGGCCAGATCATCCCCGCCGCTGGTCCCGAAGGTGCCGAGGGCGTGTTGATGCCAATCGGCGGATATTATTATGACCCCGATCGCGGCGCGATCCCGGCCTATGACAACCAGTGGAACAATGCAGGCTGGGAAGGCTGGCTCACATACTATCCCGCCGACAATGCCGCGCGTCTGTCCCATCCACTGGCCATCGTCCATTCAGAGGCTGCCGCGATCCCGCAAGGTGTGCAGAGTTTCCTAGAAGGCTTTGCCGGTGAGGCCACGTTGCAGATGCTGGAAGATGTCACGCAGTTCGACTTTTACGACAACCCCGCTGATGTGACCCGCGCAGCGGACACCATCGCCGCCCATTTCGCAGCCGGCCAAGCCACAGACAGCTGATCCCGACAAACCGACAATCGTCCTGATGCGCCACCGCGCATCAGGCCAACTTTTCGAAAGGACAAGCCCATGAAAATCGCCGCCATTCTCACTGCTGCAAGCCTCGCTTTTGCATCGCCCGCACTCGCTGAAACGCGCCTTGCAGGAGATCCGATGACACCGGAGACTATGGTCGATCAGGCCGAAATGATCCGCATCGCCAATACAATCGATGCCGCCGTCGATGCAAAGGATTGGACGCTGGCCCGTCGATACTTCACCGATGAAATCACTGTCGATTTCACCTCGCTCACCGGTGGAGATCCTGCCACCATCCCTGCCGATAGCCTGATCGCTGGCTGGTCTGGCAATCTGACGAACGAAAAGACGTCTTTTCACCTGCGCGGCAACCACCGGATCTCGCTGCATGATGCCGACAATGCGACCATGTTGTCACATGGCTATGCGTGGAACCGAATGGCGCGCGGTGCACTGGACGAAAATGGTGGTGAGGCGCTTTGGGAAGTGTGGGGAACGTATGAGCACGGCTTCACACGGACGCCCGACGGTTGGCGGGTCAATGCAATGACATTCATCGCCACCGCCGAACGCGGCAATCCTTTTGTACGCGATACACCGGGTTCCTAGCCACTGTGTGGGCTGGAGCGCTTCGCGCTCCAGCCCACAAACACTTTTCAGGACATGGCCATATGAGACCAGAGATCATAACTCACAAAGTATGTGAAATTGATCGATTTATCACTTTTATTACTTACAAGTATTCCAAATTGATTTACAACTCTAGATTCTAGTCATGAAAGAAATGGAATAGATTGCCGCAGTGATCGCGGATGGTGAATTGCCGCAGACCCCAGGGCTTATTCTCCGGGCTGTCCACAACATCTGCGCCACGCTGCAGAAATTCCGCATGAGCCTTGTCTAACGCAGGACAAAACACCCAGAATGTGCTTGGCGGACGGATCTCGGTGCATTCGCGAAAGAAGATGGCACAGTCCCCGTGCGAAACGGCGCCGATGCGCCCTGCAGCATTATACCACCCAATCTCAAAACCAAACTTGTCGTGGTAGTATTCTTGGGCCGCTTGCACATCCGGCACGGCAAGCTCTGGCGTTGGTTGCGAAAACTTCATCTGACTTTTCCATCTTAGCTCAGCATTCATGCGCTGGTCGGGCAAGGTCCTCTTGCGGCTGCTATCACACCAAGTCGACCATGGCCGGACAGAAAAGCCGTTTCAGCTATTCATACGCCCAGCACGCCCACCGCGACGCTTGGGCGAGGCCTGATCGGCCAGCGCCGCCTCAAGCGTCTGGGTCATCGGGTGGTCTTTTGCTGCGTGCTGATAAAGTGCCAACAGGGCCATGACAGCCTTGCGTGTATCTGCACCCTCAGGCACACCCAATGCCCAATCAAGAAAGATCGTCCGGCATTCTGCAGTACTGATCCCGTCGATGCGATAAGCTTCGCGGATCAGGCCTTTGGGATCATGGGCGTCAGTCATCCATGCCTCTCTTTCAACATCCGGGTAATGATTGCGTCTGCGCGATCCCGTGTCGTTATCAATTGTGTCAAAAGCCCCTCCAGATCGTCACAGCCGCCTTCGCGCAGGATCAGGCGCTTGGCACCCTCGCCTAACGTGTCGGGATCAAGGTCACCGCCCGTCAGCAAACCTGCTGCCGCCTGCAACTTCCACAAGAACCCCGCCGCATCCGTCACTGCCTGCGCGTCTGCGGCATCAATCCACCCTGCCGCGACACCAGCCCGCAATTGGTCCGCCACAGAACGTGCGGGCGATTTCGCCCGCAGGGCGGCCGTTTGCGCAAAAAGTTCGATATCCTGCAACCGGCCCGGACCGATCTTGGCGTCCCAATCCCCTTTGGGTGGCTTGGCGTCGGCAATCCGCCTCCGCATCTCGGCGACGTCCGCCAGCACCATGGGCCCGTGCGCCTTTTCGGCTAGCAAGGCTTTGCGAAAGGCCTCAATCTCTGTGCCCAAAGTCGCATCCCCCGCCACCACACGCCCGCGTGTCAGCGCCAGATGCTCCCATGTCCAGGCCTCGCTGCGCTGATAGCTGCAGAACGCATCAAATGAGGTTGCAACTGGTCCCTGCCGCCCCGAGGGCCGCAAACGCATATCCACCTCATAAAGCCGCCCTTCGGACATGGGTGCGCTGAGCGCGGTAACCAAGGCCTGTGTTAACCGTGCAAAATAGGCGCGAGTGGCCAAGGGGCGTGGTCCATCCGATGTGTCTACACCCGCAGCGTCATATATCATGATCAGGTCGAGGTCAGACCCTGCATTCAACCGCCCTGCCCCCAGCGATCCCATGGCAAGCACGGCACCGCCGCGCCCCGGTGGCGCGCCGTGTTTATGCGCGAATTCATCGACGATCACGGGCCAAAGCCCCGACAGCACCGCAATGGCCAGATCGGCATATTGCTGCCCTGCAGTTGCTGCGTCGATGAGCCCGCGCAGATGATGCACGCCGATACGGAAATGCCATTCCTTGGCCCAACGACGGGCGGCGATCAATTTCGTCTCGTAGTCATCAAGCCCTTCAAGTGTGCCCGTCAACGCGGATGCGAGCGCATCCGCACCCGGCCAATCGCTAAAGAAAGCACCACCAATCACCGCATCCAGCACTCCCGCATTGCGGGACAGATATTGGGATAGCGCGGGCGCTGTCGCGGCGATATCCACAATAAGCTGTGTCAGTTGTGGATTTGCCTCAAACAAAGAGAAAAGCTGCACACCAGCGGGCAGTCCGGCAAGGAACTGATCAAACTGCGCCAGCGCCTCGTCCGGTTTGGCGGCCTCTTGCAGGCGTGCCATGATTTCTGGCGTCAGCCGATCAAAGATCGCCGTCGCCCGCGCAGATCGCAGTGCCGGATAACTATGCCAACGCGCCACGACATCCGCACCCCAGCTTGGCGCCGCGGGAGCGGCTTTTTCAGGCGCAAAGAACCCCTCGGTCAGATGATGCACCTCGGTCAACCGGTTGGTCAGTGTATGGCGCAACCTACCGACATCCATATCCATAAACGCGGCCAATCGGGCGAAGCCATCCTCATTGCCGGGCAGATGATGGGTCTGCGCGTCGTTAATCATCTGCAAACGATGCTCCACCTCGCGGTGTGCGGTGTAATGCGTGTGAAGTGTCTCAGCCGTGTCGGCCGGGATCCAATCGGCCGCGGCTAATGCAGCCAGCCCCTGATCGGTGCGCCGCACCCGCAGCGACGGATCGCGCCCGCCAGCGATCAACTGCCGTGTCTGGGTAAAGAATTCAACCTCGCGGATGCCGCCGCGGCCCAGCTTCATATCATGCCCTTCGAGGGTCAGCTTGCCGCCAAGCCCCTTGTGATCGCGGATTTTCAGGCGCATGTCATGGGCATCTTCGATGGCCGCAAAGTCCAGATGCTTGCGCCAGACAAAGGGGCGCAAGGTGTCCAGAAATCGGTTGCCCGCAACCATGTCACCCGCGCAAACGCGCGCCTTGATATACGCCGCACGCTCCCACGTGCGCCCTACGCTTTCATAGTACCGCTCTGCCGCTTCCATCGACAAACAGACCGGCGTGACCGACGCGTCAGGGCGCAGCCGCAGATCGGTGCGAAAGACATAGCCGCCCTCGCGCATCTCTGACAGCATCGCAGTCATCAGTCGGGTAACGCGGATGAAGGCTGCGCGCACATCATGATAGTCTTCTGGGTCGAATTGCGTTTCATCGAACAGACAGATCAGATCGATGTCTGAGGAGTAGTTGAGTTCCCCTGCCCCCATCTTACCCATGGCCAGTACCACCATGCCGCCGCCCCGCGCCGGATTCAGATGGTTGGGGAGCTTGCCACGGTCAATCTCGGCCCCAATCAACGCGGTGATACTGGCATCTACCGCCGCATCCGCGAAATCGGTCAGCACTTGCGTCACCTTGTTCAACGGCCATGCCCCCGCCAGATCGGCAAGCGCCACGATCAGCGCAATCCGGCGTTTCATCATGCGCAAATGCTTGGGTAGATCAGCGAGCGAAACGTCCCTTAGGCCATGCAGTAGCGCTGTGACTGCAGTGTCGGGGTCGTCTAAGGCGGGACGCAACCAATCCGCCTCGCTCTGGATCAATCCGGCCAGATAGGGGCTGCATCCTGCCGTTCCGTGCACCAGGCGGGCCAGTTCACCGGACAAACTGGGCAGAGACGCGATGGCGTCCAAACCCCGGTCCGGGTCAAAGGGCTGCGGACAGCGGGTCATCAAACGGGCAATTGACATAAGCGCACAGTGATCCGGGACGATAGGCTGGTCAATCATCCACCAAAGGCTAGAGTGCCGCAAAAAGGACAACACGATTATGAGCAAAAGCCTCAAACGCGTCACACGCGCTCTGCAGGATGTCGGCCTGTCGATCACCCCGATTGAGATGGGAGCGGAAACACGCACCGCCCTGCAAGCCGCTGATGCCGCTGGCTGCCATCTGGATCAGATCGCCAAATCGGTCATCTTTGCCGGGCAAGAGAGCGGTCAGGCGATTTTGTTCATCACCGCCGGCGGCAATCAGGTTGATGCCGCGAAAGCCAGCGCTGTCGCGGGTGAGCCATTGGGCAAGGCTGACGCGGCCCTGATACGCGCGCAAACCGGCTTTGCCATCGGTGGTGTGGCCCCTGTTGGACATCTGAACCCAATCCGCGCCTTTATCGACCCACGATTGCTGGAATTTGACGAAATTTTTGCCGCAGCAGGCACACCACAGCACATTTTCCCAATCGCACCGAACGATCTGCAAAAAATATCGTACGCGCAAAGTGCTGATTTTATTGCGCTTTCAAAGTAAATGTAAAAAACATTTACATAAAGCATTGAAACGCGCGGCCCTCGGCCCGATATCTCATCATGTGAAACGCATTCACATTAACATTCAACAAAGAGATAAGGAGCCCAAAATGAACACCGCCACCAACACAGCCCCGATGGCTTACAGCAACCGTCCCGGCTTTTTCGCCCGCGCGGAGGCGTGGCTTGATGAGCGTGGCACAGGCGCCTGGATTGCCGCCATGGTTCTGGGCTTCATCTTCGTATGGCCCGTTGGCCTTGCCATCCTCGCCTACATGATCTGGAGCAAACGCATGTTCAGTAATTCCTGCAAATCCATGACCCGCCATCGTTCTCGTCACATGAGCAAGTCATCCGGCAACAGCGCATTTGATGCCTACAAGGCCGAAACACTGCGCCGTCTGGAAGAAGAACAGGAAAAGTTCGAAGACTTCCTGGAACGGTTGCGCGAAGCCAAAGACAAAGCCGAGTTCGATCAGTTCATGAATGACCGTGCAGAGGCCGCCAACAAGAGCGACGACGCGCCGAAAGATGCCCCCGGCCAAGCCTAAGCAAATGATGGGCCCTTGTGATCAAGGGCCCGTTTTCATTTTGAAGGAGACATCGCAATGACAAGTATTGATATGCACGCAAACCAGCACCAAAATTCATCGGATCCCGCAGGCATGCCTGTAGCTGTACAAGTTCTCTCAACCATCTTCTTTGGTGTCTTTGGCATTCTTGCGGTTATTTTTGCATTCAACCATTCGCTGGTCGGCGGCATTATCGTGGCCACGATCATCGGATGGCGCGGCGGCTTTGCCCCCGGACATTGGGGCAAAACGCCGCAATTGCCGTCTATAGAGACCGTAATGTCGCTAGCACCCGAGGCTGAAAAACGATCAAGCGGGAATGCCAGTTTTGACGCCTACCGCACAGACACATTGCGCAGGCTGGAGGAGGAACAAACGAACTTTGAGAATTTCCTGGGCCGCCTGCGTGCCGCTAAGGACAAGTCAGAATTTGATGAATTCCTTGAACGACGCGCGCAACGGGTCACGCAGGGCCACGACAACGATGGCTGGCGCGACGAAAAAGATCACTAGACAGACGCACCAATCCACACAACCGTAAGACGAACCGGCGCCAAGTTCTTCGTTAACTGTGAGTTAACGCAAGGGCTTGGCGTAATGGATATCCATTGCTAGTGTTTTACGAAATCAGACGGATTCATCTATGCGCCACACGCTTCCCATTGCTCCGCAGTTCTATGTGACTGCGCCGCAGCCATGCCCTTACCTAGAGGGGCGGATGGAGCGTAAGTTGTTTACCGCTTTGCAAGGTGACACAGCCACAAAGCTGAACGACGCCCTGTCGAAACAGGGCTTCCGCCGGTCCCAGAATGTACTTTATCGCCCGTCATGTTCGGAATGCTCGGCCTGCATGTCTGCGCGCATTGATGTGTCGCAATTTTCGCCCAGCCGTAGCCAACGCCGGGTGAACAAACGTGCGGCCCATCTGACGCGTCGCGCCACATCGCCTTGGGCCACCGAAGAGCAATACGCCCTGTTCCGCCAATACCTCGACGGGCGGCACGCGACCGGTGGCATGGCGGATATGGACATGTTCGAATTCGCCGCCATGGTCGAGGAAACGCCGATCCGCTCGCGTCTCATCGAATATGATGAAGACGAACAGCTGCGCGCCGTTTGTCTGACTGATATCCTCGATGACGGTTTGTCGATGGTGTATTCGTTCTTTGATCCCGCGCATGAAAAGCTGTCGCTTGGCACCTATATCATCCTTGATCACATCGCGATCGCCCGCGAATTGAACCTGCCTTACGTCTATCTGGGCTACTGGGTGCCTGGCAGCCCCAAGATGGATTACAAAGCCAAGTTCAAAGGGCTTGAGGTCTATCGCGGCGGCGAATGGAACCCGCTGGGTGATCCATCCAGCTATGACGCCGATATACACCCGCTTTCGACCGATCCCATCGCCGAACAAGTGGCTCAAATCAATCTGCCGGACGGGCGCAACTAGGCCCGCCCGGCAGATTTAACAAGGCTAGAAGTTAAAGCTGACATTCAGCCCGGCAGATACGGTATCTTCACCACCTTCGCCAAAACCATATTCCGCATCACCGGTCACGCGCAGCGCATCGGTCTGCGAAAAGACGGCCCGCGCGCCCAAGAACCCACCTATCACGGCATCGGCGTCTGTCTCGGCAAAGCTCTGGTTTTGCCCGTTTAGCGTCAGGGTGACATCATCGGCGTCACTTGCCCGACCGTCGATACCAAAGCGAAACGCAGTTTCAACGCCGTCAAACATTGACACTGTTTCAAGTTGGGCGCGCGCATTCAGGCTTTGCACGGTGCGGCTGTCGACCTGCAGGTTTGCATTCGTGGTGCCTTCTTCTGTGTAGCCGTCGTAGCTTGCAAACGTATAGTTGGCACTGGCCGAGGGACGCAATTGCACGCCGCCTAGCGTAAAGCCAGCACCGCTAACCTGCAGGGCCGCGCTGACAAAGCTGCTGTCGATCTCGGCGTCAGCGGTTTCGACGCCTGCAAGGTTGTCGACGACCGTGCGCGCGCTGTCGTGCTGTTCGACGCCAAGCAACAGGCTTGATGTCAGATCAAAAGCGCCAAGCGTGCTGGCCAGGTAGGCCCCGCCGAAAAGGCTGGTGCTTGTAATCTCGGTCGCGTCGATGTCCGTTTCGGTTTCACCTGCAGACAGACCACCGACAAAACCAAACCGGTTGCCGCCGAGACCCGTCTCATAGCCGGCCATCACACCGGCAAGTCCGGTGTCATAGGCAAGCGTCACACCGTCATCGTCCCGGCTGCGCGATGCGCCAAAGACACTGGCCCAAGTGCCGGATGTGGCCTGTTGCTGCAGCGTACGTTGGGCGCTGTCGGTCAAAAGGCTGGTCGCATCGCCCAAAACCGAAAACCCAGTTGGATCGACGACCGAAAAGGCTCTCGTTCCTCCAAAAATGTCGTCATTTGTACGCGGGAATAGAAAAAGCGGTCGGTCGTCGCCGGAGATATTCAACACATCTACACCTTGCAGGGTGAGCACCGACGACACGCCCGCACCGTTATTTTCGAAATTGACTGTGTTCTCGCTCCCGGAAATTGCGCCGCCACCCAAATGGATCGCACCGATCACCAGCGACCCTTCGCCCAGCGTCACCGTTTGCGCGCCTGAACCGCCGAGGATGGCAAAACTGTCCTCGCCCGTGGCTTGGATAAAGCCGGTATTGGTGAGCGTGGAATTGCCCCCCAGCATCTCAACCCCGTGAGATTCCGACCCGCTTGTGATGATCGTGCCGCTGTTGACATTGGTGGTGTTCGCCCCGCGTGCATCGACCCCGGACGCGCGATCTCCTGTTGTGACAATGCTACCGCTATTGGTGTTGGTGGTGTTCGCGCCGAAGGACAAGATACCATCCGAGTCGAAACCTGCCGTCTGGATCAACCCGGTGTTGGAGTTGGTGGCATTTGCGCCAACCGACAAAATACCGTCCGCTTCGCCCCCTTGGGTCGTGATGCTGCCGCTGTTGGTGTTGATGACATTGGCACCTCTTGAGGAGATACCGCCAGACTTAAACGCTGTGCTGGTGAATGTCCCACTATTGATGTTCGTGGCGTCATCCGCAAACGTATCAATCCCGTCTGAGTCCTCGCCCGTGGTGGTGATCGTGCCGGTATTGATGTTCAGGGCTCCAACACCTGTTGAAACGATGCCATCAGATTCGAACCCTTCGGTGGTGATTACGCCGCCATTGGTATTGGTTGCATTCGCGCCTGCCGAGAATATCCCAACCGATCCGGTCTGGACTGTGTCGATTGTGCCGGTATTGGTGTTGATGGCATCAATGCCTGATGACAGGATCCCGCGTGCAGCCAGACCGTTCGTATCGATGCGACCGGTGTTGGTATTTGTTGCACCTGCGCCAGAAGAGTCGATCCCACGACCATCGGTAAGTATCGTGCCGGCGTTGGTGTTGACGGCGTTGTCACCACGCGACGCAATCGCAGCAATAGGATCACTTACGACCACACTGCCATCATTCCTGATGACCACATCATCGCCAGTCGCAAAAACACCAATACTAAGAACCACATCCAGTTCTCCGCCCGCCTCAATCAACAGGCTGTCACCGTCACCATCCAAAACAACGGTCTCGTTCACGGTTTGTCCGTCTTCAATCACCACCGCCTCTTGCGCGAAAGCGGGTTGATAGCTGAGCATTCCCGCCATCAGCGCCAGTGGCGAAATCATGTTGCGAGGGTTCGGTTTGAGGGAATTTGTCATGTTGATCCAGTCACTTCGTTCAGTTTCTGGATCGCTTACGTATGGTTAGGTAGGTTTATTCCGCCAACACTCAAAAAAGCGCGCCGATTGTGGCGCGCTTTCGTTCACATTTAGTTCAGTAAGTTCGGGACAATCGTGACCACGCCCGGGAAGAAGGCCAGCAAAAGCAAACCGGCCACCTGGATCCCGATAAACGGCATGACGCCCTTATAGATTTGCCCTGTCGTGATGGTCTTCGGCGCGACCCCCCGCAGATAAAACAGTGCAAAGCCAAAGGGCGGGGTGAGGAAAGATGTCTGCAGGTTCACCGCGATCATGATCGTGACCCATTTGGGGTCAAACGTGCCGCCATAGATGACGGGCCCGACGATTGGGATCACGATGTAGATGATCTCCAGGAAATCCAGCACGAAGCCCAGCACAAAGAGGACCAGCATAACAAGCAGGAAGACCTGCCACTCATTATCAAAGGACCGCAGGAATTGCTGGATGTAGTGTTCGCCGCCAAACGAGATCAGGACGAGGTTCAAAAGCTGTGAACCGATCAAGATGGTAAACACCATCGATGTGACTTTCGCCGTCTCGCGCACCACAGGACCCAGCACACCGCCGGAAATCAGAACCCAGCAGGACCAAAGCAGGCCAAAGAGCGCAAAAAGGAAGCAGCTGAACGCAACGATATAGGCGATGCGGTTTTCGAACAGAACCACCTCTTGCCCCAGGCGCATGTCGAAGTTCACGCCGATGATCAGCATCAGCACGATGGCGCCTGCGGTCAGCATGACGATCCGACCCGATTTACCCTGATCCTTGCGCTTGCGATAGGTAGCCAGCAGGATCGCGCCCCCTGCCCCCAAGGCCGCCGCCGGTGTCGGGTTGGTGATCCCGCCCAGGATCGACCCCAGCACTGCCACGATCAGCACCAGCGGCGGGAAGACCACGCGCAGGATTTCATTCGCAGCCAGGAAACCTGCGGCTTGTTTCACCCCGATATATGCCACCGCCAATGGGATCAGGATGATCAGCGTCGTCCAACCGGGCGTTGTCAGCGGTGAGATAAAGACGATGTCGGCAAGAAGCAGCAGGACGATACCCCCAGCGCCTACCATCAATGGGCGATGGTCTGCGGTGGGTGCAACGCCGCGCGCAATGGCCAGCATAAGGCCCAAAAGAACAGCTGTGATCGCGATGCCGGTTCCAATCGGCGCGGCGCGGTCAACCTTTTCCAGGACAAGCGCCGCGCGTTCTTCGTCAGAAAGCGCGCGCGCCTGGGCAACGCCACCTGCCTCTTCAATCGCGGCTTGTTCCGCAACCGCCTGATCCCAAGCGGCCTGCCCATGCAGTTCAATCATGGACGCTTGGCATTCCTCGCCCACGCGGGTGCGCAACGACGCAGTTTGGCCCGCATCCGTGAAGCTGTCGACAATCACAGATTGCGAGCCAACAAGGTTGGTTTGTCCCAGTCCAATCGCCAGACCAATGATACCGACAGGCACGGCAAGGAACCATGTAAAGCTTTCACTGCGTGTAATCACTTCGCCTTGCGTCGTTTCATCAAGCTGCACAGGCGGTGCTTTGGACGGGTTGATCAACGCAAAGATAAAGGCATAGCCAGCGTAAAGTGCGGCCAGCATGATGCCCGGCAACAACGCGGCTTGAAACAAGGTGCCGACCGACACCACCGCGGGTTCACCGAGGAACGTCAGCGCATCGGAGCATCCCGCAAGCTGCGCGCGATCCTCTTGTGCGGCGGAGTAGAGGTCGCCTGCCAGCGTGCCCAAAAGAACGATCACGATGGATGGCGGGATGATCTGGCCAAGCGTCCCTGATGCTGCAATCACACCGGTGGACAGCTGCGGCGAATACCCGTTCTTGAGCATCGTCGGCAGCGCCAAAAGCCCCATCGTCACAACCGTGGCACCGACAATCCCGGTCGAGGCCGCAAGAAACGCCCCCACAATCACGATGGACACGGCCAGACCGCCGGGCAGCGGGCCAAAGACCTTGGCCATTGTCGTCAGCAACTCATCCGCAATCCGCGACCGTTCCAGCACGATCCCCATCATGACGAACATCAGCACCGCCAGCAGCGTCTCAATCGACTGACCTGCCAGCACGCGTTCGTTCATGCGGTTGACCATGAAACCGATATTGCGGTCGAGCGCGACCTCCCAGCCTTGCGGGAACAGCACGTCCTCGTATCGCGGCAATTCGGGGTATCGGAACACGGATATCGCATCCGGCCTGACCCCTTCGGCTATCAGGGCGGCATATTCCGCCGAATTGGTATCAACGGCGGCATGGATCAACAGGCCTGCGCTATCCAGCGACGCGATGATCGCGAAAGAGATCACGGCCGAGCCGCTGATTGCAAAAGCAACCGGGAAACCTGACAGGATGCCGGCAAACAGGGTCAGAAAGACGATAATGATACCGACTTCGATGCCATCTAGTCCGAAAAGCATGAGGTATTCGTCCTTCGATTAGTGGATATCTGCGACAATTTCGGCGGTGGGATCGCCGATCCTGTCTTTATCGAGGAACTTACCCTCACTATCGGGGCCCTCTTTCCACTCCAAATACGAGCGGTAGAAGAATGCAACAGCCTGCAACAGTACCATCAGGGTGAAGACAACCAGCAGCACCTTGAACAGGAAATAGGCGTTAAACCCATTGGGCGAAAAGCCGATGGTTTCCACATTCCACCGCACGCCGCGCGCCTGGGTCAGCAAACGGTCAAGCGAGCTTGAGGCGGACGGGTTCGGCACCACGAGGTGGCGCCACATGAAAAACCAGCCATAAAGCCAGGTGATGATTGCGGCGGGTACCATCAGCACCAGCGAGCCGAACATATCGATCACGCGTTTGGCGCGATAGCTGATCGCGGAATAGACAAGATCGACGCGCACATGGCCGCCTTGCACGAATGTGTAAGCGGCACAGAGACAGACAATCATCGCGTTGTAGAATTTCAGCTCTTCGGACCACCAACTGACATCCTTGGTGAAGGTCACGCCAAAGCCGATCCCGATTTCTGAAACGGCAAAGACGCGTTGCATGAAAATGATCACGATCTGCTGCAAAACCATCAACAGACCCGCCCAAGCAGCTGTACGCCCGACAACGTTCGCGAAACCTTCAAGCCCCCGCACGCAACCCCACATGAAGCGGTTGTTGATGAAGCCAATGATCGAAACAATCAGGAAAATGACGAAGACAACAAAGAAGAATTCAACCGACGCGCCATAGTAGATAAAGCGCATCAGCGACTGCTTGACCTCAAGGTCATCCATCGGCGCGTTGATAAACGGCAGCCAGGCGAGCCAAAGCTGAGGATTCAGGAGTGCATAGAAGATGTTGTAAAAGGCTTCGAGCAGGTTGCCGAGCACGAACTGCCACCAGCCTGACGCCTGAAAACTGTCAAGGCAACTGATCGTTTCCTCGGTGGCTGCACGAAAAAAGCCAGAGCAGGCGATTTCTTCTTCCATGATCCCCCCTTATGCGTTGGCCCATCCCCAGCCTTGACGCATTGGTCTTGGTCGTTGAAAGGGCCCGCGATTGCAGGCCCTTTCTGTTAGATCGGTCGGGCTTAGCCCATCACACGGTCACGCTGGGCGCGGTACGCGCCTTCAGACTGGGTGATCCAGCCGGATGATGCCGCCATCGACGAATTGTAGCTGGCGCGGATCCGGTCGTAGATGTCGTCGCCATTGTATTGGTCGAGCGTTTCGCGTGCCGCGGCACCCATGGCGTCCCAAACGCTGTCTGGGAATTCCAGAACCTTCACACCACCGGCCTGCAGACGCTGCAGTGCAGCACCGTTATTGTTCATGAACTGGGCAAGGTTCCACTGATGCGCTTCACCAGATGCGATCTCGATGATCTTCTGGTGCTCTGGGCTCAGGCTTTCCCACACGTCAAGGTTGGTTGCCAGCGATAGCGCTGCACCTGGCTCGTGCATACCTGCGGTATAGTAGAACTTGGTGATTTCCTGGAAACCGGCCTTTTCGTCGGCCCATGGGCCAATCCACTCCGTCCCGTCAATCGCACCAGAGGCAAGCGCCTGGTACACCTCGGCACCTGGCAGGTTCTGTACCGACGCGCCCATCTTACCCAGTGCTTCGCCGCCCAGACCGGGCATGCGGAACTTCAGACCCTGGAAATCTTCTGGCCCCGCGATTTCCTTGGCGAACCAGCCACCAGCCTGTGGGCCCGTGTTTCCGGCAAGGAATGACTTCAGACCGAAAATGCTGCCAAGCTCATCATGCAGCGCCTGACCATCGCCTTGATAATACCAATTCATGATCTCGATTGGCGTCATGCCGAATGGCACCGATGTAAAGAATGCATAGCCCGGATGCTGACCGACAAAGTAGTAGTCGGCCCCGTGATACATGTCTGCCTGGCCAGAGGTCACGGCATCAAAAACCTCAAACGCGCCAACAAGTTCGCCAGCGGCCTTCAGGTCGATTGTCAGCGATCCGCCCGACATCGCGGTGATGGTGTCAGCGGCACGCTGTGCGGCATCATGCACACCGGCCAGACCGCGACCCCAGGTGGTCACAAGCGTCAGCGTCCGGTTGCCTTGCGCATAGGCAGGTGCGGCCAGCGTTGTTGCTGCGGCAGCCGTCCCGCCAAGTGCCGAGTTTTTCAGAAATGAACGACGATCCATAGAGTATCCTCCCGATTATTAACGTCTCAAGGGGAGCACGAAACCACGCCCCCCAATGGATTTCGTGGCGGCACCCTACTCTGCACGTTGCAAAGACGAAATACGCAGTACTGCGTAGATTTCGCATTTCTGACACATTTTCTCGCGTTTTTGTGGCAGACCGCCAACGAACCGGTGGTACTGCTTCGGCAATTGCGCCTTCAGTGATTTGATTTGAAACCGATTCCCGCGTAACGATCAGGTCATGGCCAGACTTTTCATGCGTTTGCGGGACATGATCAGCATCAATTACGGGCAGAAAGTCTTTCTTTTGGCCACCCTGCCACTGATCGTCGCGGTGTTTCTGATCTTTCTGGTCGTGACGTCCCAATCCCGGCAATTGGCTGAACGAGAGATCCAAGCGCTTGAGGCGCAACTGATTGATACCAAACGGGAAGAGCTCAAAAACTATCTTTCCATCGCGCGGACGGCGGTCGTGAACACTTATGGCCGGGCAGCACCTGATGACGAGGATGCAAAGCTTGCTGTGACACGCGAACTCGCTGCCATGCTATATGGGCAGGACGGGTATTTCTTCGTCTTTGACTATGACGGCAACAACCTTGTCGCCCCACGCCAGACCTATCTGATCGGAAAGAACTGGACCGGGCTGACTGATCTGAACGGTACGCCTATAACAGATGAATTGATCCGCATTGCGCGCACGGGCGGTGGCTATCACAGCTTTGACTGGCCCAAACCATCAACCGGTGCGACCGAGCGAACGATCGTCTATGTCAACGGGCTGCAGGACTGGCGCTGGGTGATTGGGACGGGTGTCTTTATTGATGACGTGCTCGAAAACGTAGCCGCTGCCCGCGCCGATGTCGAAACACGTATCCAGCGGACATCCTATTATATCGTGGGGATTGCGGTTGCAGCACTGATTGGCGTGTTCATGACTGGTATGGTCTTGAACGTGCGCGAACGGCGACTGGCGGATGCCAAGCTAAAACAACTGACGCAGCGGATCATCGACACCCAAGAGGAAGAGCGCGGGCGCGTTGCACGCGAATTGCATGACGGGATCAGCCAGATGCTGGTCGGGGTCCGTTATGCGCTGGAATTGACACGGCGCAAATTGGGCAACGACCCCGCCACCAGTGCCAGCCTTGATAAGGGCATCGACGGGCTTGGGTCGACCATTCAAGAAGTGCGGCGCATTAGTCGCGATTTGCGCCCCGGTGTGCTTGACGATCTGGGGCTCGGCCCGGCGTTGCAGGCATTGACTGACGATTTCAGCAAACGCACTGGCATCAAGACCGAATTTGAAACGGTCGTCTTTCGCAACCGGCTGGATCAGGATGCAAGGATTGCCCTTTACAGGATCGCCCAGGAGGCGCTGAACAATATTGAACGCCATGCCAGGGCTGAAAATGTGTTCATCAGTCTGAAAGGCCACCGCAAAGGGGCGATGTTGCACATAAAGGACGATGGCGTCGGGATGATCTGGCCCCGCCCTTCCCGCCGGGGGATCAGCGGATTAGGCTTGCGCAACATGCAAGAGCGCATTGAACAATTGGGCGGCACGTTGCGGATACTTTCCGCGCGCACTGGCAAAACCGGCACTGTGATTGAGGCGCAAGTACCACTGACGCATATGCTGAGCCCTCAAAAAACATCAAAGGCCCAAGACAAGAAGGAAAGCGCATGACGACCCGGGTTCTTATCGTCGATGACCATCCGATGGTGACCGAAGGCATTCAGGCTATTCTTGAAAGCTATGACGATATCAGTGTCGTTGGCACCCTTGGCAACGGCCAAGAGGCCGTGGACCGGGTGAACGAACTGGCACCAGACGTCATATTGCTTGACCTCAACATGCCGGGTGTGTCGGGATTGAACGCGACCGAGATGATCCTGGAAGAACGCCCCGAAACGCGCATTCTGATCCTGTCGATGCATGACAGCCCCGAATACATCTCAACCGCGCTCAGCCATGGGGCCAAGGGTTATATTCTCAAAGATGTCCCCACGGACGAGATCAAGACGGCAATTGAAACAGTCATGGCCGGCGAAGAGTACCTATGCACCGGTGCGAAAGGCTCGCTGCAACCGAAGATCAGCGATGGGCGTGAAGCGCTGACAAGTCGAGAGCAGACAATTCTTTTGGAACTCGCACAGGGGCAGTCGAACAAGGATGTTGCAAAAACGCTCAACATCTCGGTCCGGACGGTTGAAACGCATCGCAAGAACATCAAGCGCAAACTTGGGATCAGTTCTACGGCGGGTTTGACGCGCTATGCTCTCGAACATGGTGTGTTGCAGGGCACCGGTATCTAGCCCCCCCGCGAAGCATTATGAAGGGGAGGCTTTTTGCCGAGGCAACGATGTCTAGTTTTCGACCGTTTCCTGAATGCTGTTGCGCACGATGTTAAACCATTCGCCGGATAAACGCAGTTCTTCCAGTCCTGCATTGATGATCGGCAAGGCCTCGTTTGCGATGGGATTGTTCTTGGAAACAAAGATGTGTGACGTCACTGTGCCGCGCAGCGGCTCAAGCACTGTAATCCGATCTTCGAATCCCGCCTCACGAATGTCCTCCTCCGCCGGCAATGCGTCATATGTCATCACGTCAACTTCGCCATTTGCCAAAAGCTGGACGCAATCCTGCTGGGATACCGGCGTCACGTAGGTGATGTTCGGCTCGACCAGCCGCTCGGCCTCAAGATCGAATGTGAACCATGCTTCCGGGCGGCAAATCCGTGCACCGAACAGGTCGCCATGGCTGGTCGCAGCTGCATACTGACTGCCATTGAGGGTGTAGAAATCAACCACAAGCTCATAGAAGGGTTCAGAGTGGTTGAAATCAGTGCAGCGATAGGCGCTGCTGGGTGAGAGGTTTTCAACAAGATCACAATTGGGTCGGAACCACGGAAACACCATGTCGATTGCACCAGACGGAAGCAACGTTTCCAGATGCGATCCCCAATCATTGATGAAAATCAAATCATAGTCTTGATCGGGGTTCCCCAATTGCATGGATCTTTCAACCATCTGGGTGATCATGCCACCGCCGGGCAGGTCCTCATCCGTGAATGGGGCATAACCGGTTGCTGTTGCGATGCGTATTGCACGGCTGAGCGCCTCTGGCTGGGCAGATGCCACAGCTGTGCTTTGCCGCACGACGGAAGATGCCGTGCTTGGCAACGATCCATCTGCACATGGGATCTTAATGACCTGACCGACTTCCAGAAGATTGGGGTTGGCCAAAACATCCGTATTCGCATTGAACAAAAACTGGAATCCGCCTTGCACATTCGCAATACTTGCGATCTGGCTGAGCGTGTCACCACGCGTGACTGTGTATGTCGAACACAGCGTCTGTGCGGCGGCTGGTTTGCTTGAAAGTGCTAATGTGCCCGTGGAAGCCAACACACAGGCGGAAATGGCCAATGCACCTGAGACGCCTTTACCCAACCAAAGTTCAATAACGTCCTGTTTCATTCCGTTGCCCTTTCCGGCCTGAGTTTCCTTTGTGGCCACTATCGAACAGAAAAAGGCAAAATGGTGACAAAATATGATCAAACCCACAAATAATGCTTGACCATTTTTTCATGGAAATGAATGCTTTAACCAGATTTTTCATGAAATATGGATTCCAATTTTCATAATCCAGAATGCCACAATAGTGGACGGGCTTAGCCGCAAAGCCGCCATAGAACACTGCATCTTCAACATCGAATTCATAAGACCGTGATCAGTTCCAACGAGTTAGCAAGTTTTGTACCCCTGAAACCGAGGACAGAATATGCCACGCATCACCGCACTACTTAGTACAACATGCGCTTCTGCGATTGCCGCTATAGTCGCAACTTTCTCAACTCCGGCCGAAGCCCAAAGCGCCCCACAATGTGGCGAAAGCTATACGGTCCAACCGGGCGACTCGCTGTCGCAAATTGCTGCTGCAGTCTACGACGATGCATCCGCCTTCCAGATCATCTACAGTGCTAATTCCGACGCGATTGGAGGCAATCCTGGCATCATCTCGGTCGGTTTGCAGCTTGATATCCCGTGCCTCAACGACACGGTCGCATCAACCGCTGCAGCTTTTCGGCCAGAGCCGACGACCGAACGCCTACCTTTCCCGAACACACGCCAAATCCGTGTCGCACAAGGCACAAATTGGGCCCCTTTTGCGAATGAAGATCAGGAACAAGGCGGCATGATCACCGAAATTGCCAATGTAGCGCTGGCAAATTCAGCCAATGGGACACCATACAAGATCGACTTTATCAATGATTGGGGTGCGCATTTGACACCTTTGGTCACCGATATCGCTTATGATTTTAGCCTCAGCTGGTTCAAACCGAACTGTGACCAGATCGACCGACTGGGCGAAGACAGCCAGTTCCGATGCAATAATTTTGACTGGTCAGAACCGATGTTCGAACAGGTCTTCGGCTACTACACACGTGCGGCAGAGCCCGCATTGTCGTCATATAGTGACCTGTTCGGCAAAACGATCTGCCGTCCCGCAGGTTATGCGACATTCCAATTGGAAGAAAACGATCTCAAAGAACCCAACATCACGATGGTCAGGCCCAGCGACCCGGCCGAATGCTTTACGAGACTAATCGATGGTAGCGTGGATGCCGTGACGTTGGCTGTTGATACGGCTGATCTGAAAATGCTTGAAACCGGCACGACAGATCAGGTCCGCTATAATGAGCCGCTAAGCCAGGTTTTGACAATTCATGCCGTAATTTCGAAAAACCACCCGCAAGGCGCTGAAATGCTTGGAGAATTCAATTCTGGCCTGAACGCGATCAAGGAAACCGGAGAATGGTTCCAGATCATTCGGCGACACCTGACCGAACATCGGGCTCGCACCCAGGGCTAGAACGCTACTTCCCCGGGGACCGGGCTGCTGGGCGTGGCAGGCATCATGTCTGCCGCGCCTTTCGGTTTCTGCACACCTCGCTGTGTGTCGATCCGGCCTTGTGTTCAGGTCAGATCAGCGGCTTGTTACGCATCGTATCGTCGACGCAAAGGAGCCCAAGATGACAACCTATACCCCGCCCAAAGTCTGGACCTGGGATGCCGAAAGCGGCGGCAGGTTCGCCAATATCAACCGCCCCATAGCCGGACCGACGCACGACAAAGACCTGCCCGTTGGCGAACACGCCTTGCAGCTTTATTCGCTGGCGACGCCAAATGGTGTGAAGGTCACGGTTATGCTGGAGGAACTGCTCGCCGCCGGGCATGACGCCGAATATGACGCTTGGCTGATTAACATTCAGGAAGGTGACCAGTTCGGCAGTGGCTTTGTCGACGTGAACCCAAATTCGAAGATCCCGGCACTCATGGACCAAAGCACCGGATCACGCGTCTTTGAAAGTGGCGCCATCCTTTTGTATCTGGCGGAAAAGTTTGGGGCTTTCCTGCCGTCCGATCCCGCAGCGCGCACTGAGACGTTGAATTGGCTGTTCTGGCTGCAAGGCAGCGCACCCTATCTGGGCGGCGGTTTTGGTCACTTTTACGCCTATGCCCCGGAAAAATTCGAATACCCGATAAACCGGTTTGCGATGGAAACCAAACGACAGCTTGATGTGCTTGATCGGCAACTTGCAAAGACGGCGTACATTGCCGGTGACGCATACAGCATTGCAGACATCGCCATAGCCCCGTGGTACGGCACGCTAATCCAGGGCAAAATCTACGATGACTCTGCAACCTTTCTTGATGCTTCAAGCTACCAAAACGTGGTGCGCTGGACAGAACTGGTGACAAACCGACCTGCCTACCAGCGCGGCAAGATGGTGAACCGCGCATGGGGCGAGGACAGCGAACAATTGCGCGAACGGCACGCAGCGTCGGATTTCGAAACCCGGACGTGGGATAAGATCAAGCCGGCGGAAGACATTTGAGTTCACGTCGATTCATTCCGCGATCCAAGACGCGCCCGCCCCACACAGCGGGCGCTTTTTCGCCTATATACGCGGCGGCGTCGCGAACCCCTTGCCTCTGTCCTTGAAAGCCGACGACATATCTGAGAGCGGCATCTGCCGCCACCACCATGTATGTTAAGTTCTAGGTCTGCGGGGGCGGGCCCAAAGCAAAAAGCGAGACCAGCTGATGCAGCTGACCGAGATAATCAATGCCCTCTCGACCGATCCCGAACAAATGATCCGCAGCATTTTGCGGATTTTTCACTTCATTGGGCTGGCCATCGGATTGGGCGCAGCAACAATTCTGGACTTGATGATCCTGCGGTTTTTCCTCGGACGGCGAATGACCGAACAAAACTACGAATTCTTCGTTTTCTTTGCTGACATCGTCAATGTCGGCTTAAAACTGCTTTGGGTTACGGGACTGGGTTTCTTGCTATATTATTGGCTGAACGAACCGGTCAAACTGGGCAATGAAAAAGTTTGGGCGAAAATGGTGATCGTCGCGATCCTGACTATCAACGGCGTCTTCATTCACAAAGTCATCATCCCGTTGATCGGATTGCAGATCGGTACGAATATGCTGCATGGTCTGACGATGCGGCGGCGAATGGCGATGATCACGGCAGGTATGATATCCGTTGTTTCGTGGTACACACCCCTGATTATTGCCAATATCCCGCATCTCAACTTTCAGGTACCCATGCTACAGATATTGGGCCTCTACGCTCTGATCATGGTGTTTGTGTTGCTACTGGCATACCTGGTTTTGTTCGGTAGTCGCCTCGCACAGATCAGGTTGCCGCGTATGTCTCGCAGGCACAGCAACCTTTACTAGGATCAGTCGCACGACCAACAAGTCGAAACAAAGTTGCGAAAAACTGCCTCAAGGCGACATTTTCTCCGCTCTGGCGGTTGACCGCATATCTTGCGCAGACTAATGTCGCGCCACACAAAGGAACCCTGATGAAGAACGTCGTACTAATTGTAGGAACACAGCGCATGGGCCGGTAACGGTAAGACCATAACGATCCCATGCGCCCCCGACACAATCGGGGGTTTTTTTGTGACTGAGATAACCAAAACGCGAAGGACGCGAGATAAATGACAAAAGCCATGACGGGCGCAAAAATGGTGGTTCAAGCTCTGATCGATCAGGGCGTGGACGTCGTCTTTGGATATCCCGGTGGCGCGGTCCTTCCGATTTATGATGAGATCTTTCAGCAAAACAGCATCAAGCATGTGCTGGTGCGCCACGAACAGGGCGCTGTTCATGCAGCGGAAGGATACGCACGTTCTACTGGCAAGCCCGGCGTTGCGCTGGTCACTTCAGGCCCGGGCGCGACCAACGCTGTCACCGGTTTGACGGACGCTTTGATGGATTCGATCCCGATTGTCGTGCTGACTGGTCAGGTCCCAACCTTCATGATCGGTTCTGACGCGTTTCAGGAATGCGATACGGTCGGTATTACCCGCCCCTGCACAAAGCATAACTGGCTGGTCAAAGAAACCGACCGTCTGGCCCCGACCCTGCACGAGGCGTTCCATATCGCGACTTCCGGTCGTCCGGGCCCGGTTGTGATCGACATTCCAAAAGACGTGCAATTCGCGACCGGCACCTACACCGAGGCGCGCCAAGTCGAAACTCATTATAGCCCGCAGGTCAAAGGTGACATGGACATGATCACCGAACTTGCCAAGGCGATGGAGACGGCCAAGCGGCCGATCTTTTATACCGGTGGCGGCGTGATCAATTCCGGCCCGGCAGCCAGCCAATTGTTGCGTGAACTGGTCGCTGCAACCGGATTTCCGATCACTTCAACGCTTATGGGTCTTGGTTGCTATCCTGCATCGGGCGAAAACTGGATCGGCATGCTGGGCATGCATGGGCTTTATGAGGCCAACATGGCGATGCATGACTGCGACCTGATGATCAATATCGGGGCGCGGTTCGATGACCGGATCACCGGGCGCCTTGATGCGTTCAGCCCCGGTTCAAAGAAGGCGCATATCGATATTGATGCATCATCTATCAATAAGGTGATCAAGGTCGATATCCCCATCCTGGGCGACGTCGCACATGTGCTGGAAGACCTGTTGAATGTCTGGAAATCGCGCGGGCGCAAGACTGACAAGGACGCCGTGCAAAAGTGGTGGCATCAGATCAATGATTGGAAAAAGGTTGATTGTCTGGCCTTCAAACAGGACGGAAAAGTGATCAAGCCACAATATGCACTGGCGCGGCTTGAGGAACTGACCAAGAAGCACGACCGCTATATCTGCACCGAAGTGGGCCAACACCAGATGTGGGCGGCGCAATACCTTGGATTTGAGGATCCAAATCGCTGGATGACCTCTGGTGGTTTGGGGACGATGGGCTACGGCTTTCCGGCTTCAATCGGTGTGCAGATGGGCCACCCCGACGCGCTGGTCATCAATGTGGCGGGCGAAGCATCTTGGCTGATGAACATGCAGGAAATGGGCACGGCAATGCAATATGGGCTGCCCGTGAAGCAGTTCATCCTGAACAATGAACGGCTGGGTATGGTCCGGCAGTGGCAGGAACTCTTGCATGGTGAGCGCTATTCGAGCAGTTGGTCAGAAAGCCTGCCCGATTTCGTAAAACTGGCCGAGGCATTTGGCGCAAAGGGTATCATCTGCGACAATCCTGACGATCTGGACGACGCGATCATGGAGATGTTGAACTACAACGGCCCGGTCCTGTTCGACTGCCTGGTTGAAAAGCACGAAAACTGCTTCCCCATGATCCCATCCGGCAAAGCCCATAACGAAATGCTATTGGGTGCAGATGCAGATACGTCCAACGCCATTCAAGCGGGAGGTGCCGTGCTTGTCTGATGGCGCGTTTGGATGAGGCGCCGAACCCGCAGGCAGGCCAGCAACAAATGACGGCGACCCAGCGCTATTTGTGGATTGCCTGGGTCAATGCATTGACCATGGCGGTCATTTTCGCGACCTTTATCCACATTGGGATCGACTTTCCCGAGACTGTGACCTGTGTCACCCGCTTTGTCGATTTCCACGCGATTTGGGGGGCTGCGCGCATCGCGCTGGACGGCAATATCACCGACGCGTTTCAGCGCGAAACGCTCGAACAGGCTTATTCTGCGTGCGATCAGGTCAACATGTATTGGCTTTATCCAGCACCGATGGTGCCTTTGGTTACGCCGTTTGGCCTGATGCCGTTTCTGCTAGCTTTCCTAACCTTTGCAGCACTTTCGGTGCTGGTCCTGATGCTGAGCCTGCGTCCACTTCTACCAAACGACAAGGTCGCACTGGTTGCATTCCTATTCGCGCCAGCTTGGTTGCCCGCCTTGCTGATCGGTCAGTTCACAGTGCTATGGTGTGCTGGACTTCTTGCGGCGATCACTGCAATGCGCGCCGATCGGCATTTGCTTGCAGGTTTTCTTTTTGGGCTTTTGACGGTCAAGCCGACCTTGGGCCTTTTGATCCCTGTTGTCCTACTTGCAGATCGCCGCTACCGCACAATTGCAGCGGCCGTTCTGACGACACTTGTCCTTCACACAAGCTCAACTGCCTTTTACGGTCTTGATTACTTTCGTACGTGGATCATCGCATCGCGGGACCACGGTGCATCCCTGGCTGAAAACCTTGCAATACTTGATGTCATGGGAAGCGTCGCCGCTTTCGCCGCGCAATTTGGCGCACCTTCGAACGTGGCGTTGAGCGTCAATCTTGGGGTCATGATTGTTGTTGCCATCGTGCTTTTCCTCGTCTGGCGACAAGCGGGGGCAAAATCAGACGCGGCATGCGCTGCTCTTTGCGCCGCGCTTCCATTGTCGACACCCTATCTTTGGCATTATGACGCCGCCTTTTCGGCGCTTTCAGCACTTTTCATTTACCGCATTGGGCCGCAAAAGCGCCATCCTGCCTTTTGGATCATTCTGGCGATCCTGTGGATTGGTCCCGGCTTTAGAGTCCTGAACGCTTACACTTTTCAGCTACCCTGGCTGATCCCGCCATTGATCGATCCTTTTGTCTTGTTCTTGGCACTCGCGATCAGCATCCAGCAGCTTGGTATGGGCAGTGACGATGGCCAACATGATGAAAGAGTGGCGTAATCCCGCAACCATGAACCGCGCAGCAAATACTCATGGGCTTTGGAGCTCCCCACGATGCGTCGCCCAAGCTGTGACACAATTCCGGTCTATCGGACTCCGCAACCATCTTCACGTGGTGATTTAAACGGCTCTGTTCGACATGCCTCGCCCTTCAATAGCATCGAAAGACAGCTTGATGCGACAACGCTACCTTCAATTGGCCTGGATAAACGCGTTGACTGTGGTGATCATCGTTGGCGCATTCGTATCCGTCGGCATCGATGTGCCAGGCCAGGCAACTTGCGTCACCCGGTTCGTGGACTTTCACGCGATCTGGGGCGCGGCAAGGCTTGCGTTGGAGGGAAATCCAATTGCAGCTTTTGACCGCGAGACGCTCGAACAGGCCTACAGGGCCTGCGAAGCAATAAACATGTATTGGCTTTACCCCGCACCGATGGCCGTCATATTGACGCCTGTCGGCGCCCTGCCCTTTCTTCCCGCTTATATTGGCTTTCAGCTTTTATCGCTGGGGCTGCTTTCACTTGCGGTCCGCAGCTATTTCCAGCGCGAGTTGACCGCGCTTGTCGCGATCGTTTTTGCACCTGCGTGGTTACCGGCACTTTTGGTTGGACAATTCACGATCCTTTGGTGCGCTGGTCTGCTTGCTGCGATCACTGCCATGCGCCACGGGCGTCATGTCCTTGCCGGTATCTTCATTGGCCTGCTAACGCTTAAACCGACTTTGGGCCTGTTGATCCCCTTGGTTTTGCTCGCAGATCGACGCTACGCGACTGTTGCGGTCGCAATTGTCACAACTGCCATGCTGCATATTGGTGCAACATCGTTTTACGGCTTTGAGTATTTCGCGCGATGGCTCGAAGCTTCCGCCCTGCATGGCACATCGGCGGCACAGTTTTCTTCTGGCAATAACACGATGGCAAGTTTTGCGGCATTCGCCTCGCAGCTGGGTGTGCCTGCGCAGTTGAGCCTTTATGCCAATGTTGGGCTGCTTTTGGCGGTGGCAGCCATCGTATTTGTGGTGTGGCGCAGATATGGGGCGCAATCTGACGCAGCCTGTGCCGTCCTATGCGCGGCAATTCCGTTATCCACACCTTATTTGTGGCATTATGACGCCGGTTTTTCCGCGCTTGTCGCGATGTTTCTTTATCGTTCGCGCCGTGAGGCGCTTTGTACTTTCGATTGGATTGTGCTTGGCATCATCTGGGCGGGACCCGGTATCACACTCTGGAACACGTATTTTTTCCATTTGAGCTGGGTTTATCCAACCATCTTTGTCCCGCCCGTTCTGCTCCTGGCCTTTGCTTTTGCCCTCTGGCAGCTTAGAACACGCCAAACTGCCATCGAAACCTGAAAGGGTGCAAAGACATGTCACCGCTCAAAATAAAAAAAGGCGCAACCAGCCATTCGGCCTATAATCTGCGCCCGAATTTTTCGGATACTGAAGAGCAGCACACGCTGGCTATTCTTGTCGAAAATGAACCCGGTGTATTGGCGCGTGTCATTGGTCTGTTTTCCGGGCGCGGCTACAACATCGATAGTTTGACAGTCGCAGAGGTTGACCATCTTGGTCATAGATCCCGCATCACAATCGTGACGACAGGCACCCCGCAGATCATTACTCAAATCAAGGCGCAACTGGGTCGGATTGTCGATGTCCACAAGGTCAACGACCTGACTGTCGAAGGACCATCTGTTGAACGTGAATTGGCGCTTTTCAAGGTTGTCGGGACCGGCGATCACCGGATCGAAGCCATTCGTCTGGCCGATATTTTCCGGGCGAATGTCGTTGACAGCACGCTGGGATCGTTCGTGTTTGAGATTACGGGAACATCCGATAAAATCGATGCGTTCGCGGAGCTTATGCAACCGCTGGGCCTTGAAGAGATTGCCAGAACAGGGGTTGCCGCGTTGTCGCGCGGCGCCACAGTTTAGCCAGGTAAAGAGCCTGACCGCAGGGAAGAAACGGTCAGACTCTCTTGCAGCCCCCCGCATCCGATTGGGGCGAGACGCGAGGGGCGCGCGCGGCGTTGGGTCAGAGGGCTGATCCGCGCCGCACCACGCACTTCAAAAAAGGCGTTATTCTGGCAGCAAGCCAGCTTCAGTCGCGGCTGTGATTTCATCTGTGTCGAGCATGCCGTCACCAGATACGTCCAGCGTTGTGAAGTCTTCTTCTGTCATTTCAGGCATCACCGCCTGAAGTTCAGGAAAGCTGTACATCCCATCGCCGTTTACGTCGATTGCGGCGTCCTGAGCAAAAGCTGGAACAGCCAGCACAGTCAGAACAGCGAGTGGTGTCAGCAGCTTAGTCGTACGGGTCATTTTCGTTCTCCTATTTAGGACATGAAGAAGGCGTTGGTGCCTTCGCTATCCTAGATGCGCAGCCCAGCCAAGTTTTTCCATAGGCTTGGAAACAACGGCCCGGTTACGGCATCTCTGTGCCAAATTGCGTGACAATATGCGCTAAAGCATGCTCACGAATCGCAGCATGCGAGCAACAGGCAATTCTTTTCCTATGCCTTCTGCAGCGCTCGGCAAACTATGGCCCAAACCGAAACCAGCCCATGTCGCAGTGGGAAAAACCAAGGTCGCGCCCAGACGACAGTTCTGCGTGCATCGGCGGTAACATCAAGTCAAATCAGGAGGTGCGACATGGCTAAAGACGCTGACTTGGACACACTTGATGCGGTGCGCAATCCAATAGAAACCGCACGCGGCCTGCCCAATGCGCATTACATCGATCCAGATGTTTTTGAGCGTGAAAAACACGCAGTTCTGATGGCGAATTGGGCCGGATTGGCCGTGACCGCCGATGTGCCAGAGATCGGCGACGCCAAACCGGTAGCGTTTCTGGGAATCCCTTTGCTGCTCGTACGGGACCGCGCAGGTCAGGTGAGGGTCTTCCAGAACATCTGCCGGCATCGCGGCATGATCTTGGTGGCCGAACCCAAAAAGATCGAAGGTGCGATCAGGTGCCCCTATCACTCATGGTGTTACGCCACTGATGGTAAACTCGTTTCCACGCCGCATGTTGGGGGACCGGGCCACAACACCCACGACGCCATCGACAAATCAACACTGGGTTTGGTTGAAGTTCGCAGCCATATCTGGCTCGATACGATCTTCATCAATATTGATGGCCAGGCAGATCCTTTCGAAACGGTACATGCCGATCTCGTCGCGCGTTGGGCCGAGTTTGATCAACCGCTTTATCATGGCGGCGCAGACAGCCGCTTTACCCTGAGGGTCAATACAAACTGGAAACTCGCCGTTGAGAACTATTGCGAAAGCTATCATCTGCCGTGGGTGCATCCGGGGCTGAACAGCTATTCCCGACTAGAGGATCACTACAATATCAATGAAGCCGGCAAGTATTCGGGCCAAGGGACCTATGTTTACAGACAATTGACAGCAAATGACGGCACGACTTTTCCAGATTTTGCAGGGTTGAGCGACAAATGGGACACAGGAGGTGAGTATTTGACCGTCTATCCCAATGTGCTGCTCGGCGTGCAACGCGACCATGCCTTTGTCATCGTGTTAGAGCCGAAATCGCATGACGTCACCCTTGAACATGTGCATATCTACTACGCCTCCTCGGACATTGACGACAGCCTGCGCATGCAGAACAGCGCACAATGGAAAGAGGTGTTTGAAGAGGACATCTTTGTTGTCGAAGGCATGCAAAAGGGCCGGTACGCGCCGGGATTTGACGGCGGGCGGTTCAGCCCCGCCATGGACGGACCCACCCATTGCTTTCACGATTGGGTGGCAGGAAAGATGGCATCATATGACGCTGGATGAGGCGCTCTTGGATGCCCATGCCCGTGGCGATCAGTCCGCACTTGTCACGCTCTACACCCGCGCCGCTGAAAAAGCGGAAGATGGGGATGCTGCCTGTTTCTTTCTAACGCAAGCCTACGTCTTGGCGCTTGAGGCCGGCAATGCCGCTACGCCGACACTTTATGCCCGCCTGAAGGCACATGGACGCGTCTGACCCCTTGCTCCTGCCCCACAGGTGCCCCACTTTACGCCTTGAATAATCAAGGACCTGTGCATGCCCCCGCGCAAGATCATTATCGACACAGACCCCGGCCAAGACGACGCCGTGGCGATCCTTTTGGCCCTTGCGTCCCCCGAAGACATCGATGTTCTGGGGATCACGGCAGTTGCGGGCAATGTGCCGCTGGATCTGACCCAGAAGAACGCACGGATTGTCTGCGAATTGGCAGGAAGACCTGACATTAGGGTATTCGCAGGTTGTGACGCCCCGATGACGCGCAAGCTGGTTACGGCAGAACATGTGCATGGCAAAACCGGGCTCGACGGGCCAGTCATGAACGATCCGTCCATGCCACTGCAAGACCAACATGGGGTCGATTTCATCATCGCAACTCTGCGCGACGAACCCAGCGGAAGCGTGACACTCTGCCCGATCGGCCCGCTGACCAATATCGCGACCGCCTTTGAACGCGCCCCGGATATCGTAGAACGGGTGCAGGAAATCGTCCTGATGGGCGGGGCCTATTTCGAGGTGGGCAACATCACCCCGACAGCCGAGTTCAATATTTATGTGGACCCTGAAGCTGCCAAAATCGTGTTTGACGCAGGCGTCCCTTTGACGGTGATGCCACTCGATGTCACGCACAAGGCGCTCACGACGAAGCCACGCATTGATGCATTTCGGTCTATGCACAGTCAGGTGGGCGATATGGTTGCCGCCTGGACCGACTTTTTTGAACGTTTCGACATGGAAAAATATGGATCAGAGGGCGCCCCACTGCATGACCCCTGCACCATCGCCTACCTCATCGAACCGCAATTGTTCAAAGGTCGCCAAATCAATGTCGAGATTGAAACGCAGTCCGAACTAACGCTAGGTATGACGGTCGCCGATTGGTGGCGCGTGACAAACCGCAAGGCTAACGCGATGTTCATGAAGGATATTGATGCATCAGGCTTCTATGCACTGCTAGCAGCACGGCTGGCACGCCTATGAAGATCCCATTCGACAATACCTATGCAAAGCTGCCGCCGCAGATGTTTACGCCATTGCTGCCGACACCTGTAAGGGATCCGCAGGTTATTTCAGTGAACATGCCGCTGGCCGACAGCCTTGGCATTGACTTGGGCGATGACGCGGCAAAAGTCTTTGCTGGCAACCACATCCCAGACGGTGCGGCGCCACTAGCGCAGGTCTATGCTGGCCATCAATTCGGCAATTGGAACCCGCAATTGGGCGACGGGCGCGCGATCTTGCTAGGCGAGGTTGTGGGAACTGACGGCATCCGCCGTGATATCCAGTTGAAAGGATCCGGACCAACCCCCTATTCGCGGCGCGGCGACGGACGGGCGTGGCTGGGCCCGGTCATGCGCGAATACCTTGTCAGTGAGGCGATGCATGCCATGGGTGTCCCAACCACCCGCGCGCTGGCCGCCGTCACGACGGGAGAACTCGTCTACCGCGAAGAGATCCTGCCTGGTGCTGTCATCACACGTGTCGCGCAAAGCCATGTCCGTGTCGGCACTTTTCAGTTCTTTGCGTCGCGTGGCGACATGGATGCGCTTCAGGCCCTGACAGACCATGTTATTGCGCGTCATTACCCGCAAGCAGCGGGCCCAGCCGATCTGCTAGATTTTGTGATCGCCCGTTATGCCCAACTGATCGCCCAGTGGATGGGTCTTGGCTTCATCCACGGGGTGATGAACACGGATAATGTCTCCGTCGCCGGGGAGACGATTGATTACGGACCCTGCGCGTTCATGGATGCCTTTCACCCCGACACGGTGTTCAGCGCTATTGATCAATATGGCCGTTATGCCTATTCCAACCAGCCTGGGATCGGCGCGTGGAACATGGCACAATTTGCCACAGCGCTGATCCCATTGATGCCTGACAGGGACAAAGCGATCGAGGATTTCACCGCTGCCGTGCATCGATTTCCGCAGCATTACGAAACGGCGTGGCTGGATGTCTTCGGGCGGAAACTGGGGATCGTCGACGCAACCGATCATCACCGTGATCTGGTTACCGATCTTTTGGATCTCATGACAAAGGATGGGGCAGATTTTACAAATGTCTTCGCTAATCTTGGGCGCGACAGTGCGCGCGACCAGTTCATAGACCGCGACGGATTTGATGCCTGGGCGGCGCGCTGGGAGACGCAAAAATCGCCTGATGCCACTAAGATTATGGGCCAAGCCAACCCAAGAATCATTCCGCGCAACCATCAGGTCGAAGATGTGATTGCCGCCGGTCGGGATGGCGATTTGGCCCCATTTCATAAGCTTTTGGCCGCCGTTACGCTGCCTTACGCTGATTTGACCGACGACACCGCCCCGTTTGCGCGCGCTCCGACACAGGACGAACGGGTTACGCGAACATTTTGCGGGACCTGACCGGACGGTTGATCAGTACAATTCCCGCCGCAACCAGAACCAACGCACCAATCAGACTGGGACCGATCTCTTCGCCCAGCAGCAGCCAGCCCAGTGCAACGCTCAACACCGGCGACAGAAAGCTGAATGAGGCAACACCCGATGCCGGATAAATCGACAACAGCCAGAGCCAAAAGATGAAGCCGGCGCTGACAACGACAACGATTTGAAAGATCAGTCCGGCGATGTGGATTGGCTGCAGATCACGTATAAGTGGCCCCAAGAACAATGCAGCAATTAATAGGATCGGGGCCGATACAGCCACTTGCCAGAAAAGCTGGATTTCAGGGCGCACACGCGACAGTGAAGAGGCTTTTGCGATCATCGCCGTGACGGCCCAACCAATAGCCGCGCCCAGAGCGGCCAGATCGCCCCAGATGCTGCCTGCACGGTCATCGCGCGTCAGAATGGCCACTGCGACCCCCGCCAGCGCCAGACCAAGCCCCAAGGACTTCAGCGGCGTGATCTTGTCATCCGGCATGAAAAAATGGGCCATCAAGGTCAACCAAACCGGCATGGAATAGAAGATGACGCTTGCCCGGCTCACGGCGGTCAGATCAAGCGCGATGAACAGGCACAGGAATTCGAATGCAAACACGCAGCCCACCAGAACCCCGGCAAAACGCGTGCCCGGTTCAAACCGCAGCGGAATGCCGCGCCAACGCAACCAAAGCCAGATACATAGGATTGCCCCAGCAGACCGGACACCTGCAAAAAACACAGGCTGCAATCCGCCATTCGTCACCTTGATGACAACCTGATTGAACGCAAGGAGGAGAGCAAATCCTGTCAGTGCGACCGCACCGAACAGATCAATCTGGGACTTCTTTTCCATGCGAGCAGATCATGCGCGAAAGCGCCGCGTGTCAATGTGCCACCGATGTCTTTCTTTCTCTGATCAGGCTGCGCGCGGTAGGCAGAAAAGTCCACATGGGGAGTATTTCTGTTTCGACGTCGCCTCTGCCAGAGGGAACGGGCGTTCTGACCGGCAGCGATGTCTCAGTTTCCGAGCATCCATTCACCGTCTGGCCAAAAGGCGTGAAAGGCAAAAGCGAACATCACGTCATGCGCCACATCAGCGCCAGCGGCGTCACGCACGCGCACATTGCCGACCTCTTTGCCGGCACCGATATCCTCGCTATCCAGGGCCGAGGCTTGCCCCTCCGTCCAGGTGAATGTGATCCCGCTCTCGGTTAAGGTGCCTATCTCTGCCAGACGCGTCAGCGGCCAGGCCTGCTGCCTCACACGGACAACACGGACGAGGGCGGGAATATTATATGGCGGCATTTCGCCAGAATACAGGAAGGGCCGGTTGGAACTATCGTAGCGCACATAGGGGTTCACGCCGTAGTTGCGACGATATTCAGGCTGCTCCATGACCAATCCATTTGGGTTGCGGGTCGAAAACGCGTCCCAGCTTTCCATCCAGCTTGGCAGACTGATCAGTTCTGTTCCGGTTAGGTCGCCAACAATGGCTTCCCCGACGGCCTGTTGCCACCAGCTCTGGGTTTCGCGGTCATACATGACCATGTCTGAATTGCGCAGCTTCCCGGACACGCCAAAGCTCAACACACCTGCATTCGTCCGGCGATCAAAGGTGATGCCAGAATTGCACAATGGGCAGAAGGTCACCGCGACAGGAACACCGCCCACAACATCATTCACGATTTCATGCCACGTCAGGTAGCGAATTGGATAAGCGCGCGGAGTTTCACCTTCGATCTCCAGCGTGATCACAGGTTCGCGTGAAGAAAGATTTGCGGCATCCGCCACCGGCTTGAATGCAGGATTGTCAAGCGCTGGGATCCCATCTTTGGGAGGTCCGCCAGACAGGATCTCAACCCAATTTTCGACGCTGGTTTCTTCAAAATTCGTATCCGGCCATTCGTGTGACCAGAATTCAGGGCTTGCACCAGCAATGCCGGCGCTCAGACAAAAGGCAGCAAGTATCGGGGTCAGGCGCATCTGTTTCTCCTCGCGGTAGACGCAGAGTGTCTGATGCAGGCTGGGTCGCATAGCCCCCTCGCCGAAATGTGAGGGGGCGCTTTTGAATTGTTACTCAGTCACGCGCACTGACGTCATGACGTCCGGTTGACCAATCACCGCGCCATTGGCCCCGGTGCCGCGTTTCAGAGCATCCACGATCTCCATCCCCGACGTCACTTCACCGACGACGGTATATTGCCCGTTCAGGAAATATCCTGGCTCGAACATGATGAAAAACTGGCTATTGGCAGAATTCGGGTTCTGGCTGCGCGCCATACCGACAACACCACGCTCAAATGGAATATCAGAGAATTCGGCGGGAAGGTCAGGCAGTTCCGACCCGCCCATGCCGGCCCGAGACAGGTTGCCGCCCAGAACACCATTGCGAACATCACCTGTCTGCGCCATGAAACCATCGATCACCCGATGAAATACCACGCCGTCATAGTCGCCAGCGGCCGCAATCGTGGTGATTTGTTCCACATGCAGCGGCGCGGTTTCCTCAAACAGGTCAATGGCGATGGTTCCATTCGCCTCGCCCGCGACATCGATTTCAAGACCATCGGCAAAGACCGGTGCGGCCAAAACAGCCAGAACGGCAGACAGCTTATACATCGGCAGCAACCTTGACGCTGATCATCCGGTCGGGGTTCATCGGCGGCTCACCGCGGGTGATCGCATCCACATGCTCCATGCCGGAAATCACCTGGCCGTAGACTGTATATTGGCCGTTCAGGAAATCATTGTCCTTGAAGTTGATAAAGAACTGACTGTTGGCCGAGTTTGGGTTTTGTGAACGCGCCGCACCCAATGACCCACGTGAATGGGGGATCTTGGAGAACTCTGCTGGCAGATCGGGCATGTCGGATCCACCAGTGCCTGCGCGGCCGATGTTAAAGTTTCCCTCCATATTGCCATTGGCCACGTCACCCGTCTGTGCCATGAAACCGTCAATCACCCGGTGAAAGCACACGTTGTCGTAAGCACCAGCGCGTGCCAGTTCCTTCATGCGTGCCGTGTGGGCCGGTGCAACATCGGGCATCAGTTCAATCACCACATCGCCGTCTTTCAGCGTCATGATGATGGTGTTTTCGGGGTCTTTGATTTCGGCCATTGGATGCTCCTCGCACTTATTGTTGGCCACTGTCATATGACCCATGGCCCCGATTGCCAAGCGGGTCTGGTTGACGCGGGCAACGCATTGCCGCAACAAAGCGCGCAAACCCCGATCACAGGAGCGGCAGATGGCTTGGAAGACACTCGATGACATGGATTTTGCAGGCAAGCGTGCGCTGGTCCGCGTCGATATCAATGTGCCGGTGGAAGACGGCAAGGTGACCGATGCGACGCGGATCGAACGGATCATACCAACGGTCGATGACATTCAGGCGAAGGGCGGCAAGGTCATCCTGATGGCGCATTTTGGCCGGCCCAAGGGGAAGACCGTGCCGGAAATGTCACTTGAGATCATCGCGCCAACCGTCGCTGATGTGCTGGGCCTACCTGTGACTTGGGTGAATTCCGATTACGGTGACGCCGTAGCAGAAATGAAAGGCGATGAGGTTCTTCTCTTGGAAAACCTGCGCTTCAATCCCGGTGAGGAAAAGAACGACGCGGGGTTTGCTAAGCGGTTGGCGGGTTTGGGTGACATTTATGTCAACGACGCATTCTCTGCCGCGCATCGTGCCCATGCAAGCACCGAAGCAATCGCACGCCTGCTGCCCGCCTGTGCCGGACGTCTGATGGCAGAGGAGTTAAGCGCACTGGACAAGGCGCTCGGCACACCGGATCGGCCGGTTGTCGCTGTGGTCGGCGGGGCGAAGGTGTCAACCAAGCTGGATTTGCTTGGCAATCTGGTCGGCAAGGTCGATCATCTGGTGATCGGCGGCGGTATGGCGAACACATTTCTTGCCGCACAAGGCATGGCCGTCGGCAAGTCGCTATGTGAACATGATCTGGCTGACACGGCGCGCGAAATCCTGGCCAAGGCAGACGCCGCCGGGTGCGAAATTATCCTGCCCCGCGACATCGTGGTTGCGCGCGAATTTGCAGCAGGTGCTGCAAGCGAAACCGTGGCACCTGATGCCTGCCCCGCCGATGCGATGATCCTGGATGCTGGGCCTGCAACAGTGACCTACATCGCCGAAGTTCTTGAAAAGGCGAAAACGCTTGTCTGGAATGGTCCTTTGGGTGCGTTCGAGATCACCCCGTTTGATGCAGCCACAAACGCCGCTGCAGCCAAGGCAGCGGCTTTGTCGAAGGCGGGGAAGCTCATCACAGTCGCGGGTGGCGGTGATACGGTTGCAGCGCTGAACCAAGCGGGGGCAGCCGATGATTTCACCTACATTTCCACCGCCGGCGGGGCGTTTCTGGAATGGATGGAAGGCAAGGAATTGCCTGGCGTTGCTGCGCTCAGCTAACTGAGCCCCCCCTAGATGGCATTGGCTCACATGGCTTCATACAGCGTACTCTTGCAATTTGAACAATGTTCATGTACATCGTTCAAATATCGAAGGAGCACATCATGTATCATTTTTCAAAACTTCCCGCCGCACTTGCGCTTGTCATTGCCGCGCCCACCCATGCGCAGGAGCGCGATCCGCAACTGACCTTGGGCGCATTCTTTAGCCCTGACCGGATCGCCGCAGCGGTCGCAAACAGCGCGATCACTGCGATCAGAACCCGGATGGAGTTGCAATACGACCATCTATCGGCTGATCCACTGCGCGGGATCGTGTCAATCTCGGGCATCGTCGCCCGTCCCCTGCTGCCTTATGATCAGGCGCGCCAATGCGAGATCACAATCGAACGCGCGACGCTATCCAGCGATTTTGCAAGCCCGTTTCAGACCACGGCCAAGCTGAACCTGAACCTGATCGGTGCCCGCGCGACCCTTGCATGTGTCGAACGCGACATTGCACTTGCCCTGCGCACCGCAGGCTACAGGGATGTGCCGCTGGATCAGTTCAAGGTCAGGGCCAGCTATGCCTACACCACCGGTGAAACGGCGATTGACAGCACGATTGCCATTAACGGATTTGGCGTGCTTGATTACTCCGCGAGCGGCACGATCCTGCCCCGCCTCAGCGAATTCGGATATCCCGGCGATCCGGCGGTCCGCGTCAGTCGTGCCGTTGTCACGCTCAAAGACGATGGCGGATGGGCCGCGATTTCACAGGTCTTGCCAGAAAATCTGCGCGATCCCGTCACGATCCGCGAATTGGGAACCGAAGCCGTTTCGCAGTTCATCAGCGAAGGTGGTTTGCGCGCCCTTGGCGCGGTTGAGCGGAACTTTGTCGGTGATCTGATGGGCGAGGTGGAGGCCTTTGTCACCAATCCGGGCGAGATCACCATTCAGGCAGATCTGCCGCCGACCGGGATCGTGATTGAGCCGGACATGTACAACACACCACAGACCTTGATTGCGGCACTGGGCCTGCAGGCGCGTACCACGCCACTCGCCCGCACCCAAATTCTGAGCCTGACCGACCTCGCCGCGATCCAGACGCCCGATACCCTGTCGAACACGCAGCGGATCGATTTTGCCCGCGCGTTGCTGGATGGCAGCGGCGTTCCAAGAAGCAGTGCATTGGTGCCAGATCTATTGCTGCCGCTGCTGGACGATCCGGAGTTTTCAGGCCCCGCAGCAGCCTTGATGGCGCGAATGACACAGGACCAAGATGTGCCTGCCGCTTACGGCTATGCATTGATCGCAGCGGCAGCGGGAATGCCCAATGCAACCGCACAGCTTGACCGGCTAGAGGCGCAGATGACGACCCAGACGGTACTGGCCGCGCAAGACGCTTACCTGTTGCAGACCAACGCGCCGGAGCCTGTCACGCTTGTCTCTGGTGATGACCCGCGCGATCTGCGCGTGCTGTCACTGGCCCACTTTGCCGGGTCCGGCCAGGCACGATCCTATGCACGCGCCTATTACTATGCGCTTTTGGCTGAGGCGGCAGGTGACATTGCCGCAACATCCTTACGCGAAGAGATTGAAGCGCGGTTCGGCGCGCGTGGGCCAGCCGTCGCAAAGGTCTGGACAGGGATCGCGGCCGAAATGCAGCAACGTGCAGTGACCGATTGGATCAACGCCGACCTGCCAGGCGCATACTTGATCAACAACTGATGGGATACTGGCCCCACACATGTGGTGGGGCCAGTTGATCATTTTTCCAAGCGCCTGTTAGCGCGACCATAATTGCCAGCCCTGAACCTGTCGCTTAGGTACAATCTGGAACGCAATTTTAGAATTAAGGCAATTGGCATGTCACAGCAGGAAATGGCCGCACAGGTCCGTGATGGAAACGGTTTTGTGGCCGCATTGGATCAAAGTGGCGGATCAACGCCAAAGGCACTTGCCGCATATGGTGTGCCCGCCGAGGCATATGCGAATGATGTCGAGATGTTTGACATGATCCACGCGATGCGCAGCCGGATCGTCAATGCGCCCGCCTTTACCGGCGACAAGATTGTCGGTGCCATCCTGTTTGAGATGACGATGGACCGCGAGATTAATGGTAAGCCTTCGGCCAAGTTTCTGTGGGAAGATCGCCATGTTGTCCCATTTCTGAAAATCGACAAAGGCTTGATGGACGAAGCCGATGGCGTACAGTTGATGAAGCCCATGGATCACTTGGACACCGTGCTGCCGCGTGCCGCAGGCTACGGCGTCTTTGGCACCAAGATGCGGTCGGTCATCAATACGGCCAACCCAAAAGGTATCGCCGCGATCATCGACCAGCAATTTGCCGAAGGAAAACGGGTGCACGGGCATGGCCTCGTGCCGATTCTGGAGCCCGAAATCAACATCAACATGGTCGACAAAGCCAAAGCCGAAGAGATGTTGCGCGATGAAGTATTGAAGCACCTGAACGCCCTGGCACCGGAGGAGATGGTAATGCTCAAGCTAACCTTGCCCGAAGAGCCCAATATTTATCAGCCGTTGGTCGACCACCCGAACGTCATGCGGGTCGTTGCGCTGTCGGGCGGATATAGCCGCGCCGATGCAAATGCGCGCCTGGCACAGAACAGAGGCGTCATCGCCAGCTTCTCGCGCGCCCTGACAGAAGGCTTGTCCGCCGATCAAAGCGATGCTGCTTTCAATGACATGCTCAACACTGCGATTGACGACATCTATGCAGCTTCTGTGGCAGGATAAACCTGCCGCTTCAGTATTTTAGGGATTCACAAGCCGAATCAAATATGCGATTCTCCGCACAGTCGCCCGACAAGAGGCGGCGCAAGAGGCAAGTAAATGACGCGTCGTGGTCGTCCCCATCTGGGTGCAGTTTTTTATTTTCTCGGGGCTTTGATGCTGGGGCTCTATTTCACCTTCGCCGCGGTGCAGGGTGATTACGGCCTTTTCAAACGGATCGAGGTGCGGGCCGAAGGTGATGCGCTACAAACGGAACTGGCGGCGCTGCAGTCCGAGGTTGTCCGCATGGAAAATCTGACCATGCGTCTGTCTGACGATTTTCTTGACCTTGATCTCTTGGATGAACAGGCCCGCGACGTGTTGGGCCTGATCCGCGCAGACGAAATCGTTATCCGCTAGACGCAACCCGGCTATGTGCGCCCTGCGTGACGGGGCGTCACTTTCGCCCTCGCAATTTTTGTGCGCATAGTTTAGAGGATAGTTTAACACTAAACTATATAGCCAAGCGTTGGAGGATTGCACATGCCGCCCAAAAAGGCCGCCGCGAAACCAAACGTCTCAGCCGAGGAATTGCTGGGACATTACCGTGAAATGCTGCTGATCCGGCGATTTGAAGAAAAGGCAGGCCAGCTATACGGCATGGGTTTGATCGGCGGGTTCTGCCACCTTTATATCGGTCAGGAAGCGGTGGTTGTAGGACTTGAGGCTGCAGCGGATGAGGGCGACAAGCGGGTCACGTCATACCGCGACCATGGGCATATGTTGGCCTGCGGGATGGATCCCAAAGGTATCATGGCTGAACTGACGGGGCGCGAGGGCGGCTTTTCTAAGGGCAAAGGCGGCTCCATGCATATGTTCTCGAAAGAGAAACACTTTTATGGTGGCCATGGTATTGTTGCGGCGCAAGTGCCGCTTGGAGCAGGTTTGGCCTTTGCCGACAAATACAAAGGCAATGATCGCGTGACATTTACCTATTTTGGGGATGGTGCCGCCAATCAGGGTCAAGTGTACGAAACCTATAACATGGCAGAACTCTGGGATTTGCCCGTCGTATTCGTCATCGAAAATAATCAGTATGCGATGGGCACATCTGTGAAGCGCTCAACCAAATCGCCCTCACTGTGGGAACGCGGTGCCGCATACGGTATTCCCGGTGAGGAAGTGGATGGCATGAATGTGCTGGCTGTCAAAGAAGCGGGTGAACGGGCTGTCGCGCACTGCCGCGCGGGCAAGGGGCCATATATTCTTGAAGTGAAGACATACCGCTATCGCGGCCACTCCATGTCGGACCCCGCCAAGTACCGCACGCGTGAAGAAGTGCAGAAAATGCGCGATGAACGCGACCCAATCGAACAAATCCGCGACATGCTGATCACAGGCAAACATGCCAGCGATGACGAACTCAAAGCCATCGACAAAGAGATCAAGGCGATTGTCAACGAGGCTGCAGAGTTTTCAAAGGAAAGTCCTGAACCGGCGCTCGAGGAGTTGTGGACGGATATCTACGAAGAAGTGGAGGCTTAAATCATGGCGACCGAAATTCTTATGCCCGCCCTGTCCCCCACGATGGAAGAAGGCACTTTGGCAAAATGGCTGGTGAAAGAGGGGGACACTGTTTCCTCCGGCGACATCATGGCAGAAATCGAAACCGACAAAGCCACGATGGAATTCGAAGCCGTGGATGAAGGGGTTGTTGGCAAGATTCTGATTGCCGAAGGAACCGAAGGCGTCAAGGTAAACGATGTGATCGCGATCCTGGTTGAAGATGGGGAAGACGTCCCCGAAACTGGGGCCGCGCCTGCGCCTGCACCCGCAGCAGCAGAGGCTCCATCCACACCCGCAGAGCCGGTCGCTGCGGCACCCGCCGCAGTCAGCGTTGACACCACTCCTGACTGGGATGCGGATGTTGAGGTCAAACAAACTACCGTGCGCGAGGCCCTGCGCGATGCGATGGCCGAGGAAATGCGCCGCGACGAAGACGTGTTCCTGATGGGTGAAGAAGTCGCCGAGTATCAGGGCGCCTATAAGATTTCACAAGGGTTGCTGGATGAATTTGGCGCGAAACGTGTCATTGACACGCCGATCACCGAACATGGTTTTGCCGGGATCGGCGTGGGTGCGGCCTTTGGTGGGCTGAAACCCATCGTAGAGTTCATGACATTCAACTTTGCTATGCAAGCCATTGACCACATTATTAACTCTGCTGCCAAGACGCTGTATATGTCGGGTGGTCAGATGGGGGCACCGATGGTGTTCCGTGGACCCAATGGCGCCGCCGCCCGCGTGGGGGCGCAGCACAGTCAGGATTATGCCGCTTGGTATATGCAGGTGCCGGGGCTGAAAGTTGTCATGCCCTACTCGGCTGCAGATGCGAAGGGCCTGATGAAAACCGCCATCCGCGATCCGAACCCCGTCATTTTCCTTGAAAATGAAATCCTCTACGGCAAGAGCTTCGACGTGCCGGTGATGGATGACTTCACTATTCCCTTTGGCAAGGCAAAAATTGAACGCAGCGGTGATGACGTGACCATCGTCAGTTTCGGTATCGGTATGACCTATGCGATGGAAGCGGCTGAAAAGCTTGCTGAGGAAGGCGTCAATGCCGAGGTGATCAACCTGCGCAGCTTGCGCCCAATGGATATGCCAACTGTGCTTGCCTCGGTCCAAAAGACCAATCGCTGCGTGACGGTCGAAGAAGGCTGGCCGCAAGGCTCTGTCGGGTCGTGGATCGCATCCGAAATCATGCAGCAGGCCTTTGATTATCTGGACGCACCGGTGATCACTTGCACGGGCAAGGATGTGCCGATGCCCTATGCCGCCAATCTTGAAAAACATGCCCTTGTCACCGCTGACGAAGTTGTCGCTGCGGTTAAACAAGTCACCTATCGTTAAGGAGACAGCGTGATGCCAACAGAAATTCTGATGCCCGCCCTGTCCCCAACAATGGAGGAAGGCACACTTGCCAAATGGTTGGTGAAAGAGGGGGACACCGTTTCATCCGGCGATGTGATGGCCGAAATCGAAACCGATAAGGCGACGATGGAATTCGAAGCCGTGGATGAAGGTGTGATGGGCAAGATCATCGTGCCCGAAGGCACCGAAGGCGTGAAAGTGAACGATGTGATCGCAGTATTGCTGGAAGACGGTGAAAGCGCCGACGATATCGGCAACGTCTCAACCGGTGCCTCGTCCGCCGCCGCAGCGTCGCCTAGCCCTGCGCCGAACGTTGTACCAACGGTCGCAGCACCGGCACCAGCAGCGCCCGCAAAAGATGGTCACCGGATCTTTGCCACGCCTCTGGCCCGTCGGATCGCGGCTGATAAAGGTCTGGATCTGACGCAGATCAATGGTTCTGGCCCCCATGGTCGGATCATCAAAGCGGATGTCGAAAATGCGACAACGGCGCCAAAGCCCGCTGCTGCACCGGTAAAGGCCGAAGCCGCTGCTGCCATGGCAGCGGGCCCGGCAACCGATGCCGTGCTGAAGACTTATGCCGATCGCCCGCATGATGAGGTAAAGCTCGACGGGATGCGGAAAACCATCGCAGCGCGTTTGACAGAAGCGAAGCAGTCGGTGCCGCATTTCTATTTGCGGCGCGATATCATGCTGGATGACCTGCTGAAATTCCGCAGTCAACTGAACAAACAGCTTGAACCACGCGGCGTGAAACTGTCGGTCAATGACTTCATCATCAAGGCCTGTGCGCTTGCCCTGCAACAAGTGCCAGAGGCAAACGCCGTCTGGGCCGGTGACCGAAGGCTACAATTCAAAAAGTCCGACGTTGCTGTCGCCGTTGCCATCGAAGGCGGACTGTTCACGCCTGTACTGCAAGACGCTGATATGAAGTCACTTTCCGCCCTGTCGGCAGAGATGAAAGACCTTGCTGCGCGCGCCCGCGAACGCAAGCTGGCTCCACATGAATATCAGGGCGGCAGCTTTGCAATCTCCAATCTGGGCATGTTCGGGATCGACAATTTCGACGCGATCATCAATCCGCCGCATGCAGCAATCCTCGCCGTCGGTGCTGGCGTCAAAAAGCCGATCGTCGGTGCAGATGGAGAACTGAGCGTTGGAACCGTGATGTCCACTACGCTCTCCGTAGACCACCGCGTGATTGACGGGGCGTTGGGGGCAAACCTGTTACAGGCGATCAAGGACAACCTTGAAAACCCAATGACGATGCTTGCTTGAGCGACGAAGCCGGCGCCGCCAAGTGCCGGCTTCTCTCCTAGATCGGGTTCAAAAGCTGATCCATCGTCATTGATGGCTGCGAACACCCGGCCTCTCCCACGATCTTCGCTGGCACACCTGCCACCGTTTTCATCGGCGGCACTTCTTCCAGAACGACCGATCCTGCTGCAATCCGGCTGCAATGGCCGACCTTTATATTGCCTAGGACTTTCGCGCCAGCACCAATCAGAACGCCATTGCCGATCTTGGGATGCCGATCATCATCCTCCTTGCCCGTGCCGCCAAGAGTAACAGAATGCAGCATAGACACGTTGTCGCCAACAACCGCGGTCTCCCCGACAACCACAGAATGCGCATGGTCAATCATGATCCCCTGCCCAATCTTGGCGGCCGGATGAATATCTACGCCAAACATCTCGCTCACGCGCATTTGCACGAAATAGGCCAGATCACGTCGGTCATTCTCCCACAGCCAATGACCCAACCGGTAGGATTGCACCGCTTGAAAGCCCTTGAAAAACAATATCGGCTGCAGGAACCGATGGCATGCAGGATCACGATCATAGATCGCCACAAGGTCAGCACGCGCCGCCGCCGTCAGGCTCGGATCTGCGACATAAGCCGCATCGGCAATCTCGCGCAAAATCTGTTCTGACATCTCGGATGAAGCCAGTTTCATAGACAACCTATACGCCAAAGCGCCGTCAAAGGTCTGGTGATGCAGAATACCAGAATGGATCAGTCCACCCATCAGCGGCTCGGCAGCGATGGCCTCCTCGGCTTCAGCGCAAATGCGGTGCCAGATCGGATCAACTTCGGTCAGGGACGGTTTCAGATGCGCCATAGCGGGCTCCTTCCAATCAGAGCTTACTATCTAGTCCACTTTGTCCGCAATCGCCAAGAATAAAGCTGTGATCATGCAGATCACAGATGCTGATTGTCATGAAAGGCGATCAAGGCCGCGACCAGGACGCCCATACTGGTAAGAAAATCACGTGGGTTGTCGTGGCAACGCGGCACTTGGCGAAAAGTAGACGATGCCGCCATCAACGTACCCGTTCCGTAGTGCGGATGTGGCGTGCCATGCGCTTTGCAAAACCGGTCGGCAACATGTGCTTGTTCGCACAATGTCCGCGCCAGTGCCGGGCGGCATACGACGGGCGCCGCCAAAAGAACGCGAATGCCCGACTCAATATCCGCCATTGTGGGCGCTCGCATGACATCACCCCTGTAATGTTAAAGCCATCGGTAGTCCCGCGCCGTAACGCGCCGATATCTGGGCAACCTCCAACTTGTAGGGCGCGCTGCCAACATCGGCAATACGGTCGCCTGTTGGGTAGGTCCAGGACGGTGAAACAACCGTTTGCGTACGCCGTACCTCACCATCTTGCGAACTAGTCACGCGATAGAGTTCCGAATCTTCACCTAACGGTATCTCCTCGTCACTCCACGCATCGCCATCAATCCGGCTACATCGAATCCATGAAACATCAACGCCCGCAACGCTATCTTGCGCCTGTAGATGCGCCACAGGATAGGGCCGCAAACCATTGCCCTGAAAAGCATAAGTTGCGTAAAGAAAGCTCTCGTCAGACAATGGACGCGTCGCAGGCCCGTACCTAAAGTGGCGCGCGACACCCCGCGCCGCCGCAGGCAATGCGATCTGTTCCGGCACACCATCCAGCATCACCATCCGGGATCCTGTGGGCCATTCATCGGGCATCAAGCCACGACTGCCCACCTGACCACGCAACAATCCTCGCAGCAAAAAGCGGTTTTCACCCGTTGGGGTAGCTTGCTGAAATTGCACGATTTCCCACTGGTCCGGCGTGCCATCGCCGATGGCAAATGTGTTCGCACCAGCCAGCAATGTCTCAACACTCACCGACCCCAAAACACCATCAATTAAAGTCACCTCCAGGCCCGATTGACGGTCCCAAATGCCAACCGGTCCCCGCCAAAGCGGTGACGCCGTCACACCCATTGTTGCCGGATTGGTGATCACGTCCTGCAGTGTATAGCCACTATCCTGCGCGGCACCGTATAGGGCGACATTACCGGGCCATGGAGTGCCAGCCGCCGCTACGTAAGGGGCGTGCGGCACCTCGTCCCCAGTCAACAACGGCAGGTCAAGGAATTGCAACGCGACCGGAACTTGCGGGGTAACAGGTTGCAAAGGTGCGATTTCATCGGTGGTTTCATATGGCGCGTATGTCGCGCTTTCGACCCGTGTCGCCTCAATCAGGCGCAGCTCTGCACTCTCAGCACGGTCGATCCGATATCGCCCCCGATGCAGCACGGTATCGATTGCAACAACATCGCCGGCATCCAGATCCAGATGCGATGGTGGCAAGGCGAAGTTCACTGTCTCCCGCCCCTGACGCACTTCATGCAACCATCGGTTTGCAATCGCCTGCCCTTCGGCCCGTGTCAGGGCCAATGGAAACTCGCTACGGGCGACGGCCACGCTGATTTCACCTGGGTGGATAGCCTCGGCTGCGACCGCTTCATAGTCGGCATCGACATTCAGATACCCAATCTGCACACGTCCAGCTAACTCTGCTTCCGGTGACCGGGTAAGCACAACAGATTGGTCCGTTTCTGGATCAACGGCCAGATCCTCTTCTGCGAGCAAGACCGCATCTTTAGCCATGCGGTTCTGGAAATGCAGCACCCCGCCCTTTTCCAACGCCTCAAACCCATAGGCCAACATCAAAGGCTGAAGCGCAGCGCGGCCAGACCCGACATCGCTCACCGAATAACCGCGCACGACCCCGTAAAGCCGCGAAACATCATACGTTTTCACGCCTGAACGTGCACAAATCTCTGCAACAACCGACGCCAAT